>CAMATW010000004.1 GCA_945861305.1 Bordetella parapertussis | reverse complement strand
GTGCTGCCCGATTTGCCCGCACCGCACGCTGAGCCGCGTGCAGCCAGGTCTGAAGCGACAGCACCTTCGACACCTGCAGCCAAACGCACCAGCCCCGCAGCTGCTGCACCAGCTGAAAAAGGCTTTTTTGGATGGCTTAAAAACTTGTTCGGCGGCGAACCCGCCAACGAACCAGCCAAACCTGCCACAGAAGACAAGCCGGCTCGCTCAGGCGAGCGCCGCGATGGGCGAAGTGGCGAAGGCCGCACTGGCGACAACCGCCGCGGTGGTCAACGCCGTGGCGAAGCACGCCGCGGTGGAAGCGAAGCACGCAATAGTGAAGGTCGAGGCGAAGGCCGTGATGACCGCGCCAATGAAGCAAAGACCGACACGCCCCGCGGCGACCGCGCCGAAGGTGGACGCGGACGTGGACGCGGCGAGCGCCCAGACGGACGCCGTCGCCAAGAGGCTGGGGCCACAGAAGCCACCGCCAACACCGTGGCAGGCGATATGGCAGTCAGCGTCAGCGAGACCACCGAGCGCGCTCCGCGTGAAAAAACCGACGGACGCCGTGGCCGTGGACGTCGTGGCGAGCGCAGTAACCAGAGCACAGCCGACGCTCAAATGCCATTGGCAGAGGATGCGCCTGTCAACAATGCTATCGGTCTTGAGCAGCAAAGTGTGTCTGAAGAGTCGGCAACGGCAAGCGAAGGCGGCGAGCGCGTCAATGAGCGCCGAGAACGACGCAACCGGGACCGCTATGGGCGCGATCGTGCACACCGAGAAGAAAAGGCCGATGAAGCAAACACAGCCAGCGTGGATAACGCTTGGTCGCCCGCAGCACCCGCGCCTGTTGCAGTGGCAACACCCGCGATGGCGGCAACATCGCACCAAATGCCCAGCATCGCCTCCTATGAACTGCCCATGGGGCAGTTGCAGCAAGTCGCCTCTGGTAGCGGTTTAGAGTGGGTGAACTCCAACCCTGAGAGCATCGCTCAAGTACAGGCGGCCATTGCTGCCGAACCCAAGCCCGTGCATGTGCCGCGTGAGCGTCCAGCACCCATCGTGATTGATGAAGGCCCCTTGGTATTGGTAGAAACCAAACGCGATTTACGGCAAATGGCTATGCCGTTTGATGATAACCGTCCTGCGACCTAAGACTGCAGTTCAAGCGCTGGCGGACAGTTTCCAACACGCCAGCGCTTGCGCTTGATCGCCTTTTTGCTCGGCCAGTTCGGCCAACGCTCGCCAAGCGCTGCGTTTCAAATCGCTGGACTGCAAACGCGGTGCAGCTTGTTCTAGCAGTTGCTGAGCCTTGCCCCATAAACTGTGGCGCAAGCAGACCATACCGCTCAAGTACTGCAACTCGACGCTGCGCGGATTGCCCAATCGCGCTTGTTCCACACGCGCCAACCACTCGCTGTCTGGGGTCAAGGTCTGCAAGGCCTGCGCCAGCACTTCCAACACACGTTGGTGCACTGTGCTGTCACTCCACTCTGCGGGGTTGCTCGAGAGGGCTTCCCAAACAGGCAAAAGCCATTGCAAAGCCAAATTGGCCTCGCCTTTGAAACCAAGCAAACGCAGTGCAGCGTGCACGGCGACCTCGGGCATGGCTTTTTCGGCAGATTGCAAGATACGCCAAGTGGCTTGTAACTGATGCGCATCACGACAGTCGTCAATACTGGCCAAAGACAGGCCACGCATCAAACTGTTGGCCGCGTTGGAAGAAAAAGCACCATGCTTAGCCAATAACCTTGCGGTGTCCAATGCGGGCAGATGCATTTGCCCCATGCGATCCGCTTTCAATCGCAAGCGCAGCGCTAAAGTGCGTCGCGCTGTGCCTTGGGGTAATTGACTGAGGTGCTGGTGCGCACCGCGCTCATCGCGGTCGTGCAAGGCCCAGCGAGTAGCGCTCAAGCGCGCCGCATCTTGCACTTCATTGCGCAACGATGAGCCCAAAGCAGGGTGAGGCTGAAAGACCTGCTGCAAATGCTCGTCCCGCGCTTTTTCGTCGCGCAGTACATGCGCACTTTCAGCGGCCAACAAATGCAAGACGCTGCGCATGAGCAGCAAACTGTTGCTTGGCGAAACGCCATCTTGGGCTGAAAGCAAGACATCTACATGCGCCAACCCTTGCAATGCCGCTTTGCGAGCCCGCAGATAACGCCCCGTCATCCAACCGATTTGAGCGTTAAGCATTAGCGATTGGGCGTTGCGTTCACGTTGCTGCACACGCCAACGCCGCGCCTGCTCTGGCAGCACCCACAAGCCCAATAGGCTTTGAAGGGCCAGATACAACAAGGCAAACAGCGCAGCCAAGCTGATCAATACCAAATTGAGCGAAAGGTCGACACGGTAGGGCGGCACAAACAAGGTGACAGTACCCACTTGTTGGCTCAAACCCAAGGCCACAGCCACAGCGACCGCAAACAAGGCGACAAACCACAGCGCCATGCGCATCTCAGCGACCTGCCGCCGCTGTCGCCAGCGCTGCCAGCGAATTGTCCAAACGCGGCATATCAAATTGACGGATTTGAATTTGGGTTTGATTGAGCAAGGTCAAGGCAGTGATGCCTTTACGACCAGAGACGTCAAAGAAGCGACGCATATCGCGTTCGGCCCATTGCAAATCATTGCGCGAGGCTGTTGTCAGTCTGGCCAGTAAACCCAAACGAGCGTTGAGCAAACGTAATTTCAAATTTTCACGGGCAAAAAAGCTCTGCTCAGGCGTGAGTAACACCGCCTCGGGTTGGTCAATGCGACTTACTCGTACAAGACTGCTTAACTCTGTCCACACGCTGGCACCCAATAATGACCACTGCCCTTGGCGCCACGCTTGCTCCCACACATTGCCCAAGGGCTTACTGGGCGCGGGGGTGGCTCGGCTGTTGACGCCCACCGCATTGAGCAAGGGCAGTTCTTCTACCAATACCACCAACTCATCGAGCTTGTTGAGCAAGCTAGGGGTATCGGTGACGCTGGCCGACTGGATGCGGTCAATATCCGTTTGCAACGCACGCAACACGGGTGCCAGACGCGGTTGCGACACTTTGCTTAACCGTTTTTGCGCACTTTGCAATGCGGCCAACATGGGTTGCACACTGCCAGTGAGTTCGGCTTGCTGCTGTGCCAGACTCAGCGCGGACTCGATATCCACGACCATGTTTTCGTCTCTTGAGCGCGTCAGGCTTTGCATCAATTCTTCGAGTTGCGAACGCTGCAAAGCGACTTCACTGAGACGGGTATCGAGCAAAGCGACTCGGGCTGCGGTTTCGTTGGCCAAGTCTTGCGCGTTTTTGGCCAAGCTATTGGCTTGCATGGAAAGTTGTCCCGCATCCGCGCTTTGTCTGGCCAATTGCTCTTGAATCAAACTGAGTTTTTGCCACAACATGATGGCCAATGCCAACGCAAGCAAGGCAAGCAAGCCAACAAACTTAACCCCATAAGAGCGCCAAAGAGAACGTGAGGCTTCAGGACCGGCCGCGGGGGGAGGGTTTACTTGCGTTGGTCCAGACTCACTGCTCATGCCATCAATTCTAATGAGGCAAGCACTTCGCCAAGACTGGGTCTGCAAAAAACCACTTTCCCCATGCCCATGGCCTTGGCAGTTTGCACAATCCGTTCATGCGTGGCCATGGCGAGGGTGGCGCCCCAATCTTGGTCTGGCAGCAAACTGGCCAAGTTGTTCAAGGCCTGGGAACTGCTGAACAACCAAATACTGCTGTCTTGGGCGGCTTGACTTGCTTCTTGTAAACGGTATTTGTCCCAACGCGGAACGCAGCGTTGGTAGACCGACAAAATTTCCACCGCAACACCGCTCAAGGCCAGTTGCCGCAATAACCAATCGCGCCCAGAGCCTTGGGAGTTAGGGTCTTCTTGGTCGCCATCACTGCCCCGCAACAGCAAAACGGGCTGCAGCGGCTGGAGCTTGGCTTGCACCACCGGCCACAATGATTCGGTATCAAACTGTGCCGCGTCAGGCGGTGGCGAATCGATCAATGTGTCTGGAACACCAGCATCGCGCAAAGCCTGTCGGGTGCCAGGCCCTGTGGCCCAACAGCGCGTCATGCCCCATCCGGCTTTGGGTTTCATTGCGCCTAAAGCATTGGTCACGGCTGCACGGCTGACAAACATCACCGCTTGGTAACCATGCCAAGCATCGAGCACAGACCGCAAGCGCATCAAATCGGTCATAGGGTTGACGTCGATCAACGGCCAGTGTTTAACGCGGTGTCCGGCTTTGCGTAAACCCGTCGCCCACGTCTGCCCTTCAGCAGTAGGTCGGGTGAGGATGACGTCTAAAGCCAATCTGGCGGTGCGCACCATACGAGGAGCAGCCAGCGCAGTTACGCGGCGCCCTGAGCTCGCAGTTGGGCAGCCACTTGCAAGCCCAGTTGCTCCGCTTGCGCCAAATCGGAGGCCATACCCTCGGTGTGCGCGCGCAAAAGGGGCGCATGCAGGTCATCTGGGTTGCCCCAAGCGGCCTCAATCCGCAATTGCCCTTGATGCAGCGTGGCATGTGATGCCAAAGGCATGGAGCAACTGCCGCCCATGGCGCGACTGACAGCACGTTCTGCGGCAACAGCCAACCAAGTGGTGTGGTCTGCCAAGGAGGCCAAGACATTGCGCACATCGTCTCGCTCACTGCGAATTTCAATGCCCAAAGCGCCCTGTCCAGCAGCGGGGAGCATCTCGGTGGTGGAGAAAATATGGCGAATCCGATCTGCCAAGGCCAAGCGCTTCAAGCCCGCTGCAGCCAACACAATGCCGGCGTACTGGCCCTCGTCGAGCTTGCGCAAACGGGTGTCTAAATTGCCACGCAGGGGCTCTATCTGCAAATCGGGGCGCAAAGCACGAAGTAAAACAGTGCGGCGAAGGCTGGAGGTGCCCACGACCGCACCTTGCGGCAGGTCTTGCAGGGTGGCGAAATGCGGCGAGACCCAAGCGTCGCGCGGATCTTCGCGTTCCATCACGCAAGCCAGCGCAAAGCCCTCGGGCATGTCCATGGGCACGTCTTTGAGGGAATGCACCGCCAAATCGGCACGGCCCTCCTCCAAAGCGACCTCAAGCTCTTTGACAAACAAACCCTTGCCCCCGACTTTGCTCAAAGAGCGGTCCAAGATTTGGTCGCCTTGGGTGGTCATGCCCAAAATAGAGATTTTGCAACCTCGCGCTTGCAGAAGGTCTTGCAAATGGTGGGCTTGCCACAGGGCCAAACGGCTCTCACGGGTGGCGATGGTGAGGTGAACGGTGCTCAAAATAGGGGCTGTTGTTAACGTGTTTACTCTTGTGAATGCTAGCATGGGGTCACTCATGGTTTTCCCTCGCCACACCTGATTTTTTATGCCAAGACCACCTGCTGCCGCTCGACAAATCACCCTGTTACAACAGCAAGAACGTCCCTTGGTGGACGACATCCGCTGGCTGGGCCGTATTTTGGGCGATGTGATTCGCGAACAAGAGGGCCAGGAAGCGTTTGGCTTGGTTGAACAAATTCGCCGCCTGTCGGTGGCGTTTCGCCGCGACGCGGACGCTTTGGCTGGCAAGGCCTTGAAGAAAAAATTGGCCTCCTTGTCCAGCGTGCAAGCGGTGAGTGTGATTCGGGCGTTTACCTATTTCAGCCACTTGGCCAACTTGGCCGAGGACCAGCACCATATTCGCCGTCAACAAATCCACGACCGTGCAGGAGATGTGAGATCGGGCAGTGTTGCGCAAGCGTTGGGCAAACTTAAAACAGCCGGTTGGACCAACAAGGCGGTGCGCCAAGCCTTGGCCCATGCACATATTTCACCGGTGCTGACCGCCCACCCCACCGAGGTACAACGCAAAAGTATTTTGGACGCCGAGCGCGGTATTGCCCAAAGTTTGCAAGATCGAGACGCCATCACCTCTAGGCCTTTAGACGCCACCACTGCCCGCGCCATGGCACTCATTGAAGCCCAAGTGCGTGCGCGTGTATTGCAACTGTGGCAGACCCGTTTGCTGCGTTTCACAAAGCTCACTGTGGCCGACGAGATTGAAAACGCGATGGGCTATTACGAGACCACTTTTTTATCGGAAATCCCCAAGCTGTATGCAGACTTAGAAGCCGATTTGGGCGGTCAAACCATTGCCCCGTTTTTCCGTATGGGCCAATGGATGGGCGGCGACCGAGACGGCAACCCGAATGTGAACGCCGACACCTTGCAGTACGCCTTGCAACGCCAGTGCGAGGTAGCACTGCGCCACTATCTGACTGAAATTCATTGGCTGGGCAGCGAGTTGTCCACCTCGGCCATGCTGGTCGGTGTGCCCCCCGCATTGCAAGCCTTGGCTGATTCTTCTCCCGACACCAACGCGCACCGGCAAGACGAGCCTTACCGGCGCAGCCTCACCTTCATATACGCCCGATTGGCTGCCACACTGACGCAGTTGACAGGCAAAGAAGCTGCACGACACGCCCTGCCGCCACAACAACCTTACACCGATGCCGACAGCTTGCTGGCCGATTTGCAAACCTTGGATGAGGCACTAAGCGCCCAGCACGCCCAGACCTTGGCCGTTCCACGCCTGCGCCCCCTTATTCGCGCGGTACAGGTGTTTGGTTTCCATTTGGCGACGGTCGACTTGCGTCAAAGCTCGGACCAGCATGAATTGGTGGTGGCGGAGTTGATGAAGGTGGCTGGCATAGAAGCGACTTATGCCAAGCTAGTGGAAGAAGAACGCCAAAACCTGTTACTGAAATGCTTGAACGACCCGCGCCCTTTGCGCATTCCCCACCACAGCTACAGCGCCCACAGCGTGTCCGAGTTGCGCATTTTTGAAACCGCAAGGCAGGTACGCCACAACTTCGGCTCACACGCCATTCGCCACGCCATCATCAGCCACACCGAAAGCGTGAGCGATTTGCTGGAAGTTCTGGTGCTGCAAAAAGAAACAGGCCTGCTGCACGGCACCTTGAACGACAAGGCCACGGCTGAATTGATTGTGTCGCCCCTGTTTGAAACGATTGAAGACCTGCAACAAGCGCCTCATATCATGCGCGGGTATTTCGCTTTGCCAGGCGTTGCCGAGATGGTCAAGCGCAGCAGCAGCGAACAAGACATCATGCTGGGCTACTCGGACAGCAACAAAGACGGCGGCATCTTCACCAGCAACTGGTCGCTTTACCAAGCCGAGTTGGCCTTGGTGAATGTGTTCCAAACCTTGGAAGACGAGCACGGCATCACTTTGCGTTTGTTCCATGGGCGCGGCGGCACCGTGGGGCGCGGCGGCGGCCCCAGCTACGACGCGATTCTGGCGCAACCCCCGGGTACGGTGCGTGGGCAAATCAGGCTCACCGAGCAAGGCGAAGTGATCAACTCCAAATATGCCAACCCGGCTTTGGGACGGCGCAATTTGGAAACCTTGGTGGCCGCCACCTTGGAGGCCAGTTTGCTGCAAACCCAAAAAGCCGCTCCACGAGCCTTCATTGAAGCCGCCGAGGTTTTGTCAGCGCACAGCTTCAAGGCCTATCGGCATTTGGTTTACGAAACCCCGGGTTTCACCGATTATTTTTTTGAAGCCACGCCGTTGCGCGAGATTGCCGCGCTCAATATTGGCTCGCGGCCAGCATCACGCAAAGCCTCGCAACGCATCGAAGACCTTCGCGCCATTCCTTGGGGCTTTAGTTGGGGGCAATGTCGTCTTGCCTTGCCTGGCTGGCTGGGTTTTGGTTCAGCCGTGCAGCAGTTTTTAGACCACCACCCCACTTTGAGCCGCGCACAAGCACTGGCATTGCTGCGCCGCATGGACAAACAGTGGTCGTTTTTCCGCACACTGCTCTCGAACATCGACATGGTCATGGCCAAGAGCGATTTGGCGCTGGCGTCACGCTATGCCGAATTGGTCACTGACGCCAAGTTGCGTCGGCGCATCTTCAAAGCAATTGAAGCCGAGTGGCAACTGACCGCACTGGCCTTGCAACTCATCACGGGCACGAAGCAACGCTTGGCCAACAACGCTTCGTTGGCGCGTTCCATCAAACACCGTTTTCCCTACATCGACCCCTTACACCATTTGCAAGTGGAGCTGATAAGGCGTCACCGTGCCGGCATCACCGATGAGCGGGCGCAGCGCGGCATCCATTTGTCGATCAACGGCATTGCAGCGGGCTTACGCAATACCGGCTAGCCACCGTCATTGCGAGTAGCGAAGCGACGAAGCAAACCATCAGCCCCGCGCCGCAGGTTCGGCTTAGCCTCTTCAGATGCATGAATAGCTTCTGTGCCGTGTTTTTCGCCGCTCATGTCTACGCTGTCACCTGCTTTGAAAATCACAAACAGCGCCAAAGCTGCAAATGCCACGAATCCCAATGCAATTTTCCACATGATGGTTATCTGCTCAATAAATGGTTTGCCAGACAAGGGTTATGGAATGAATTTTGCACTGCAGGACTATGGCTTGGCTTACAAATGAACTTGACTTTTAACCACTTTGAAACCAAAATGGAACCGCTTAAGAGGATTCACCATGTCCACCACCATCACCCTGAAGGGCATTCCTGAAAATGTCTATATTCAGCTGAGGTCTTCTGCAGAGACCAACCGCCGCAGCATCAACAGCGAAGCCATTGCCTGCTTAGAAACCGTTTTGCTGCCCCGCAAAACATCGGCCTTGGCTCACGCCAGCAAGGCCCAAGCCATTCGCGAGGCTTTGAAAGGGCAAACCTTCAAGCCTGACGACATCGACCAGTTCAAACGGACCGGTCGCCCATGATTGTGGTCGACGTCAATGTGCTGGCCTATCTTTACCTACCGGGCCCGCACACCGCAGCTGCAGAAAGCCTGCTGCTGCGCGACACTGATTGGTCAGTGCCTAGGCTCTGGCGAAGTGAGTTTCGCAATATCTTGGCGACCTATATGCGGCAAGGCTTGCTGAGCCTAGAGCAGGCCATCGACATTCACAAAAGTGCCGAAGACTTGCTAGCGGTCAACGAATACGAGGTATCCACCTTGCAGGTGTTGCGCCTGTCCAAAGACAGTGGCTGCTCGGCTTACGACTGTGAGTATGTTGCGCTGGCTCAGCACCTGAATGTGAGTTTGGTGACGGCGGATAAACAGTTGTTAAAGGCTTTTGCGTCTGTGACCGAATCTCTTTCAAACAAATCCAACTGACACCCGCCCAGGCCTTGGCACGCCACACCTAAAATGCCCACATGACATCCTCCAACTCGCTCGACCGCAAATCCGAGGCTTGGTCCGCCCTGTTCTCTGAACCCATGAGCGAGTTGGTGCAGCGCTATACCGCCAGCGTGTTTTTCGACCAGCGCTTGTGGCGAGCTGACATCCAAGGCAGCTTGGCGCATGCCGAGATGCTGCAAGCCCAAGGCATCATCAACGCCCAAGACCTGGCCGACATCCAACGCGGCCTCAAACAAATCACCCAAGACATTGAAAGCGGCCAGTTCGAGTGGAAGCTGGAACTGGAAGACGTTCACCTCAACATCGAAGCCCGACTCACCCAACTGGTGGGCGACGCAGGCAAGCGCCTGCACACCGGCCGCAGCCGCAACGACCAAGTGGCGACCGATGTGCGCCTGTGGTTGCGCGATGAAATCGACGCCATCCGTTCGCTGCTGAACAATATGCAACGCGCTTTGGTGGAGGTAGCCGCCCAGCACACCGAGACCGTGATGCCTGGCTTTACCCATTTGCAAGTGGCACAACCCATCAGCTTGGCGCATCACCTGCTGGCGTATGTGGAAATGCTCTCGCGAGACGAAGAGCGCATGGGTGAAATCCGTGCCCGCACCAACCGCTTGCCCTTGGGGTCTGCGGCACTGGCTGGCACCACCTACCCGCTGGACCGTGCGCGTGTCGCCCAAACCCTGGGCATGGTCAACGCCCAAGGCGAGGCGCAACTGTGCCAAAACAGCTTGGATGCGGTGAGCGACCGCGACTTTGCCATCGAGTTCACAGCAGCGGCCACGCTGTGCATGGTGCACATCAGCCGCCTGTCTGAAGAGCTGATCATTTGGATGAGCCAAAACTTTGCTTTCATCCAACTGGCAGACCGCTTCACCACGGGTTCTTCCATCATGCCGCAGAAGAAAAACCCCGATGTGCCCGAATTGGCGCGGGGCAAAACTGGCCGTGTGGTCGGCCACCTGATGGGTTTGATCACCCTGATGAAAGGCCAGCCGCTGGCCTACAACAAAGACAACCAAGAAGACAAAGAGCCACTGTTTGACACGGTGGACACCTTGAAAGACACGCTGCGCATCTTTGCCGACATGATGGGCGGCCTGACCGTCAACGTTGTTCAGATGGAGGCCGCCGCGAAAAAAGGCCACGCCACTGCCACCGACTTGGCAGACTACCTGGTGAAAAAAGGCCTGCCGTTTCGCGACGCCCACGAAACCGTGGCCCATGCAGTGAAAGCCGCTACCAGCCACAACTGCGATTTGTCTGAGCTACCGCTGAATGTGTTGCAAGGCTTTCACGCCTCCATTGAAAAAGACGTCTACGCTGTTTTAAGCCTGCACGCTTCTTTGAACGCCCGCAACACCGTGGGCGGCACCGCACCCGCACAGGTCAAGGCGCAAATTGCGCGGCATCAGCAGCGCTTGGCGTGAAGCGCTGTAACCGCTTGCCTCATAAGGAATACGCTTAGTTCCATAAAAAGGTTTCTCACTAGAATGGGTCTTATACAAGAGGAAAACCTCAAATCCACCCTGGAGACAACCATGACTACCCCCGCTACTTCCGTGCTGGAATGTATTTACCAGCATGAAAAAAATCTCGCTGACAAAATATTCCTGACCCAGCCTGTGGGTGGCGGCAAAGTGCTGGACTACACCTGGGCGCAAACGGTGGACCAATCGCGTCGGATGGCAGCGCATTTGAAAACCTTGGGACTTCCCCATGGCGCCAAAGTTGCCATCTTGTCGAAAAATTGTGCGCACTTTTTCATGGCTGAAATGGCGATTTGGATGGCGGGTTACACCACCGTCGCCATCTTCCCCACGGAAAGCGCTGATACGGTGAAATTTGTTTTAGAGCACAGCGAATCCAGCCTTTTGTTTGTCGGCAAGCTCGATGAATGGCACAAACAATCCCCCGGTGTGCCAGAAAACATGCCACGCATTGCTTTGCCTTTGGCACCCGCGACACCTTATGACAGTTGGGACAACATCATCACCCACACCGCTCCCCTGCAAGGTGATGTGCTGCGCGACGACAACGACTTGGCCATGATCATTTACACCTCGGGCTCCACCGGTCAGCCCAAAGGCGCGATGCACAACTTTGCGCGTATCAGCGAGGTGGGTCACGGCATTGCAAAACGCATCAACGACAGCTTGGGCCATGACCGCGACCACCGCATGTTGTCTTACCTGCCACTGGCGCATGTGTTCGAACGTGCATGGGCTGAAACCGTGGCGCTTGTGCATGGACGCATTCACATGTATTTCGCTGAAAGCTTAGACACCTTCATTCAAGACTTGAACCGTGCACAGCCCACCATTTTTGTATCGGTGCCGCGCCTTTGGCTGAAGTTTCAGCAAGGTGTGTTTGCCAAAATGCCTGCCAAAAAACTCAACCTGCTGTTGTCCCTGCCCTTCATTGGCAAGGTGGTGGCGAAAAAGGTCCTCATGGGTTTGGGCTTGGACAAAGTGGAAATGGCTGGCAGTGGCTCAGCACCCTTGCCGCCCGACTTGATTCGCTGGTATCGACGCATTGGCTTGAATTTGGTCGAGGGCTACGCCATGACCGAGGACTTTGCGTATTCGCACAGCTCCGACGAAACCTACAACGAACCTGGCTATGTCGGTATTCCTTATGAAGGGGTGCAAGTACGCATCAGCGACGAAGGCGAAATTCTCATCAAGTCGCCAGGTCAAATGGTGGGCTATTACAAACGCCCCGACCTTGATGCGGAATCCTTCACAGCTGATGGGTTCTTCAAGACTGGCGATTTGGGTTCACGTCGCCCCGATGGTCAACTCAAAATCACCGGACGCTTGAAAGAATTGTTCAAGACCAGCAAAGGCAAATACGTCGCACCTGCGCCTATTGAAAACCTGTTGAATGCTCATCCCATGATCGAGTTGTCCATGGTGTCGGGTTCGGGTTTTGAGTCAGCTTATGCCTTGGTGGTTTTGGCTGAAGACCTGCGACCCAAGCTCAAGCAAAGCGATGTTCGCTCTGAAGTTGAAAAAGCCTTGGCCGACTTGCTGGCCCAGGTCAACCAAAGAATTGCCGACTACGAGCGCCTGAAAATGCTGGTAGTGGCTTCAGAGCCCTGGAGCATTGAAAATGGCTGCCTCACGCCCACCATGAAAATCAAACGCAGCCGCATTGAATATGCGGTGCAGCACCAGTTGGACAACTGGTATGCCAGCAAAAGCAACGTCATTTGGTCCTAAGACTTGGGGTGAGGTGACAAGCCCCAAGCAATGCCACCCGCCACCAAGCCCCAAAAAGCCGCACCAATTCCCCACAAGCTTAAGCCTGAAGCCGTCACCAAAAAGGCAATCAAGGCGGGTTCACGGGTGGAAATATCTTGCAGTGAATTGGCCAAGGCGTTGGCAATCGTGCCAAACAAGGCCAAGCCCGCAATCACCATCACCAACGCTTTGGGCAAAGCTGCAAACAGGCTGACGACCGAGGCACCCGCCAAGCCCATCAAAATATAAAAAATCCCTGCGCTCATGGCGGCGGTATAGCGCTTGGTTTTATCGGCATGGGCTTCTTCGCTCGAGCAAATAGAGGCGGTGATGGCTGCCAAATTCAGGGCAAATGCACCAAACGGCGCCAGCAGCACATTTACCACACCTATCCAACCCATGACGGGCGACAGAGGCGGCGCATAGCCGTGCGCCTTCATGGCCGCCACACCTGGGATATTTTGCGCGGCCATGGTGATGATGAACAAAGGCAAGGCCATGCCAATCAATGCAGCTACGCTGAACGAGGGCGTCACCCACACCGGTTGCGCCCATTGCCAATCGATGCTTTGCCAATGCACATCGCCTTGCCATGCCGCCAGCGCTGTACCTGCCAACAAAGACAAGACCACGGCATAGCGCGGTTGCCAGCGTCTGGCCAATAAATACACCACCGTCATCAGCAGTGGCAAGGGCCATTGCTGCGACATGGTGACAAACACGTCCAAGCCCAAACGCAGCAATACGCCCGCCAACATGCCAGCAGCCAGTGGCAAAGGAATGCGGTGCATAAAGCGCTCGAGCACACCGCTGAAACCCACTGCCATCACCAACAAGGAAGACACCACAAAAGCGCCCACCACCTCGGCCATGGGCATGCCACTGGCGGCAGTGATCAACATCGCCGCCCCCGGTGTGGACCACGCCGTGACCACCGGTTGTTTATAGCGCCAAGACAGAGCCATGCAGGTGATGCCCATGCCCAAGCCCAAAGCCCATATCCAAGATGCCATCTGCTCGGCATTGGCACCCGCTGACTGCGCTGCATGAAACACCACCGCCACCGAACTGGTGAAGCCCACCATCACCGTCACCGCGCCTGCAAACACAGTCGAGACGGAAACATCTTTAAAGAAGGACATGCGAGGCATCAGTTTGAAAAGAAAACCTGCATCCTATCGCTGTATCCTCCCGCCTCTGAGCGTGAAGGGAATATGGGCGACAGGTCTGCCCTTAGACAAAGGCTAACATCTGCCCAATTGATCAGGAGTTTCCCATGCCCGTCATCACCCATATTGCAGACCTTCAAGCCTTGGCAAAAAAGCGTGTGCCCAAAATGTTTTACGACTATGCGGATTCAGGCAGTTGGACTGAAAGCACCTACCGCGCCAACGAAGACGATTTCCAAAAAATCAAATTTCGCCAACGCGTGGCGGTCAACATGGAAGGCCGAAACACCGCCACCACCATGATTGGCCAAGACGCCGCCATGCCTGTGGCGATTGCGCCTACTGGCATGATTGGTATGCAACATGCTGATGGTGAAATATTGGCGGCACGTGCGGCGAAAAAGTTTGGCATCCCCTTTACCTTGTCCACCATGAGCATTTGCTCGATTGAAGACGTGGCCCAACATGCTGGGGCCGGTTTTTGGTTTCAGCTCTATGTCATGCGCGACCGCGAGTTTGTGGCTCGCTTGATTGAACGCGCCAAAGTGGCAGGTTGCTCGGCTTTGGTCTTAACCTTGGACTTGCAAATTTTGGGGCAGCGACACAAAGACATTAAAAACGGTTTGTCTGCGCCGCCCAAGCCCACCATCACCAACCTCATCGACCTGATGACCAAACTCCAATGGTGCAAGGGCATGTTGGGTACCCAGCGGCGCCAGTTTGGCAATATCGTGGGCCATGTGCAAGGCATCAATGACATGAGCTCTTTGGGCGAGTGGACCAGCCGTCAATTCGATCCCACGCTGAACTGGGCCGATGTCGAATGGGTGAAAAAACTCTGGGGCGGCAAACTCATCTTAAAAGGTATTCAAGACGTGGAGGACGCTCGCTTGGCGGTGCAAAGCGGTGCGGATGCGCTGATCGTTTCTAACCATGGCGGTCGTCAACTCGATGGCGCCGAGTCCAGCATCAATGCCTTGCCCGCCATCGTCGACGCTGTGGGCAAAAATATTGAAGTTCACATGGACGGCGGTATTCGCAGTGGACAAGATGTGCTCAAAGCCAAAGCATTGGGCGCTCAAGGCGTCTACATTGGCCGCGCCATGCTCTATGGCGTGGGTGCCATGGGCGAAGAAGGCGTGAGCAAAGCTTTGCAAATTATCCATAACGAGCTCTCACTGAGCATGGCATTTTGCGGTCACACCCAAATTAACACGGTAGACCGTTCTATCTTGTTGCCAGGAACCTTTCCCACCTGAACCTTGCCTCACGGCGTTCATGACAGTTCTGCGCCGCATTGCCCATTTGGACATGGATGCGTTTTACGCATCGGTGGAGTTGCTGCGCTATCCGCAACTCAAAGGCTTGCCGGTGGTCATTGGCGGTGGGCGCAGACGGGAAGACGATTTGTTGGGGCGAATGCGCGCCTTACAACCTGAACGCAAATGGACTGCTGACCATTTGAGTGAGATTCCGGTCGATTTTTTTCCCCGCTTGACCAGCTATACAGGACGCGGTGTCATCACCACCGCCACCTATGCTGCTCGTGCCTTTGGTGTGGGCTCAGCCATGGGAGTGATGAAGGCAGCCAAGCTGTGTCCCGATGCGATTTTATTGCCGGTAGATTTTGCGCAATACCGACACTATTCACACGCCTTCAAAAGCATCGTCCGAGAGATCGCCCCCTTGGTGGAAGACCGAGGTGTCGACGAAATCTACATTGACTTCACCGAAGTGCCTGGTGGTCAGCGCGATGGTGGCAAGGCCTTGGCACGTTTGATTCAAAAAACCATCACCGATAACACGGGCTTGACTTGCTCCATTGGCGTGGCACCCAACAAACTGTTGGCCAAAATGGCGAGTGAATTGAATAAGCCCAACGGTATTTCCATCTTGTATGCGCAAGATTTAGAGAGCAAAATTTGGCCGTTGTCGTGTCGCAAGATCAACGGCATTGGTCCCAAGGCAGAAGCCAAACTACAAGCGCATGGTATTCACACGATTGGCGATTTGGCAGCCAAAGATTTAGATTGGCTGAAAAGCGAATTTGGCAAGAGTTATGGTGCTTGGCTGTTCTACGCAGCACACGGTTTGGATGAGCGCGAAGTGGTGACCGAAAGCGAACCCGTGTCCATGAGCCGAGAAACCACTTTCGAAAAAGACTTGCATGTGGTGAACGACCGCGCCGCCTTGGGCGATATCTTCACGCGCTTGTGCCAACAAGTGGCCGCTGATTTGCAGCGCAAAGGCTATGTGGGTAAAACCATTGGCATCAAGCTGCGCTTTGACAATTTTCAAAGCCTCACCCGAGACCAAACCATTGACCATTACACCGCCAATGCAGCAGATATTCGCAAGATCGGCGGGCTGTGTTTAAAACGCGTGGACCTGAAGCGGCGCTTGCGCTTACTGGGTGTGCGCGTCGGTGCTTTGGTGAAAGTCGATTCCCAAGAAGCGCTTGCCCCTGATGCGGCAAAATCTGTCTTGCTGTTGCGCGAACCCTTAGCCCCTTCCGAGCCCCACCATGAACAAGCTGACCTGTTTTGAACTGAGCATCCAAGACCATATTGCCCACTTGGTATTGAGCCGCCCCCAATCGCTCAACACTTTGGACCTGACTTTTTGGCGAGAACTCGATGGGGTGCTGCACGATTTACACCAAGGCAACCAAGCAAGGGTGTTGGTGATGAGCAGTACGGGCAAACATTTCAGCGCGGGTATGTCGCTCGAAGTGTTTGGCTCATCTGTTGCGATGGACGATCAAAGTGCCGAAGGCCGCGCCGCCATTACCGACATGTTGGCTGGTTTGCAGTCCACCTTCACCCGCATTGAAAACCTGCGCATCCCCGTCATCGTGGCATTGCAGGGCGGTTGCATTGGTGGCGCGGTGGACATGGTCACGGCTGCTTGCCTGCGCTACGCCAGCGCAGATGCTTTTTTCTGTATCCAAGAAATCAACATCGGCATGGTGGCCGATGTGGGTACCTTGCAGCGTTTACCCAAACTCATGCCCATGGCCGTGGTGAAAGAACTGGCTTACACCGGCAGGCGCATGAGCGCAGACAAAGCTTTGCAATACGGGTTGGTCAATGAAGTGTTGCCTGACGCGGTCAGCGCATTGGCCGCCGCCATGCAAACCGCCAAAGAGATCGCCAGCAAACCGCCTGTGGCAATTTGGGGCACCAAACAAGCGCTGCACTATGCCCGCGATCACAGCACAGAAGATGCGCTCAAACAAATGGGCTGGTTGCAAAGCGGCATTTGGAGCAATGCCCATGTGAAAGAAGCCATCGATGCGTTTCAGAAAAAACGCTCGGCCAGGTTTGCCGACTTGACACCCTTGAAATCGTTTAACGACTAAGCCGCTTATTGCCGCGCGGTACGCACTTGCGCGGGTAAGCCTTGTGCATAACTGCTGCGCCAAGGATTGATGTCCACGCCGCCGCGTCGGGTGTAGCGTGCATAGACGGTGAGCTTGGTGGGTTTGCAACGCGTCCAAATATCCATAAAGATGCGCTCCACGCAATGCTCGTGAAATTCATTGTGGTTGCGAAAACTCACGATGTACTGCAACAAACCAGCCTGGTCTATTTGTGCACCGCTGTAACTGATGCTGACACTGCCCCAGTCAGGTTGACCCGTCACCAAGCAATTGCTTTTCAGCAAATTGCTGTAAAGCGTCTCGGTCACCGGTGCCTCGTTGGAAGCAGCACTGAGCAACTCAGGCGCAGGCTGGTAATGGCTGCAGTCCAAATCCAATCGATCCAAACTCAGCCCGTCCATTTCAGCGATTTTTTCCTTGGCGTATTGCTCGGGGGACATTAACTGCACACCCACACTGGAGTTCACCACACCACCACGCCAAACAGCTTCAGACAGGTCTTTTTGCAAAGTTTGACGAACTGCATCGATGTCTGCAAACACCGTGTTGTTGAAACTGTTGAGGTACAGCTTGAGGGACTTGCTCTCCACCAGATGCGTACTTTCACTTGGCACGATGAAGCGACCTAGCGCTACTTGGGGTTTTCCTCGCGCATTAAGCCAGCTCAACTCGTAAGCAGTCCACAAGTCAGCACCCAAAAAAATCGGACGGTCTGTGACGCCAATCAGCGCACGCTGCGCTGCTCTGGGCAAGGGGTAGACCAAGGCAGCATCGTAACGATCGGCATAAGTGGCCACCTTGCCCAGCAACGATGTTTCAGGGGTATTCATAAAGGCGTGTGTGCATTCAAAAAAGGCAATAGCCGCGCCATCATGTTGTCGATGGCGCCAGGCGGCATATCGTGGCCCATGCCCTCGATGCCATGCATTTTGGCGTTAGGGATGCGTCTGGCCGTGTCTTCACCACAGGCATAGGGCACCAGCGGATCAGCCTTGCCGTGAATCACCAAGGTGGGCGTGGTAATGCGAGCCAGAAGACCAGCGCGTTCACGGTCGGCCATGGCAGCCAACATTTGGCGGTAAGCACCCATGGGTCGACTGCTGCGCTTCAAAGAATCATTGACCAACTGCTGTTGCGAACCTTCAGGGTGGGTAAAGCCCGGGCCTGCCAACGCTTGCACAAAGCGCAGTGCATGTTGATGTGCAGCCTGTGTGCCGGCTTTGGCTGGCGGTGTGAACAAAACACGGCGCATATCGGGGGTAGGGCCTGGCAAGCCTTTGGCACCGCTGCTGCTCATGATGCTGGTCAGGCTCAAAGTACGCTCAGGTGCCCCGATACACATGCGTTGACCAATCATGCCGCCCATGCTCACACCCACCAAATGCGCTTGGTTGATTTGCAAGTGGTCCAGTACACCCAAAGCATCGTTGGCCATGTCTTGGATGCTGTAGGGCGCTTGCGGATGGAAACCCAATTTTTGTTGCAGCATGAACCACAGCAAATTCGGGGCAGGCAGATGCGCCATGTCTTGCGATAAGCCAATGTCACGGTTGTCTAGGCGAATCACTCGCAAGCCCGCTTGGTGCAATTGATGCACCATGGCCTCAGGCCAAACAATCAGCTGCATGGCCATGCCGGGGATCAACAAAACCGCAACGCGGTCTTTTTCACCGGTGTCTTCCACTTCAAGTCGAACACCATTGATAAAGAGTTGCATGGCCTGGCCTTTCAGTCCTTGAGTTGACGGCGAAATACCAAGGTATCTTCACTTGAAGCCGCGGGTGTGTAACTGTAGCCTTCTAAATTAAAACCTTGCAAAGCTCCAGGCGTTTTGGCTTGCAGTTGAATGGCATATCGCGCCATCAAGCCCCTTGCGCGTTTGGCAAAAAAACTGATGATTTTGTACTGACCATTTTTAAAGTCTTGGAATACGCATTCGATCACTCGCGCTTGTAAGGCTTTGCGGTCCACCGCTTTGAAGTACTCTTGCGAAGCCAGATTGACGATGACGGGGTCTTTGTTGTGGCTCAGTTGTTGGTTCAAATGCTCGGCAATTTGAGTGCCCCAAAACTGGTACAGGTTGTTGACCTTGCCGTGCTTGAGCGCCGTGCCCATCTCCAAGCGATAGGGTTGCATCAGGTCAAGCGGACGCAGCACGCCGTACAAACCACTCAAAATCGCCACATGGTCTTGCGCCCATTGCAAGTCTTTGGGCTTCAGGCTTTTGGCATCCAGGCCCTCGTACACATCGCCATTGAAGGCCAACACCGCAGGGCGAGCGTTGGTCTCGGTGAAGGTTGGCGACCAGGCTTTGTAGCGGTCCACATTCAACTGGGCCAAGGCCTCGCTCAAGTCCATCAACTCGGCGATTTGCTTAGCGCTCTTGTTTTTGAGCGTTGAAATCAGCTCAGTGGACTGCGGGACAAACTGTGGTTCGCTGGCCTTGACAGGCGGCAAGGCGGACTCGTAGTCCAGGGATTTGGCGGGGGAGAGCAGGAATAACATCCTGCGATTATTTCAAATCCCCAGCCAAGGATGCCAAAGCGTCTTCCGCGATCTGCGTATGCGCTGGATAGTTGGTGTGGTCGCAACCCAATTTCGCCGCCGCACCGGCTTTGATGGCAGCCTTGGCGGCAGCGTCAAACTCGAAGCGCACAAAGTGAACCGCTGAGGTTTTTTCGTCGTTTTCGCGGTCCAGGTCTTCATCGGCAATGGCGTACACACGGGCATGACCCTCGACCTCGATGAACATGCGGTCTTCCACCCCAATGAGCCGCGCCAACTCGCGTTTGCGCTCGTTCACATCAGGGTACTCGATGAGCATGGTGGCTTTCCAGTTGCTGCCCTCTGGCACCAAAGGCGCATAGGCGTCGATTTCTTGCTGGATGCCTTCTTCTTCGAAGATTTTTTCAATCCGCAGCATCTCTTGAATTTGATAGCGAACGGTGGTTTCGCTTTCAAACTGCAAGGTGATGTGCTCGCCCAAATGCACCGATCGCAATTTGCGGTGCGCCAGCACCTCGGCCTTGTGGGACTTGCGGAATTTGCTGTAAGCCTCAAGGCTCATTAGGTTTTCTGAGGTGATGTGTCCAGTGATCTGCATAGATAGCTTTCAATTAATTGGAATCTGACCCCAATTACTTCAACCCGTAGGCTTTGGCCACGAGGCTGATGGGGTGTTGGAGTTCGGGCACGGCTTGGCCGCTGGCTTCAAAGCCTTGGGCGATGTGGTGGCCGCCCAGCGGGCAGTCGGAGCTGATGTAGTCGGGTTTGCTGCCGTCTTTCATGGTGGCCATGGCTTTGACCACGGGCTTGCCAATCTTCATGGCGTAGGCATGGGTGGCTTTTTTCACGCCGTAGGTACCCGCATGTCCCGAGCAACGCTCGATGGTGTTGATGGTGGTGTCGGGAATCATCTTGAGCATTTCTTCGGTCTTCTTGCCGATGTTTTGCACCCGACCATGGCAGGGAATTTGGTAGCTGATATTGCCCAAGCTCTCGGGGAATTCGGTTTTCAGCAAACCATCGCGCTTGCGTGCCATCATGTACTCAAACGGGTCCCACATGTGCTCTTTGACCAATTGCGTCTCGGCATCGTTGGGGTACATCAGCGGCAACTCTTGCTTGAACATCAAGGTGCAAGAAGGCACTGCGCTCAAAATGGCGTAACCCTCACGGGCGTATTTGGCGAGGATGGGGATGTTGACTTGTTTGTTCTCATCCACTGACTTCAAGTCACCCAATTCCAGCTTGGGCATGCCGCAGCATTTTTCCTTGGACACCAACTCGTAGGGGATGTCGTTGTGGTCGAGGATTTTGAGCAAATCCATGCCAATGCCAGGCTCGTTGTAGTTCACATAGCAAGTGGAATAAATCACCACCTTGCCCGGTGTTTTTTCGCCATTCACCACTTTGTTGCTATTTGCTTTGGGTGCTTGGCTGCGAAATTTTTTGGTCGCCAATTCGGGCAACCATGCGTCCTTGTCCACGCCCAAAGCGGACTCCATCACCGAGCGTGCAGCTTTGGTTTTGTTGATGGCATTGACCGCTTGAACCACGACGGGAATGCCTGCAAACTGGCCATGCACATCGGTGGAGGCCAGCAATTTTTCGCCGGTGGTGACCTCACCCTTTTGGAACTTGATGGCCTTGGCCCGCAGCATGGTGTGTGGGAAGTCGAGGTTCCATTCGTGCGGCGGCACATACGGGCATTTGGTCAGGTAGCACAGGTCGCACAAATAGCATTGGTCGACCACTTTCCAGTAGTCTTTTTTGTCCACGCCATCCATTTCAAGCGTGGGGCTCTCATCCACCAAGTCGAACAGGGCGGGAAACGAGCCGCACAGGCTTACGCAGCGGCGGCAACCGTGGCAAATGTCGAAGATGCGTTCCATCTCTGTGAGGCAGGCCTCTTCGTTGTAAAACTCGGGATTGAGCCAGTCTAGGGGATGGCGTGTGGGGGCTTCCAAGTTGCCTTCGCGGGCCATGGTGTGTTCCTTAAAAAAAGGGGCGCTGGGCAATACGCGCCCAACGCCCTACCCTCAATGCTGACGAAAGATCAATCGACCAATTCAGCCAATGCTTTGGCGTAACGGTTGGCGTGTGAACGCTCAGCCTTGGCCAGGGTTTCAAACCAATCGGCGATTTCGTCGTGGCCTTCGTCGCGCGCGGTTTTGGCCATGCCAGGGTACATATCGGTGTACTCGTGGGTTTCGCCAGCCACAGCGGCTTTCAGGTTGTCACGGGTGGGGCCAATGGGCAAGCCGGTGGCGGGGTCGCCGCACTGCTCAAGCCACTCCAAATGACCGTGGGCATGACCGGTCTCGCCTTCGGCGGTCGAACGGAACAGCGCTGCCACATCATTTTGGCCTTCAATATCGGCCTTGTTTGCGAAATACAGGTATCGACGATTGGCCTGAGACTCGCCTGCAAAGGCTGCCTTCAGGTTTTCTTCTGTCTTTGAGCCTTTGAGAGCTGACATGAGGAATCTCCTTGGGTTGATGAAAATGCTTTGATATTGTTATCAAAGACCGCATTAGAGTAACTGGTGAATATGAAAAGTCCAATGAGATGTTTCAATCTACATTATTGACTAAGGCTATCAACCCCTGATTTTTCTAACAAATCCTGTATCTGTAAGAAATTAATTGGGATCTGACCCCGATTATTGGAAAGCCTGTCAAGTAAACTGACTTCATGAAAAAGTAATATTACCCATGATGAATATGAAAAACCTGCCACCCGCAGCCAAAGTAAATGGCTTGCACCATTACGCATACAGAGCGCGGGATGCCGAAGAAACCCGTCATTTTTATGAAGATATTCTGGGTTTACCTCTCTACCATGTGATCAAAAATGACCATGTGCCAAGCACGGGTGAGTACTGCCCTTACACGCATTTCTTTTTCCAGTTGCAAGACGGCTCTTTCATTGCCTTTTTCGATTTGGGGGACGACATTGCCTGTGAGCCCTCCCCCAACACGCCCGCTTGGGTCAACCACATTGCTTTCAATGTCAGCAGCATCGATGACTTAGAGACCATGAAAAAACGCCTCGAGGCGCATGGCGTGGAAGTGCTGGGCGTCACAGACCATCGGATTTTTAAAAGCATTTATTTTTTCGATCCCAACGGCATCCGCCTAGAGTTGGCGGCCCAGTTGGCTGATAAAAACCAAATGCAACGCGAAAGCTTGGATGTACATGCGCAATTACAGGCGTGGAACGAAGAGAAAAAAAGACGTCGCCTCGACCGTGAGCTCAATGCCTGACCTACCCACCAACGGCTACACCCTGCCCGAGTACCCGTTCTCCGCCCCACCAGAACTTCGCGAGGGAAAGCGCCATCACCATACTGTGGTGATTGTGGGGGGCGGCTTAACGGGTCTGACATTGGCTTGCCGATTGGCACAGCTGCGCATCCCTGCGGTACTTTTGGATGAAGACAACACGGTGGGCGTCAAAGGCGCATCCTCCAGAGGTATTTGCTACACCCAACAGTCTTTGGAAATTTTTCAACGCTTGGGCATTTATGAGCGCATTGCCGCCAAAGGTATTGCTTGGCAAGTGGGCCGAACCTTCGCTGGTAATGACGAGGTGTTCTCTTTTGACTTGCGTGAAAAAAGCCAGTTTTCTTTCAGCCAACAACCACCCTTCACCAATATCCAGCAGTTTTATATAGAGATGTATTTGGTGGAGCGCATACAAGAACTCAACCGCCAAGGCGCCTCTATCGATTTACGCTGGTCCTCCAAGGTCACCTCCTTTGAACAAAACCACGCAAATGCATTGCTTGGTGTCGGCACCCCCAAAGGTGACTACGCCATCACGGCAGACCATGTGATTGATGCCAGTGGTTCACACACCCCTTTTCATTCATGGGTGGGCGCCACGATGGAAAGCAAGCGTGGCGACGACCGTTGGTGCATCGCCGATGTGCGTTTCAAACACAAGCCGCCCACAGAGCGCCACACATGGATTGAAGCGCCGTTCAATGACAACCGCGCTGTGTGGCAACACCTGATGGGTGACGATGTCTGGCGAATCGACTACCAAATGGCACCAGACGCTGACCCCGCCTACGTCAGCCGCGAAGACGTGGTGCGCGAACGCTTGGCCAAGCAGTTCGGCGCCGATGTGGAATGCGAACTGGTTTGGGTCGGCCCCTATGCCTACAAATCGCAATGCCTACATTCGCTTCGCCACGGCCATGTGTTTTTCTTGGGTGACACCGCCAAAGTGGTGAGCCCTTTTGGCGCCAGAGGTGGCAACACGGGCATCGCAGACGCCGACAATTTGGCTTGGAAACTTGCAGCAGTAGTGCATCAAAAAGCGCCATCGGTTTTACTGGACAGCTACAACCAAGAACGCTTGCAAGCGGCTCAACGCAATGTTCAAGTCACCAACCGCACAGCGCGTTATTTGCGAGCGCCTGAGGGCATCGAGAGACTTTTTCGCCGCGCCACCATCGGCTTGGCCAAGCGACATGGGTTTGCACGCCCACTCATCAACACGGGGCGTATGGCTGAAGCCAACCGATACAACGCCTCTTCAGTATGCCAAGCAGAGGGCGGCTTCATGGTGCAAAACATCGGCGTGCAATTCACCTCCAAACAATCAGGATGCCTAGGCGACTTGCTGCTGTGGGCCGACAGCCATTTGCTTTTGCTGGTCTTTGGTCAAAGTACGCCTCAAGAACTAAAGCAAATGCGTCAACTCAGTCAAACCGATCGTGTGCGTGTTGTGCAAGTCTTGCGCAGACGGCATGAAGCGCAAGCCCTTGAACATGTGATGGAAGCCGATGGACTTTTGCAGCAAGCCTGTGGGGACGCGAAAGCCAAGTGGGCCTTGCTCAGACCCGATGCGTATTTGATTGCGCGTGGCCAAGCACTGAATGGACATTTGGTTCAAAGTGTGGCCAAAGCCTATGCACTTGCTTAAGCCTTGAAAACTTTGTTGGGAGAATGAAATGACCACCGTCATGAAAATTGATTTCGTATCCGATATCGCCTGCCCTTGGTGCGCAGTGGGGTTGGGTGCGCTGGAACAAGCACTGGAAGAACTGCAAAACGAGGTGAAGGCCGACATCCATTTTCAACCCTTTGAGCTCAACCCACACATGCCCGAAGGTGGCGAGGACTTGGTAGAGCATCTGGGTAAAAAATACGGTTCAACCGCAGAGCAACAATCGCAGATGTACCAAAACATCAAAGCACGTGGCGCTGAAGTGGGTTTTGCGTTTCACCCCACGGGGCGTGGCCGTATCTTCAACACCTTTGATGCGCATCGCTTGCTGCATTGGGCCGAACTTGAAGGCGCTCCAGGCGATCAACACCAATTGAAAAAAGCTTTCTTGGAGGCTTACCAAGGTCGTGGCGAAGTAATTGAGTCCCATGAAGTTTTGCTGGCCATCATCAAGACGCAGGGCATGGACACCGATGCAGCCAAGGCCGTCCTCGACAGCGATACCTACGCCGAAGAGGTGCGCGCCAAGGAAAACTTTTACACCAGTGCAGGTATTCATTCTGTGCCCGCGGTCATCATCAATGACAAGCACCTGATTTCTGGCGGTCAACCAGCTGCAGTGTTTGCGAACGCACTGCGCCAAATTGCGGCAGAAGCAGGCTGAACCGATAAAAGCGTTCCACGGTTTTTCGCGCCGTTAAAATCACTTCCTTTCTATTTTGAATTAACACGCCTAGCAATCCGCGTGTCACACCAGCATCCCTATGATTAATGCCCCCGCGCAACCCGGCTTAGACAGCCTGTCCAAATCTTTTGAACCCGCCGCCCTCGAGGCCCACTGGGGTCCTGAGTGGGAAAAGCGCGGTTATGGCGTGGCGGGTTTTCGTGGCACGGGCCAGCCCCAAGCAGAGCAACCGGCCTTTGCCATTCAACTGCCGCCACCGAACGTGACGGGTACCTTGCACATGGGGCACGCGTTCAACCAGACCATCATGGACAGCTTGACGCGCTACCACCGCATGAGGGGCTTCAACACGGTTTGGGTACCTGGCACCGACCACGCGGGCATTGCCACCCAAATCGTGGTGGAGCGCCAATTGCAGGGCCAAGGCATCAGCCGCCACGACATGGGGCCCACCCCTGATGTGGCGCGTAAAAATTTCATCGCCAAAGTGTGGGAGTGGAAAGAGCAGTCGGGTAACACCATCACCCAACAAATGCGCCGCATGGGCGACAGCGTGGACTGGAGCCGCGAGTACTTCACCATGGACGACAAATTGTCCCCCGTGGTCACCGACACCTTTGTCAAGTTGTACCAACAAGGTTTGATTTACCGTGGCAAACGCTTGGTCAATTGGGACCCAGTGCTGATGAGCGCGGTCTCCGACTTGGAAGTCGAAGCCACCGAATTTGATGGCCACATGCACTACATCTGCTACCCCTTTGCCAAGGGACCGCAGTTGATTGAAGGCGTGATGCAAAAAGGCATGACGATTGCCACCACCCGCCCCGAGACCATGATGGCCGATGGCGCTTTGGCAGTTCACCCTGAAGACGAACGCTACAAACATTTGCTGGGCCAGATGGTGGACCTGCCTTTGTGCGACCGCCAAATCCCCATCATTGCCGATGACTTCGTGGACCGCGAATTCGGCTCGGGCTGCGTGAAGATCACCGGCGCCCACGACTTCAACGACTACGCCTGTGCACAGCGCCACAACCTGCCGCTGATCACCATCTTCACCTTGGATGCCAAGGTCAACGAGAACGGCCCTGCCGCTTACCAAGGCCTGGACCGTTTTGTTGCGCGCAAAGCCGTCAATACCGACTTGGAAGCCATGGGTCTGATGCTAGAGATCAAGCCGCACAAAATGATGCTGCCCATCTGTGCCCGCACCGGCCAAGTGGTGGAACCCATGTTGACCGACCAATGGTTTGTCGCCATGAACCACGTGAGCCCACAAGACCCCACCGGCAAAAGCATCGCGAAAAAAGCCATCGATGCGGTGCAGTCGGGCGAAGTAAAGTTTGTACCCGAGAACTGGGTCAACACCTACAACCAGTGGATGAACAACATCACCGATTGGTGCATCAGCCGCCAACTCTGGTGGGGCCACCAAATTCCCGCTTGGTATGACGAAGATGGCAAGGTCTATGTGGCGCACAACGAAGCCGACGCACAAGCACAAGCGCCCGGCAAAACCTTGACCCGCGACCCCGATGTGCTCGACACCTGGTACTCGTCCGCGTTGGTGCCATTTAGCACCATGGGCTGGCCCCACAAAACATCCGATGGCGATTTGTACTTGCCTTCCAGCGTTTTGGTGACCGGCTACGACATCATCTTCTTCTGGGTGGCGCGCATGATCATGATGACCACCCACTTCACCGGCAAGGTACCGTTCAAACACGTGTACATCCACGGCTTGGTGCGCGATGCGCAGGGCAAGAAGATGAGCAAGTCGGAGGGCAATGTGCTCGATCCTGTGGATTTGATCGACGGCATTGCACTCGACCCCTTGCTGGATAAACGCTCACAAGGTTTGCGCAAACCTGAGACCGCTCCGCAGGTGCGAAAGAATACGCAAAAAGAATTTCCCGAAGGCATTCCCGCTTATGGCGCTGATGCCCTGCGCTTTACTTTTGCCGCCTTGGCGAGCTTGGGGCGCAGCATCAACTTTGACAGCAAGCGCTGCGAGGGCTATCGCAACTTCTGCAACAAGCTGTGGAATGCCACCCGCTTTGTGTTGATGAATTGCGAGGGCCAAGACTGCGGCCTCAAGGAACACACCAAGGCCGAATGCGCACCACCGCGCACCGACGAAAACGGCGAACATATTCCCGCCGGCCCGTTTTACCAATACATGAAGTTCAGCCAAGCCGACCGCTGGATTTCCTCGGTGTTGCAACAGTTGGAAGCGGATGTCGCTAAAGGCTTTGAGGAATACCGTTTGGACAATGTGGCCACGGCCATTTATGAATTTGTGTGGAACGAGTACTGCGACTGGTATTTGGAAATCGCCAAAGTGCAAATCCAAACCGGTGGACCTGCTGAGCAACGCGCCACCCGCCGCACCCTCATTCGCACCTTGGAAGCCGTGTTGCGCTTGGCCCACCCGCTCATCCCCTTCATCACCGAAGAGCTGTGGCAAAAAGTGGCTCCTGTGGCGGGCTTGGCCGGTGCGTCGGTGAGCATTGCCCGCTACCCTGAAGCGCAGATGAACAAGATCGATGAGCAAGCCATCGCCAATGTGAATCAGCTGAAATCACTGGTCGATGCCTGCCGCAATTTGCGCGGCGAGATGAATGTGTCGCCCTCCACCCGCATGCCCATGTTCGCTTTGGGCAACGCCGAGTTCATGCGTGCCAATGCATCGGTATTGCAAGCGCTGGCCAAATTGAGCGAGGTGAAGGTGTTTGACGACGAAGCCCCATGGCAAGCCGCCGCCCAAGCCGCGCCGGTGGCGGTGGTGGGCGAAACCCGCTTGTGCCTGTTCATGGAAGTGGACGTGGCCGCTGAAAAAGTGCGCTTGGGCAAAGAGGTGGCGCGTTTGCAAAACGAAATCGCCAAAGCCAACGCCAAGCTGGGCAATGAAGCCTTTGTGGCCAAAGCACCGCCTGCGGTGATTGCCCAAGAGCGTCAGCGGGTGGCGGACTTTGAAGCGACCTTGCTCAAGGTACAAGACCAACTCAAGCGCTTGGGCTAGTTAAATCCAGTTCAGCGTCTTTTCAATACATGGATGAAATCGTCACCCATGGTTTCTTGGGACATCAACTCGTTACCTGTCTGCTTGGAAAAAGCAGCAAAGTCGCGCAAAGAACTCTTGTCTGTGGACACCACTTTCAGCAACTGACCGCTTTGCATAGCCGTCAGTGCTTTTTTAGCTTTCAATATGGGTAAAGGGCAGTTCAAGCCGCGTGTGTCTAACTCTAGATCGATGTTCATCATGGTGCTTATTCTAAATTTTGCGCCGTACGCTCTTCCCAGCTCATGAAGCGTGGCTCTATGCCTTGGGTACGCAGCCAGTCGCCCATGGCGTAACCTGTGCCTGCTGGCCAGCAAATGATGTCTGGGTAATTGAAGAGTTTGTACTCGGCCAACTCTGGCCACAAGCGAATCTCTCCATCCGCCACCGCGTGGTAGGCAATGATGACTTGGTTCATGCGCTGAAAGTCATACACACCCACCAACTTCAAAGCGCTGACCTTCAGGTTGGTTTCTTCGGCAATTTCTCGGCTGATGCCTTCCTCGGGCGTCTCAGCCGCTTCCATGAAACCGGTGATGAGCGCAAAGCGCCTGCCCGGCCAAGCTGCATTACGGGCTAACAAAATCTGGTCGCGGTATTGCACGATACCGGCCAACACAGGTGTGGGGTTGTTCCAATGCGTCCATTGGCACACAACACAACGCATACGCTCCTTGGGGCCACCGTCTTCATCTTGTGCGATGAGTTGCAACTCGGTAGCACACATGGGGCAATACTGAAAATTACTCATGCTGGAAACACCCCTGTGGACAAATAACGGTCGCCTCGGTCGCACACAATGAACACAATGGTTGCGTCACGAACCTGCTTGGCAATTTGCAAAGCCACCCAACAAGCACCCGCAGCGGAGATGCCTGCGAAGATGCCCTCTTCACGCGCCATGCGTCTGCACATGTCTTCGGCGTCTGCTTGGCTGACGTAGACCAATTCATCCACGTTGGTGTCGTCGTAAATCTTGGGCAGGTAGGCAGGTGACCACTTGCGAATGCCCGGAATACGCGAGCCTTCGCTGGGTTGAGCCCCAATGATTTGGATACTGGGATTCTTATCTTTGAGAAAACGCGACACACCCGTGATGGTGCCCGTAGTGCCCATGGCGCTCACAAAGTGTGTGATTTCACCATTCGTTTGCTGCCAAATTTCGGGGCCGGTGGTCTCAAAATGGATGCGCGGGTTGTCTGCATTGGCGAATTGATCAAGCACCAAGCCCTTGCCCTGCGCCTGCATTTGGTCGGCCAAATCGCGAGCGCCCTCCATGGCCGTGGCTTTGGGGGTGAGTATGAGCTCAGCACCAAATGCTTTCATGGTTTGAGCACGTTCAATCGACAAGTCCTCGGGCATGATGAGCACCATGCGGTAGCCCTTGATGGCGGCGGCCATGGCCAAGGCAATGCCGGTGTTACCTGAAGTGGCCTCGATCAAGGTGTCGCCTGGGCGAATATCGCCACGTTCTTCGGCTCGCTGAATCATGGACAAAGCCGGACGGTCTTTGACAGAGCCCGCAGGGTTGTTGCCTTCAAGCTTGCCTAACAAAACGTTGCCTCTGGGCTTGTTTTCTTCAACGCCAATGCGTTGCAATGCAGCGATCGGTGTGTTTCCAATGGCCGACTCGATGGTTGGATAGTTCATCCCCACACTGTGCCATAATTCTATTCCCTCTTCTGCCGAAGTGGCGAAATTGGTAGACGCAGCAGATTCAAAATCTGCCGGTGCAAAACACCGTGCCGGTTCGATTCCGGCTTTCGGCACCACCAAAAGGCCCGCACTGTTCCACAACAGTGCGGGGTTTTTCTTTGGCCCAGGCTTTGGGCTCACTTGATGATAATTTTTTTTCCGCTGGACACATTCGCATTGACTAGCTCCTCGGACACAAGTTCAGCCGCACTCGATGGTTTGATTCTGTAGCTCATCTGATTCGTACTATTTAATTTGTTGTCAGGGTTAAATTCCTTGATGGTGATCACCAATATCACCGAGGAAGTGGATGCGCCATCCGCTTCCACAGCATAAGTTTCAACACCATTGAAAAAAACCGTTGTTAAGTCGGTGGATTTTTCTACCCAAGCGCTCCAAGGCCCGCTGTCTCCCACTTTCACAGAAGTGGGATAAGGATTAGCTACAACATGTTTTGCAATGGAGTTTTTCTTAACATCCGCCACTTTCTGGTAACTGGCGTTGAGATAAACCGTACTGGTTTCGGTAAAGCTCCGATCGGGGCAATTGGATGTGGCCACTGTGGTCTCGGTTGATGAAAACACCGCCAATGGATCTGAGGCCAAGGTATCGGTTTTAAGAGGCGTTGCAGAGTAACTGAGCGAACCACTGCAGTCTCCGCTGATCGTCAAGTTTTTGGTAAAGCCATTGATGGCCATTAGCTTGTAAGCATCTGCAGGGTTGAACACCACGACAGGAGGTATTTCAGTGGCCTTCAACACCCTCAAGACATTGACACCCGAGCGAATACCTGCATTGCCCTGAAAACCCTTGGCGTCGCTGTACACGGGTGCCAGAACACCAATACTGTTTCGTTGAGTCACAGGGCTGAAGTACAAATCGCTGTTGTTATTAGGCTTACGCCACAGCAATACAGAACCGCCAGATTTCAAGGTACATAACACCGGACCCAAGGCGCGGCCTAAAGGCGTGGTGCCGCCTTTGTGTAAATTTGGTGGGAAATTTGCTTCAGCCGCCTTTCCTGCTTTGGCAGGTTGGTGCCTGGTCCAATCGTCTCCTCGATCTTGCGTCCAGGCGTTCCAACCGTCGTCCCCGCCTTGACCGATAACGCCGTCCTTGCCAGCAGTACCTCGGTAATAGGTGTCGATATTGTTGCCAAGGAAACTGAAAAATGCCGAAGGTTCAGTGCCACCGGCAAATTGAAACTCTAAGGCCGTGTCCGCTGCGCCGGTGTAGTGCAGGTATATGGCGGCGCCTGACAATGTGGGGTAAAACACAGATTCACCGCCTAGTCTTTGTTTGCCAGCAATGCGAAGAATCACATTGGGATTTCCTTGGTGCTTGAGCCAAATATCAGAATCTAGGGACACCCAATCAACTGATTTCATCGCGGCCTTAACCTCTGGAGACCCTGCCGTGGGCTTGTAAATGCGCATTTCTCCCCCAGGGGCATTCAGGGCAGTGGCTTGCGTGATCTCACCATCAAAAATCCAACCAGGGTAAACAGGTGATTTGGGCTTTGCCAACAAATCAGCCCACAAATTGGGGGAAAGATTGGTTAAGGTCGGTTTGTTCAAACTAATGCTATCTGCGCAACCTTCCTGCAGCACAAACTGGGTGTCGAGTGATCCAAACAAAGTTTCAGACAAGTGCTTATCAGCGGTTTCTGGAGTGATTTCAGGCTTGGCTGGTAAGGATGGATTACTGTTGTCAGGGTTCAGCATCTTGGCTTGGCTAATCAGGGCCTTGACTTGAGCGCTGTTTGCAAACGTCGCCGTGTCTTGTGTCCAATCAATTTTGTTGGTCCCAAATGCAGCAATGGCTTTGAGTTGCGCTACCCGGGCGTCAATCGTGATGCCATTGGAGGGATCCAAGTCATAGTCCAGCGACTGCAACAGATAAGCCACATTGGTTGCCACCGGTCCCGTGCCACCCTGCGCCATGGTCAATGGGGTGATGGTGGAGTCGCCCATGGTGGCGGGAAACACAATTTCGCCAATGGAAAACATTACTTTCTCGCCATCGACATATTTAAATGTTCCAGAAGCGTCGGTCACACCTGTAATGGTCTTGCCGTCTTTGGTCGTGACGGTATAGGTTACGCCTTGAACTGAGCTGTCAATCAAATAGCCCGTAGATAGCCCCGACACCGTGGTTGCGCTCACTGGCAATGCGCCGCTTCCACCCACACCCCCACCCCCACCCCCGCCGCCACAGGCACTGAAGATAAGCACAAAAGCATAGCTAATTGAAATTAATCGACGCATGAAAGCTCATTAAACAAAGGGGTTCCTTAGGGTATCGGCATGAATGTAATCAAACTTGAATGTATTCGGGGCTTTAAAATGCTATTTTTTTCCTATTTTTAAGTTTAAACAGTCATGAGCCAACTTTTCTCCCCCTTTCAACTCGGCTCACCCCGCGGCCCCTTGCACCTGTCCAACCGCATCGTGGTTGCACCCATGTGCCAATACGCCTGCGATCTGAATGGTCAAGCCAACGATTGGCATTTGATGCATTGGGCCAATTTACTCAACAGCGGAGCGGGCTTGTTCATGATTGAAGCAACGGCAGTCACTGCCCAAGGCCGTATCACCCCCAACTGTCTTGGCTTATGGGATGACGCAACCGCCCATGCCTTGTCCGAAAAATTGGCACGTGCTCGCCGCTTAGCCCCGCCTGTGCCTGTTTGTTTGCAAATCGCCCATGCGGGTCGCAAAGCCTCGAGCGCCCAACCTTGGCAAGGCGGGATGTTGATTCCGATCAATGAAGGTGGCTGGGAAACCGTGGCACCTTCTCCTATCCATGTCATGGAGGGTGAAGCACCTCCCCACGAAATTGATGCGGCGGGTTTGATAGCGATTGAGCAAGCCTTTGTGCAAGCCGCCAAATACGCCCAAGCCATGGGCTTGGAAATGGTCGAGTTGCACAGCGCACATGGCTATTTGCTCCACGAATTTTTGTCTCCTATCGCAAACCAACGTACTGACAGCTATGGTGGCAATTTCGCTGGCCGTACCCGCTTCCCTTTGCAAGTTTTTCAAGCAGTGCGCAAGGTTTTTGACGGCGTATTTGGTGTGCGTTTGTCTGCCACCGACTGGATCGAAGGAGGCTGGACCTTGGAGGAAACCGCAGACTTTGCCTTGATGCTCAAACAAGCAGGCGCAGACTACATCCACATCTCTTCGGGCGGCATTGCGCCTCAGCAAAAAATCAGCATTGGACCAGGCTACCAAGTGCCTTTTGCTCAGCACGTAAGACAAAAAACCCAAATGCCCACCATCGCTGTGGGTCTGATCACACAACCTCAGCAAGCAGAAGATGTTTTGGTCAAAGGCGAAGCGGATCTGGTGGCTTTGGGTCGCAGCTTTTTGTACAAACCCCGCTGGGGTTGGGAGGCAGCCGCAGCCTTGGGCGGTCAAGTACAAGCGACACAGCAGTACTGGCGCAGCCTACCCAAAGAAGCGAACGGTATTTTTGGTGACGCCAAAATAGGGATGCGCTAAGACTTACGGTCTGCTTTTAAGCCATCCATCACTGTGGGGTAAAGCAGGCGCAAACCCAGTTCTTGGGTCATGCGGTCAGCACGTATGCGACGGGATTCATTTAAAAAGCTCATCACCATGGGGGAGAGTTTCAACTGTGCTTGCTCGCGACTGATTCGAGCGGGGGCTTGCAGGTTCCACATCTTGGCGACGCTTTCCATGTAGTCGCCCATTTTCATATCGGTGTTGTCGCACACATTCATGGCCCGCAAAGGCCTGCCGCGCCAAAGTGCCAACACCGTGGCACGGGCCAAATCGTCTGCATGGATATGGTTGGTATACACATCTTCATGCGCTTGCAACACCGGCGTGCTGCGCAGCAATCGCTCACGCGGCGTTCCCCCTTCGCGGTCCACAGCATAGATGCCCGGAATGCGCAGCACTTGTGTTCTGGGGTAACCGCTTTTCCCCAAATGATTGACCCAGTCTTGGGCGTTAACACGCCGCTGCGCCCTGGCAGTTTTGGGTTGGAGTCGCCGCGTTTCATCGATCCATTCGCCTTCGCAATCGCCATAGACGCCCGTGGTTGAACCATAGACCATCGCAGAGGGCAAACTGCGCAAACGCAGCGCTAACACCAAGGCACGGGTGCGCGGATCGGTATGGCCTTCAAGCGGCGGGGGCGCCATGTACACCACATGGGTGGCCACGCCAGCCAAGCGCCTAAGGGTTTGAGGTTTGTCCAAATCGCCCAGCATGGGGGTGATGCCGCTGCGCTGCAGCGTCTCTAAGCGCTGGCTTGAACTGGTCAAGGCCAGCAGGCGCGAAGAGGCTTTGAGCAGACCCGCCACACGCAAACCTACATCGCCACAACCGACGATCAAGACACGGGGGCGACGAAACCTTGCGGACAAGGCACCAAGTGGACTTTGAATTGAAGGCAAAATCAGCGCTTTCGATAACAAACAGGTTTCCAAGGATAACAAGCATGGCTTTTCAGATTGTGGTGCAACCCAGCGGGCGCAGTTTCACGGTGGACGGCGACGAAACTTTGCTCTCCGCCGGCATTCGCCAAGGCTTGAACATGCCTTATGGCTGCAAGGATGGCGCATGTGGTTCTTGCAAATGCAAAAAGATCAGCGGTGAAGTGCAACTGGGCACCTACCAAACCAAGGCACTGAGCGACGAGGAGCGGACCCAAGGTTTGGTGTTGACCTGTTGCGCCACGGCTTTATCGGATGTGGTGCTGGAGTCCAAGCAAGTGACATCAGCGGATGCCTTCCCCATGAAAAAAATGCCAGTCCGCATTGCCTCTATGGAAAAAGTCTCCAGCGATGTGATGCGTATCTTCCTGCAACTCCCTGCCACCGAAGTGATGCAATATCACGCTGGACAGTATGTGGAGTTTTTGCTGCGCGATGGTTCTCGCCGCGCCTACTCCATGGCCAACGCACCACACACTTTGGCCGCTGATGCACCCAAAATAGAACTGCATATACGTCATATGCCGGGTGGCAAATTCACCGACCATGTGTTTGGTGCAATGAAAGAAAAAGACATCCAACGGGTTGAAGGACCCCAAGGCAGTTTTTATTTGCGCGAGGAAAGCGCTACGCCCATCGTGCTGCTGGCCTCTGGCACAGGGTTTGCGCCCATCAAAGCCTTGATAGAGCATATGCAGCACAAAGGCATCACAAGGCCCACACGTTTGTACTGGGGAGGACGGCGTCCCTCAGATTTGTACCTCAACGACTGGGTGTTGGCGCAACTGCCTTTGATGCCCCATCTGCAATACATCCCCGTGGTGTCGGATGCTTTACCTAAAGATGCGTGGACCGGTAGAACGGGCTTTGTGCATGCAGCGGTGTTACAGGACACGCCAAGCTTGGCGGATTACCAGGTTTATGCCTGCGGAGCGCCCATCGTGGTGGATTCTGCCAAGCGCGACTATCTGGCCAGCGGTTTGGTTGAAGACAATTTCTTCGCCGACTCATTCACCAGCGAGGCTGATAAAGCCGCTGCTTAAGGTTTGCGTGCCTGTGCGTTTTTCTCGCGCAAAGCCCGTATTTTTTCAGCAATTTTAATTTCCAAACCTCGCTCCACCGGTTCGTACAGCACTGGCGGCGTCATGCCCTCGGGCCAATAGCTTTCACCGGCGGCAAAGGCGTCGGGTTCATCATGCGCGTAGCGATAGGCTTTGCCGTAGTCCAAGTCTTTCATCAAAGCGGTGGGGGCGTTGCGCAGGTGCAGCGGCACAGGGCGGGTGCCATCGGCCTTGATGAGTTTTCGCACGCTGTTGTAGGCCTTATAGACAGCGTTGGACTTGGGCGCAATGGCCAAATACACCACGCATTCGGCCAAGGCCAATTCGCCCTCCGGTGAGCCCAAGCGCTCGTAGACCTCGGCTGCATCCAAGGCCAAGCGCAAGGCACGCGGGTCGGCCAGCCCAATGTCTTCGGCCGCCATGCGGATCATGCGCCGCGCCATGTACTTGGGCTCGGCCCCGCCATCCAGCATGCGCACCAACCAGTAGAGCGCGGCATCGGGGTCGGAGCCGCGCACCGATTTGTGCAAGGCACTGATGGAGTCGTAGAACTGCTCGCCCCCTTTGTCGTAGCGGCGCATGCGCTCGCCCAGCACCTTCATCAGCCAAGCATCGTTGACCTGCGACAGCTTTTCGTGCTGGGCCGCCACCGCCAAAGTTTCCAAGGTGTTGAGCAAACGACGGGCGTCGCCATCGGCATAAGCGATCAAGCGGGCCTGGGCATCGTCGTCCAAGGCGGGCACGGCGTTGATGCTGCGCGCTTTGTCGATGATGTGGGCCAAATCGACTTCCGACAAAGGCTGCAACACATACACCGCTGCCCGCGACAACAACGCCGAATTCACTTCAAAAGAAGGGTTCTCGGTGGTCGCGCCAATGAAGGTGAACAGCCCCGACTCGACATGCGGCAAAAAAGCGTCTTGCTGGCTTTTGTTGAAGCGATGCACCTCGTCCACAAACACAATGGTGCGTTTGGGGGCCAGCGAATCGCGCTCTGCCAGCGCCTTGTCCACCGCTTCACGGATTTCTTTCACCCCACCCAGCACCGCGCTGATGGCCAAGAACTGCGCGTCAAAGGCGTCGGCCATCAAACGTGCGATGGTAGTTTTGCCCACCCCTGGCGGTCCCCACAAAATGCAGCTGTGGGGCTGACCCGATTCAAACGCTACCCGCAGCGCCATGCCCGCGCCCAACACCTGCTGCTGGCCAATCACCTCGCCCAAGTTTCGGGGGCGCAGGCGCTCGGCCAGGGGTGTTTGGTTCAAGGCCGCACCACGTCCACGCCCTTGGGTGGCACAAAAGTGAAATTCGCCATGGTGAGGTTGGCAGGATTGACCTCGACGCGGTTGAACCGAATTTGCGAACGGTTGCCAAACGCGTCGATGATCTCCAGCTGGCTTAAAACCGCTTGCCCTGCGTCCACACGCAAACCAATGCGAACGCTTTGCAAACCAGCGTCTTTGATTTTGGGGATGGCCACCACCCAATCCAAACCCTCCTCTGAGGGCGCTGCTTTCAAAGAAAACTCTTTGCTGAGTGAGGCAATGTCTTGCGCAGAGGCAATCAAAGCTGCCGGTGTGCTGCCCAAAGTCTGCGCTTGGTTGCGCACCGTGACTTGGTTTAAATCGGTATCGAACAACCAAAGCTGCTGACCATCAGCAACGATGTTTTGCACATAGGGCTTGCTGTAATCAAAACGAAAAACGCTGGGACGAATAAAGGCGAAAACACCTGAAGAGGTTTTGGGTCTGAGGGGCTTGCCCTCTTTGGCTGGCGCTGTGACCACTTGCACAAAATCGGCTCGCCAGCTGCGGGTAGACTTCAAAAATTGCGCCAAACTGTCCATGCTGTCGGCATGCGCCACGCCGACGACAAAACAGAAGGCGGTTGCGATGGTCAGGCGAAATGAAATGTTCATTCTGCGCGGGTAGGGACCAAAATTTCACGTTGACCATTGGTGCTCATGGCGCTGACCAAGCCAGCTTTTTCCATGTCTTCCACCAATCGGGCAGCGCGGTTATAGCCAATTTTCAAATGGCGTTGTACCAGCGAGATGCTGGCTTTTCGGTTCTTCAAAACCACCTCTACCGCTTGGTCGTAGAGTGGGTCTTTTTCGCCTGCAATATCGCCAAACAAATCGGGGCCTTCTATGCTGCCATCCACTGTGCCGCCTTCGAGCACACCTTCAATGTAATTAGGTTCACCTTGGGTTTTCAAATAGCTGACCACGCGGTGCACTTCGTCATCGCTGACAAAAGCACCGTGAACACGAATGGGAAAACCGGTGCCACTGGGTAAGTACAACATATCGCCCATGCCAAGCAATGCTTCTGCGCCCATCTGGTCGAGGATGGTTCGGCTGTCAATTTTGCTGCTGACCTGAAACGCGATGCGTGTGGGAATATTGGCTTTGATCAATCCGGTGATGACGTCCACACTGGGGCGTTGTGTCGCCAAGATCAAGTGAATACCAGCGGCTCGGGCTTTTTGTGCCAAACGGGCGATGAGCTCTTCGATCTTTTTGCCCACCACCATCATCAGGTCGGCCAACTCATCGATCACCACCACGATGTGGGGCAAGCGGTCCAGCGGTTCAGGATCGTCGGGCGTGAGGCTGAACGGGTTGGTCAAAGATTGGCCGCTCTCTCGAGCTTCATCCAGTTTGTGGTTGTAGCCCGCCAAGTTGCGAACACCGAGCTTGCTCATCAGCTTGTAGCGTCGCTCCATTTCGCCCACACACCAATTCAGTCCATTGGCGGCTTGCCTCATGTCGGTGACAACCGGCGCCAATAAATGCGGTATGCCCTCATAGACCGACATTTCTAGCATCTTGGGGTCGATCATCAACATACGCACGTCCCGCGCTTCGGCTTTGTAGAGCAGCGACAAAATCATGGCGTTGATACCCACCGACTTTCCCGAACCCGTGGTGCCAGCCACCAACACGTGTGGCATCTTGGCCAAATCAGCCACCACGGGGTTGCCGCCTATGTCTTTGCCCAAACCCATGGTGAGCATGGATTTGGCTTCGTTATAAACCGATGAGCCCAAGATTTCGCTCAAGCGAATGGTTTGGCGTTTGCTGTTGGGCAACTCCAGCGCCATGAAGTTTTTACCTGGGATGGTTTCCACCACGCGTATGGACACCATGCTCAGCGATCGCGCCAAATCCTTGGCCAAGTTGACCACTTGCGAGCCTTTGACGCCGGTAGCTGGCTCGATCTCGTAGCGAGTCACCACAGGGCCAGGGGCTGCGGCAAGCACCTTGACCTCTACGCCAAAGTCACGCAGTTTTTTCTCTATCAAGCGACTGGTGAACTCAATCGTTTCTGCGTCCACGGGATCTAGCTTGAGTTGCGAGGCGTCAAGCAATTCGACCTGCGGCAAGCGTGAATCGGGCAAATCATTGAACAACGGTTTTTGCCGCTCACGAGCAACACGCTCACTTTTGGGAGGCGCAGGTTCAGGGTCGACGACGATGCGCACAGGGTGAGCGGGCATGTCTGCGTTCTCATCACGCTCCCAGACCATGTCTTTTTCACGCGCTCGAGCCGCTGCTTCGCCAAGGGCTAAGTCTTGGGCAATTTCACGTTTCTCGCGCTGCTGTTGAATCAACCCATCAATCGCCGAGCCCAATTTTTCAGCGAGTTCAATCCAAGAAAAACGAAACACCCACGACAAGCCAATGACCATGAAGACAATGAAAATCAGGCCAGAACCATTGAACCCCAGCCAACTATTGGCAGTACTGCCTACCAAGTAGCCCAAAACACCACCCGCATGGTGGCCGGGCAATTGACTTTCAAAGCGATAAAGACGGGTGAACTCCAAACCTGTGCTCGAGAGCAGCAACATCACCAAGCCGCTCCAAAACGCCCAACGCGTCAATCGCCAAATGTGGGGGTCGGCCAATACATCTTCTTCGCTGCGTAAGCGATTGGCCAAAGCAGAGAGCCAACTGACCAAGCCAGCCAAATAGCACCAAAACACCGAATAACCCAGCAAGAAAAAAGACAAGTCGCTGACAGCGGCGCCAACTCGCCCGCCCCAGTTGCGAATATGGGGGTTAGAACCCGAGGTCGTCCAAGCGGGGTCCAGCGCAGAATGGCTGACGATGGCCAACAGCCAAAAAAGCAAAACCACAAACCCAACAGCTAAAGCAATTTCTTGGATAAATCGCTGCCAGCCCGTCATCTCGGGTGGTTTTTCACGCGTATTGTTGAGAGTGTGTAACGAATAGGTCATGACAGAAGTGAAGCTTAACAGGAGCGTCCAAGCAGACAATGGCGCCTACCCCTAAAATTGGGGCTTCCCGTGACGCACTTTTGCACACGCTCTAGGCTCTGACCCTTCTATCCCATGACCTCCCCCCAGCACAGCAAAGTTCTTATTTTGGGCTCTGGCCCTGCCGGCTACACCGCCGCCGTTTATGCCGCCCGCGCCAACCTTCAGCCCAAGCTCATCACCGGCATGGCCCAAGGTGGTCAATTGATGACCACCACCGATGTGGACAACTGGCCGGCCGATGTGCACGGCGTTCAAGGCCCCGACCTGATGCAGCGTTTTTTGGAACACGCCGAGCGTTTTAACACCCAGATGGTGTTTGATCACATCAACAAGGTGGACTTCTCCAAGCGTCCGTTCACTCTGATGGGCGACAGCGGCACTTACACCTGTGACGCGCTCATCATTGCAACAGGCGCTTCAGCCAAATACTTGGGCCTCCCCTCAGAGCAGTCGTTCATGGGGCGTGGCGTTTCTGGTTGCGCCACCTGCGATGGTTTTTTCTACCGCGAACAGGTTTGCTGCGTCGTGGGAGGGGGCAACACCGCGGTCGAGGAAGCACTCTACCTCTCCAACATCGCCACCAAAGTCCACCTGATTCACCGCCGCGACAAATTCAAGGCTGAGGCCATTATGATCGACAAGCTCATGGACAAGGTCAAGGGTGGAAAAATTGTGCTGGAAGTGCACAGCGTGCTAGACGAAGTTTTGGGAGACGCCTCCGGTGTCACAGGTGTTCGTTTGAAAAGCACTTTGGACAGCAGCACCCGCGATTTGGCGGTGCACGGCTGCTTTATTGCCATTGGCCACCAGCCCAACACCGGCATTTTTGAAGGCCAGTTGGCCATGAAAGACGGTTACATCATCACGCAAAGCGGCTTGCAAGGCATGGCCACGCAAACCAGCGTGCCCGGTATTTTTGCGGCTGGGGATGTGCAAGACCATATATACCGCCAAGCCATTACCAGCGCGGGCACGGGTTGCATGGCGGCCTTGGATGCACAGCGCTTTTTGGAGCAATAAAGCCTATTTGAGGCCCCTAAGGGGTTTCAGGCTACAATGTTTGGCTCTGAGGATTTAATCCAGGGGATACCGCCCCCCATTTGGCGAGGTCAAGCCTGAACTCTGTTTTTTGTCAGGCTGTTAGTTAAAGGAGTGTCTGAATGGCACGCGTATGTGAAGTCACGGGCAAAGGCCCCATGGTCGGAAACAATGTTTCCCACGCCAACAACAAAACCAAGCGTCGTTTCATGCCCAATTTACAGTACCGCCGTTTCTGGGTGGAAACTGAGAACCGTTGGGTGCGTTTGCGCGTTTCCAGCGCTGCATTGCGCTTGATCGACAAAAAAGGCATTGACGTCGTGCTCGCAGACATGCGCGCTCGCGGTCAAGCTTAATTTTTTTACCGACTTCGAAAGGACTTCATCATGGCTTCCAAAGGCGGACGCGAAAAAATCAAGCTGGAATCAACTGCTGGCACCGGTCATTTCTACACCACCAGTAAAAACAAAAAAACCATGCCCGAGAAAATGTCGATCATGAAATTTGATCCCAAGGCTCGCAAGCATGTGGAGTACAAAGAAATCAAGCTGAAGTAACTCAGCCGTTGATACAAAAAACCCGCCTAGGCGGGTTTTTTGTTGCCTACGCGTTAATGTCGCCAGCGGTAATAGCCTAATCCAAAGTTAAAGCTGAATGGCAAAGGGTTGCTGTAATAGTACGGTGGCGAATACGGCAAAACATATACAGGGTTGGCCAAAACCTGCGGCGGGGCTTGCAAGTAAATCACTTGCGGCGCTGGTGGCAAAGGCGGCGCAGGTGTTGAGGCTGAATAGGTGGGCGTGATTTGTAATGTCACATAAGAGCCCGGATCGTAGGGCATTTGCACAGTGAATTGCTTGCCTGCGTACTCGTAAACCACATTGAAAGCGGCGTACATGACCACCTCGCCGTTGCTGTTAAAGGTGGTCGAGGGCAATAAAGTGGGGGTGCTTGAGATGACCCTGGCTTGTTCTTGGGACCAAGCACTGAACGCACACAAAAAAGTTGCGATAGTCAGGCATCGAAAAAATGGGTGCATAAATAGCCTTGGAGTTTTACGAATTTAATGAAGAAGAAAATCTGCTGCTTTTTCTGCCAGCATGACAGTAGCGGCATTGGTGTTGCCACTGACCAGCATAGGCATGACCGAGGCGTCAACCACCCGCAAACCCACTACCCCTTTAACGCGCAACTGGGGGTCGACCACAGCCATAAGCTCATGGGTGGCACCCATCTTGCATGTACCTACAGGGTGGTAAATCGTGTCAGCATGCTGGCGAATGTAAGTCTCCCATTGCACGTCGGTTTGTATGTCTGCGGTGTAAATCTCTTTGCCTCGGTAGGCTTTAAGAGCAGGAGATTTCATGATGGCACGCAACTTTTTGGCTCCCTCAATCATCAAGGCCGTGTCTCTGTCGTCGCTTAAGAAGGCAGGGTCTATCAATGGCGCATCAAAAGGGTCGTGGCTTTGCAGGCGCACACTGCCGCGCGAATGCGGTCTTAGTACACACACATGGCAGGAGTAGCCATAGCCCCAATGCAAACGACGAGCATGGTCTTCAACTCGTGCCACAACAAAATGGAATTGGATATCGGGTCGCTTGGCATCTGAAGCACAGCGCACAAATGCGCCAGCTTCTGCATAAGGCGTTGCGACTATGCCAGTGCCATCTTTGCGCCATTGATGGATGCCTTTGAGAAGTTGCCACGCAGCACCTGGGGCAATGCCCAACACATCATCCTTCAGCGAGTGGTAAGACAAAGTGACATCCAAATGGTCTTGCAAATTGGCTCCTACGCCTTGCAAATCTTGTTTCACCTCGATACCCAGAGACTGCAAATGATCGCCTGGGCCTATGCCGCTAAGCATAAGTAACTGAGGCGATTGAAATGTGCCAGCACAAAGCAAGACCTCGGCTTGGGCATGAACCTCAAACGTCTGTTGTCCGCAACGGTATTTCACGCCCGTGATACGCCTCTCCGTCCATAACAATTCAGTGGCATGGGCGCCCGTGATGACAGTCAAATTGGGGCGCTGGGCCATGATGGGGTGTAAATACCCAGCTGCTGCTGAACAACGCTCTCCATTGCGCTGGTCATCCCAAAATTGGGTGACCTGGTGCAAGCCAGCGCCTTCTTGGTGAGGGCCATTGAAATCTTCGTTCAGAGCAATGCCACACTGCTGCGCCGCTTCAATCCATGCCACGGAAATCGGACGGGGTGACTGCTGAAAAGCCACCGACAAAGGCCCGCCTGTGCCGTGCCATTCACAGTTACCGCGTTGGTTATTTTCAGCACGCTTGAAATACGGAAGCACATCGTCAAAACCCCAGCCCTCACAACCCAAGTCACGCCAGCCGTCGAAGTCCTCGCGCTGACCGCGCACATACAGCATGGCGTTGATGGCGCTAGAGCCTCCCAAAGCTTTGCCGCGGGGTTGGTAGCCTCGGCGACCATTCAGGCCAACTTGGGGGGTGGTTTCAAAAGCCCAGTTGTTGATCTTCAAAGGCCTGCCTGGCAGCATGATGGCCGCAGCTATGGGGGCACGGATCAACACATCACGGCCATCGCCACCTGCCTCTAACAAACACACAGTAACGCGAGGATCGGCACTTAATCGGTTAGCCAAGGTGGCGCCAGCGGAACCGCCGCCCACAATCACATAGTCAAACTGGGGAGCGGTCATCCCATTTGCGCAGCGCGCAATTGCAAAGAAAAGTCGCGCAAGGCAGCAACACCGCTTTCCTCCGCACGTTTGCACCAAGTTTGTAATTCCAGTGCTAACTGCGCCTGTGTCGCATGGGTGTTGAGCCAAAGTTGACGCAACTCCTCGCGCATACGCACCATGGTGTCTACATCGGGCAGGGTTGTACGGGCTTGTGCCAAAAGTGCGCGGAATTGCTCGGGCACTTGCACCTCATCGCGGTGCATCCAACGGCGCGCGGCAATCAGCACAGCCTCTGTGGGCAACTTGGGCAAGCTGGCAACCTCTTGCTTTAACGCCATCTTGAGTTGAGTGGCATAACCGGCCATCACCTCGTAACGGTTGGCAATCAAGGCTTCTAATGTTTTTTCATCCGCGACCGGCTTGGCATCGGCGTAGTGCAGTTTGGGTGGCGTCTTTTTGACTGAGGCCAAACCCAGTGTTTCCAGCACACGGATATAAAGCCAACCTATATCGAACTCATAAGGCTTGACAGACAACTTGGCTGAAGTTGGGTAGGTGTGGTGGTTGTTGTGCAACTCTTCGCCACCAATGATGATGCCCCAAGGCAAGATATTGGTGCTGGCGTCGGGCGCTTCGAAATTGCGGTAACCCCAATAGTGACCAATGCCGTTGATGACACCGGCGGCAGTCAAAGGTATCCACATCATTTGCACCGCCCAGATGGTCGCACCAATAGCGCCAAACAAGGCCAAGTCGATGATGAGCATGAGCCCGACACCCTGCCAAGTAAAGCGCGAATAAACGTTGTGCTCTAGCCAATCATCAGGGGTGCCGTGGCCGTATTTACGCAGGGTTTCCTCATTGGCCGCTTCCACACCATACAGCTCAGCGCCTTGCCAAAACACCTTGTTGATGCCAAACACCTGCGGGCTGTGCGGGTCTTCTTCGGATTCACATTTGGCGTGGTGTTTGCGGTGAATAGAAGCCCATGCCTTGGTGGTCATGCCAGTGGTCAACCACAGCCAAAAGCGAAAGAAATGCGCTGGCAACCAATGCAAATCTAAAGAGCGATGCGCTTGGTGGCGGTGCAAATAAATGGTGACCGCTGCAATGGTGACATGGGTCATGGCCAGGGTGAAGAGCACCAACTGCCAGCCACTTAGCTGCCATGTGCCATAGGCAAGCCAATTCAACACTGCATCCAACCAAGGCCAAGAGGGCAAAACCATAAACATCCTTTATTTCTTAAACTGGGAGATTTTATGCCGCCACCCATGCGGCTGCAAAGAACCCATCGGTGGCATGGCGATGCGGCCACAGGCGCAAATACAAATCATCGGCGGTGCACAAAGTCGCTGCTTGATCCACATCAAGCTCATTCAACAAGTCCTTGATAGGCAAAGGCTTGAAGTTGGGATGGGCAGCGCTGAAGGTCTGGGCAATCTGCTCGTTTTCTTCAGGTAACAAACTGCAAGTGGCGTAGACCAAGCGGCCACCAGGTTTGAGCAACCGCGCAGCACTCGCCAAGATAGCGGTTTGTTTGATGCTGAGTTCGGCCACAGCGTCTGGGGTTTGCCGCCATTTCAAGTCAGGGTTGCGACGCAAAGTGCCCAAGCCGGTACAAGGTGCGTCCACCAACACACGGTCCATCTTGCCGCGCAAGCGCTTGATGCGCTCATCGCGTTCATGGGCTATCGCCACGGGATGAATATTGGACAAACCACTGCGTGCCAAACGTGGCTTCAAAGCATCCAAGCGGTGGGCCGAGGTGTCAAACGCGTACAAGCGACCGGTGTTGCGCATGGATGCGCCCAGCGCCAAGGTTTTGCCGCCCGCACCCGCGCAAAAGTCGGCCACCATTTCACCGCGCTTGGCATCCACCAACAGCGCTAAGAGTTGCGAGCCTTCGTCTTGCACTTCGATCAAGCCCTTTTCAAACAGCGCGAGCTTGCTGAGGTTGGGTTTGGCATTCATGCGCAAACCCCAAGGCGAAAAAGGTGTAGGCACAACCGCGATGTCATGTGCCACCAACTCGGCCTGCACATCAGCACGTTTGGCCAGCAGCGTGTTAACACGCACATCCAATCCAGCGGTGTGCTGCAAGCTCTGCACCAATGGCCAAAACTCTTCTCCCAATTGCACCTCTAAAGCCTCGGCCAACCAAGGCGGCAAGTTGTGTTTGTGGGGCGCTAGAAAAGCGTCATCGGTGGCAGCGTCGCAATCGGCCAACCACTTGAACTCCATCTCGCTCATGGCGGCTTTCATGAAGCCGCGGTCGCCATGGATAGCTTGGGGTTGCTGCAACTTGGCTTGCGCATCAAGGTAAGCGGCCCAGCCCAGAATGGCGAGTCGGCGTTCCTTCACACCGGTGCCGGACTTGGCCAAGTGCTCGAAACGCAATTTTTGGCGCAACACGTTGTAGCCGGTTTCGGCCAAGACGCCACGCTCACGTGGCCCCAAGGCCATTTGTTTGCGTTGGTCACGGAAGTATTTGGAAACCACGCTGTCAGCAGGGTGGTCAAAGCGAAGCAGCAAACGGGTGAGTTCGGTGCAAGCGTCTAACAAGGCTTTTGGATGCATACAAGGATTATCGGCTTTGCCAGATAAGCTTTATGCTTAGTTGCCATGTCCAACACCGACCTGTCTCCCCTGCCCATCCTGCCACTGGGGCCCTACGTGCACTACAAAGGCCTGCACTACGAAGTGCTGGGCGTGGTGCGCCACAGCGAAACCTTAGAGCCTTTGGTGCTGTACCGCGCCGAATACGGTGAACGGGGTCTGTGGGTGCGGCCGTTTGCGATGTTCACCGAAAAGGTGGTGATCGATGGCGTGAAGCAACCGCGTTTCACGCCGCTCACACCTTAGGCAAACACGCCCGCCGTCTCTTGCATCTGCGCGGTCACCTGACCCAAGTGGTGCAAGCTGTCGCCCAAGCTGAGTTCGATTTGCGTCAAGCGCTTAAAGTAGTGGCTGACGATGTACTCATCGGTCACGCCAATGCCGCCGTGCAGTTGCACCGCTTCTTGGCCCACATGGCGGGTGGATCGCCCGATTTGGTATTTGGCACGTGACACCGCCAAGCTGCGTTCTGCGGCAGGCGCGTTGAGTTTGAGCGTGGCGTAGTAGCTCATGGAGCGGCCCAACTCCAGTTGCATTTTCATGTCGGCCACACGGTGGCGCAACGCTTGAAAGCTGGCAATGGCAACACCAAACTGTTTGCGGGTGTTCAAGTACTCCACGGTGACAGCCAATGTTTTCTCCATCAAACCCACGGCTTCGGCGCATAAGGAAGTGGCACCCACGTCTACTGCCAATTGCAAAGCGGACAAGCCGTCTAGGCTGATCAGCTGAGCAGGTGCGTCTTTCAAATGCAACTCGCTCATGCGGCTGCCGTCTTGCGCAAGGTAGGCCCGTGCGGTGACGGTGGCCGCGCTGCGCGGTACCAAGAACAGGGCAAGCTGACCGTTCACCGAGGCAGGCACCAAAAACCCGTGGGCGTGGTCACCGGCAGGCACCAAACTTTTATGACCCGTGACTTGCCAAGCACCGCCCACTTGTTTTGCCGTGGCTTTGCATTTGTGCAGGTCGTAGCGCGCATATTTTTCATGGTGGGCCAACACCAGCAAGGCCTCGCCACCGGCCAAGCGGGGCAGCCATTCGGTTTTCAGGTGATCGGGCGCAAAAGCTTGCAGCACCGCGGTGCACATCCAAGTGTGGGCCAGCGGTTCCATCACCATGCCCCGCCCCAGCTCTTCCATGGCCACCATGCCCTCGGTGGGACCCATATTCATGCCGCCATAAGCGTCTTGCACATACAGGCCACACAAACCCAGCTCGGCCATGGCTTGGTAGGCGCTGGCAGAAAAACCACCCGCCGCCACCACGCTGCGGCGTTCGTCAAAGCTGTAGGCCTTGTCCACCCATTTGCGAACCGCGTCGCGCAGTTGCGCTTGTTCGTCTGAAAAATCAAAGTCCATGCTTCACCCCAAAACAGTTTGTGCAACGATGTTGCGTTGCACTTCATTCGAGCCACCATAAATGGTGGTCTTGCGCATATTGAAATACGTGGACGCCAAAGGCGCACAGTGGGCCGCACCCACATGGTCGCCTTGCCAACCAGCATCCATCGCTTCTTGGATGAAGGGCAAGCTGAAGGGGCCTGCGGCCATCATCATCAACTCGCTGTAGCGCTGCTGAATTTCGGAGCCGCGAATTTTCAAGAGACCCGCGATGTCCAGCGACTGCTTGCCAGATTTTTCGGCGCTCAAAACACGCAGCACCATCATCTCCAAGGAAATGACGTCCACTTCGAGCTTGGCGATTTCGTCACGAAACCGCATGTCCTCCCACACGCCTTCGGCTTTGGCGATGCGCTTCAAGCGCTCGAGTTCGCGCTTGGCGCGGTTGACGTCGGCGATGTTGGTGCGTTCGTGCGCCAGCAAAAACTTGGCATAGTTCCAGCCCTTGTTTTCTTCGCCAATCAGGTTCTCGGCGGGGACTTCCACGTTGTCAAACCACACCTCGTTGACTTCGCATTCGCCGTCCAGCAGTTTGATGGGGCGCACGCTGACACCCTTGGACTTCATGTCGATGAGTAAAAATGATATGCCAGTTTGTGGTTTGCCCTCATTGCTGGTGCGCACCAAGCAAAAAATCCACTCGCCAAACTGGGCCAAGGTGGTCCAGGTTTTTTGGCCATTGACGATGTATTTGTCGCCCACACGCTCGGCGCGGGTTTTGAGCGAGGCCAAGTCCGAGCCCGATCCCGGCTCGCTGTAGCCTTGGCTCCACCACACCTCACCACTGGCAATACCTGGCAAAAAACGTTGCTGTTGTGCGGGATTGCCAAAGGCCATGATGACAGGCGCCACCATCACCGGACCAAAGGGCACCACACGCGGCGCACCGGCCAAGGCGCATTCTTCTTCGAACAAATGCTTTTGCACTTCGTTCCAACCTGGGCCGCCAAACTGGGTGGGCCAACCGTAGCCCAACCAGCCCTTGGTGCCCAAAATTTTGGCCCAAGCCTGCATGTCTTCACGGGTCAAGCGCAAGGCGTTGTGCACTTTGTGGGAAATCTTCTCGGGCAAATGCGCGTGTACCCAAGTGCGTACTTCTTCACGAAAAGCCTGTTCTTCAGGGGTGAAAGCCAAATCCATCGAGGGTCTCCAAGGCAATTTAGAACGGTCGTGCTATTTTGCGCGATTTTTCATTCGCCGTGCGGGTCGCCCCACAGATAATCCCTAGCTATGAAAAACATTGTGGTTCTTATCTCTGGCGGCGGCTCCAATATGTTGGCCATCGCCCAAGCCGCCCAGCGCGACCAGTGGCAAGCACGTTTTGATGCGCGTATCGCTTGCGTCATCAGCAACCGCCCCCAAGCCGCGGGCTTGGCCAAAGCCGCCAGCATGGGATTGACCACGCAAGTGGTGGACCACATGCTGTACCAAAACCAATCCAACCCCCGCGATGCTTTTGACTCGGCTTTGATGCAAGCCATCGACGCCCATCAACCCACCTTGGTGGTCTTGGCCGGTTTTATGCGCATCTTGACACCAGCGTTTGTGGTGCATTACCAAGGGCGTTTACTGAACATCCATCCCTCACTGCTACCCGCTTTTACTGGCCTGCACACGCACCAACGCGCTATCGATGCAGGTTGCCGATTTGCGGGTGCCACGGTTCATCAGGTGACGGTGGATTTAGACGATGGACCTATTCTTGCGCAAGCCGTGGTGCCTGTCATGCCTGACGACAAAGCCGACACTTTGGCTTTAAGGGTGCTGACGCAAGAGCATTTGATCTACCCGAGGGTGGTGGCTGAACTGCTCTCGTCATTGCGATAACGACTTCATGCAATGACGGTATCAGGCGGCGAGTCTTGAATTACGCGGCAAATGCGCGGTTAAAAACTCCATCTGATCAGCCAATATGCGGCGATTGCGCAAAATGAAGTCTTCCCACAGGGTGGGCACATAAGGGGTGTAGAGCAAGGGCATACGGGCTTGCTCGGGCGTGCGGTTGGCTTTGCGGTGGTTGCAAGCGCGGCAAGCGGTGACCACATTCATCCAAGTGTCCAAACCGTGTTGGCCAAAAGGGATGATGTGTTCTCGGGTGAGTTCGGTTTCGTGGAAGTCGTCACCGCAATAAGCGCAGATATTGCGGTCGCGAGCAAAAAGTTTGCTGTTGGTCAAGCCGGGCTTGAGATCAAACGGGTTGATACCCGGCACGCCCTTGGTGCCAATGATGCTGTTGACGGTGATGATGGATTGCTCGCCAGTGATGGCGTTATGACCACCGCGAAACACCGCGATTTGAGCGCCTGCTTCCCAGCGCACTTCTTCCGCCGCGTAATGGATGACCGCTTGTTCCAGCGAGATCCAAGACTGCGGCAACCCTTGGGCTGACAGCTTCAACACCTTCAACATTCACCTCCACAGAGATCAAAGCGAGCACTGACGTCGATTCCTAGACAATATACCTTGTTTTCATGAAACTACTTTGTCAAGCCACCCCAAGCCATGCAGATCTTTCGCGGCATTCACCACCCTAAACTGGCACCAGCCTGCGCGGTCACCATTGGCAACTTCGATGGCGTTCACCGCGGCCACCAAGCCATGTTGGCGCTGTTGCGCAACGAAGCTCGGCATCGCGCCCTGCCTTCTTGCGTAATCACCTTCGAGCCGCACCCACGCGACTTCTTTGCCCAACGACTTGGCAAACCCGAGATGGCACCCCAGCGCATCGCCAGCTTGCGTGACAAACTTGCCGAGTTAGAAGCTTGCGGCATCGACCAATGTGTGGTGATGCCTTTCAATGCTTGGCTCTCTGGTCTGTCGCCTGACGATTTTGTGCAGCAGGTCTTGGTGCAAGGCTTGGGCACCCGCTATATCTTGGTGGGGGACGACTTTTGCTATGGCGCTAAGCGTGCTGGTGATTACGCTTCCTTGTCGCGCAGCGGACAACAACTGGGTTTTGAGGTGGCAAGGATGAACAGCTACGAAGTGGCTGACCCCAGCCAAGCCCATGCCAGTGTTCGTGTATCAAGTTCAGCGGTGCGCGAAGCACTCGCGCAGGGGCGCATGGCTGATGCAGCGCAACTGTTGGGGCGCCCTTATGCCATCTCGGGCCATGTGGTGCATGGTCGCAAACTGGGTCGCGAATTGAAATGCCCCACCTTGAACCTGCGCTTTCCACACGCGAAACCGGCAGCGAGTGGCATCTTTGTGGTGCTTGTGCACGGATTAGGCGACAAACCACTGCAAGGTGTGGCCAATTTGGGTATCCGCCCCTCGCTAGACCCCAACGATATCAATGGGGGTCAGGTACTGCTGGAAACCCATTGCTTAGATTGGCCTGCCACGCTCGGCATGGATGGGGGCTACGGTAAACTCATTCAAGTGGATTTGCTCCATAAATTGCACGATGAACTGAAATACGACAGCCTTGAATCTCTGGAACAAGGCATTGCCCAAGACTGCATTGACGCACGTCAGTGGTTTAACACATGACCGATACCTCAACCGATTACCGCAACACCCTCAACCTGCCTGATACGCCCTTCCCCATGCGGGGCGACTTGCCCAAGCGCGAACCGGCGTGGGCCAAGGCTTGGTCTGACGAAGGGCTTTACAAACAACTGCGCGTGACGCGCCACGGCCAACCGCTGTTTGTGCTGCATGACGGCCCGCCCTATGCCAACGGCAAATTGCACATTGGCCACGCACTGAACAAAGTGTTGAAAGACATGATTGTGAAAAGCCGCCAATTGGCTGGCTTTGATGCGCAATACATCCCCGGCTGGGACTGCCATGGTTTGCCAATTGAAAACGCCATTGAAAAATTGCATGGCCGCAAACTCTCTAGAGACGATATGCAAGCCAAAAGCCGCGCTTTTGCCACCGAGCAAATCGACCAACAACGCGAAGACTTCAAACGCCTAGGCGTCTTAGGTGACTGGGAGCGCCCCTACCGCACCATGGACCCCGCCAACGAAGCCGGCGAAATCCGCGCCTTCAAGCGCGTCATTGAGCGTGGCTTTGTTTACCGAGGCTTGAAACCTGTTTACTGGTGTTTCGACTGTGGCTCGTCTTTGGCTGAATTTGAAATTGAATACGCCGACAAAAAAAGCGACACCTTGGATGTGGCGTTTTTGTGCACCCAACCCGACAAACTCGCCAAGGCTTTCGGCCTCTCCAAGTTAGACAAGCAAGCGTTTGCGGTCATCTGGACCACCACCGCTTGGACCATTCCCGCCAACCAAGCACTAAACCTCAACCCCGAGTTGAGCTATGCGCTGGTAGACACGGAGAAAGGGTTGTATGTATGCGCTGAGAGCTTGGTGGACAAGTGCTTGGAGCGTTGGCAACTCAGCGGCAGCGTGGTCGCCACCTGCAAAGGCCTTGCGCTGGACTTGATTGAATTTCACCATCCGCTGTCCCATGTGGACGCCGCCTACCAACGCGTTGCACCCGTCTACTTGGCCGACTACGCGACAGCCGATGACGGCACCGGCATCGTGCACAGCGCGCCCGCCTACGGTGTGGACGACTTCAATTCCTGCGTGGCGCACGGCATGAAGTACACCGACATTTTGAACCCCGTGCAAGGCAACGGCGCTTATGCCGCCGACTTTGCATTGTTCGCTGGCCAACACATTTGGAAAGCCGTGCCGGTCATTTTGGATGCGCTGAAAAACGCCAACCGCTTGATGGCCACGCATGGCATCACCCACAGCTACCCGCATTGCTGGCGCCACAAAACACCGGTGATTTACCGCGCCGCCGCGCAATGGTTCATCCGCATGGACGAGGGTGCGGGGGTGTTCACCAGCGACAAAGCGCCCAAGACACTTCGCCAATTGGCGCTGGACGCGATCGAGCAAACCCAGTTCTACCCCGAGAACGGCAAAACCCGATTGCGCGACATGATCGCCAACCGCCCCGACTGGTGCATCTCACGCCAACGCTCTTGGGGTGTGCCCGTGCCTTTCTTTTTACACAAAGACAGCGGCGAATTGCACCCGCGCACCATGGCCATCTTGGACCAAGCGGCTGACATGGTCGCGCTTGGCGGCATTGAAGCCTGGAGCCGCGCCACGGTGCAAGACATCCTCACCCAGGCTGGTGACCACCCCGACGAATACACCAAGAGCACCGATATTTTGGAGGTGTGGTTTGACTCTGGCAGCACCTTTGAGCATGTGCTGCGCGGCAGCCACAAAGAGGCTTATGACCGACCGCCCTTCCATGAGAGCGGCCCCGAAGCCGACCTGTATTTGGAAGGCCATGACCAACACCGTGGCTGGTTTCACAGTTCATTGCTTTTGGGCTGCGCTTTGTACGACCGCGCACCTTACCGTGGTTTGTTGACCCACGGCTTTGCCACCGATGGCCAAGGCCGCAAGATGAGCAAATCGCTTGGCAACACCGTGGTGCCGCAAGAAGTCACCGACAAACTGGGTGCGGAAATCGTGCGCCTGTGGGTGGCTTCCACCGATTACTCGGGCGACTTGAACATCGACGGAAAAATCTTGGCGCGGGTGGTCGACACCTACCGCCGTGTGCGCAACACCTTGAAGTTTTTGCTCGCCAACACCAGCGACTTTGACATCGCCAAAGACGCGGTGGACTTGGCCGATATGCTCGAAGTTGACCGCTACGCTTTGAGCCGCACCGCCCAACTGCAAGCCGATATCGTGGGCCACTACAACGCGACGAAAAAAGTGTTCGAGGGCGGTCACTTCGGGGTGTACGAGTTTCACCCCGTGGTGTCCAAGCTACAGATTTTTTGCTCCGAAGATTTGGGCGCGTTTTATTTGGACGTGCTCAAAGACCGGCTCTACACCACCCAAGCAACCTCACACGCCAGACGCAGCGCGCAAACCGCGCTGTGGCACATCACCCAAGCCATGTTGCGCTGGATGGCGCCTTTCCTCAGCTTCACCGCAGAGGAAGCTTGGCATGTGCTGGGCATGGGCCAAACCATCTTCAACGACAGCTATGTTCACCTGCCCGAACCCGACATGCCATTGCTGGGCAAATGGGCGCGCATCCTCAAGCTACGTGAAGAGGTGAACAAAGAGATCGAGTTGGTGCGCAGCCAAGGCTTGGTGGGTTCTTCTTTGCAGGCCGAGGTAGACCTGACCCTTGCCAAAGACGATAGGCAGTTGCTGCAAACCTTGGGCGAGGATGTGCGTTTTGTGTTCATCACCTCGGCGCTGCGCTTGCACGCGGGTGACGCGCTGGGTATCAAAGTCTCACCCTCGGCACACACCAAATGCGAACGCTGCTGGCATTACCGCGAGGATGTCGGCCACGACAGCGTGCATGCCACTTTGTGTGGCCGTTGCACCGGCAATTTGTTTGGTGCTGGCGAGTCGCGCTTGGTGGCTTAAGCCTTGCACGCACCCATTCGCAGTTGATCGATGACCAAAACCGAGTCTCCCTCTTTGCTGCTGTGGCTGGGCATTGCCTTTGTGATACTGCTGGCAGATCAACTCACCAAGCTGCTGATCGTTGACAGCTTTGCCTTAGGCGACAGCCAAAACGTCACCACGTTTTTCAACTTGGTGCGGGTGCACAACAGCGGCGCGGCGTTTTCAATGTTGTCTACCGCTTCGGGCTGGCAGCGCTGGTTTTTCACCGCCATTGGCGTGGTGGCCACGTTTTTCATTTTGTGGCTGCTGCGCAGCCACCCCACACAAAAACTGTTTTGCTTTGCACTGGCGCTGGTGTTGAGCGGTGCTGTTGGCAATGTCATTGACCGTATGCTCTACGGCCATGTGATTGATTTTTTGGACTTTCACTGGGACTGGTTATCGCCCGTGTTTTTCCAAGGCCATTTTCCTGCCTTCAATGTCGCCGACAGCGCCATCAGCGTGGGCGCGGTTTGCCTGATCTTGGATGAGTTGATCAGGTTCAGGCGCAGTCAGTAGTTGTGGCGGCAGGGCTGTTTCAGGGAAAAGCCAAAAACTTTATACCGTCAAAATCGTGCAGCCTGTGGTTTTGCGGGCTTCTAAATCGCGGTGCGCTTGCGCCGCATCCGCCAAAGGGTAGCGTTGGTCGATATGGATCTTCACCTTGCCACTGCCCACCACCTCAAACAAATCTTCTGCCATTTGCTGGTTCACTTCGCGGGTGGCGATGTGGGTGAACAAGGTTTGGCGGGTCATGTAAATGGAGCCTTTGGCACCCAACACACCAGGCGCAAAAGGTGCCACTGGCCCAGAAGCGTTGCCAAAACTGGCCATCAAACCAAAAGGCGATAAACAGTTGAGCGACTTCTCCCAAGTGTCTTTGCCGACCGAGTCATAGACCACTTTCACGCCTTTGCCACCGGTGATGTCTTTCACACGAGCTTCAAAATCTTCTGTGGCGTAGTTGATGACGTGGGCTGCGCCGTTGACTTTGGCCAAGGCACATTTTTCATCGCTGCCTGCTGTGCCAATGAGTTGGTAACCCAGCGCTTTGGCCCATTGGCAAGCAATCAGCCCCACACCCCCTGCGGCGGCGTGGAACAAGATGGGGTCGCCAGCTTGCAAACCTGCTTGGGGCAATGTGCGCTTAAGCAAATACTGCACCGTCAAGCCCTTGAGCATCATGGCCGCGCCGATGTCGAAGTCGATGTTGTCGGGCAATTTGCACACGTTTTTGGCAGGCATCACCCGCGCTTCGCAATAACTTCCTGGGGGGGCGCTGGCATAGGCAGCGCGGTCCCCTGCTTTCAAATGCGTCACACCTGCACCCACAGCTTCCACCACGCCCGAGGCTTCCATGCCCAAGCCATGCGGCAATGTCAGCGGGTACAAACCGGTGCGGTGGTAAACATCGATGAAGTTCAAACCCACGGCTTTGTGGCGGATGCGAATTTCACCCGCACCAGGATCACCCACCGCCACATCGACGAGGTGCAGTTCTTCGGGGCCGCCCACTTGGGCGATGTGTATGGCTTTGCTCATGCTTGTCTCCAGTGCTGCAAATGCGAAAAAGAAAACCGCGATCCTGCCACGATTTTGGCAGGCTGTGGGTTAGAGTGTCACCCGCATGTCTGACAACACCCCCGCACCCGCCCCGCTTTTGACGCCTGCCACCATCGGTTTATTGCTGCTGCCGCCTTTGGTGTGGGCGGGTAACTCGATTTTGGGCAGGGTGGTGGCCGATATGGTGCCGCCCATCACCTTGAATTTTTTCCGTTGGTTGCTGGCCTTTGTGATCCTTCTTCCTTGGGGTTGGCGACTGCTGTTGCCCAGCAGCTCGCTATGGCCACATTGGCGGCGCTACGCGGTGCTCAGCCTGCTGGGCGTGGGCTGTTACAACAGCTTTCAATACTTAGCCCTGCACACCTCCACCCCCATCAATGTCACTTTGGTGGCCTCTAGCGTGCCGGTGTTCATGCTGGCCATGGGCGCGGTGTGGTTCAAGCAACGCATTACCCGCCGCCAGTTGCTGGGTGCTGCCATGTCCATCGCCGGTGTGCTGTGTGTGCTCGGGCGCGGTGATTGGCAAACCTTGCTGCGGGTAGAGTTGGTGATTGGCGATGTGTATGTGCTGTTCGCTGTACTTTGCTGGGCGCTGTACAGCTGGTTGTTGTCGCAACCCAAAGACCCGCCCGAGATTCGCAGCAACTGGGTCAACTTTTTAATGGCGCAAATGGTGTTTGGTTTGCTGTGGTGCGGCCTGTCTACCGCCTTGGAATGGAACTACATGGACAACCCGCACATCGAATGGGGTTGGCCGCTTTACGCCGCACTGCTTTACGTGGCGCTGGGCCCTGCCTTGTTGGCTTACCGCAGCTGGGGTTTGGGCATACAACGGGTGGGGCCCAATATCGCGGGGTTTTTTGCCAACCTCACGCCCTTGTTTGCAGCGGTCATGTCTACCGTCTTGTTGGGAGATGCACCACACCTCTACCATGCAGCAGCGTTTGTGTTGATTGCTGGCGGCATCGTGGTGTCGTCTCGGAGGGCTTAATGGCCAAGCCCAGCGTCAGTGCGTTCCTGGAAAGGCCCCGCCGTCGATCAAGATGTTTTGACCGGTGATGAAGCCGGCGTGCTGGCTGCACAAAAACGCGCAGGTTTGACCAAATTCATCAGGGTGACCAAAACGCTGGGCAGGTGCCATTTTTTTGCGGGCTTCAGCCAAGGCTTCTATGCTTTGACCAGTTTTGGCAGCCGCACCTGCCAAGGTGGTTTTCAAACGATCGGTATCAAACGCACCGGGCAATAAGCTGTTGATGGTGACATTCTTGCCAGCCAAAGCCGTGGTACGTGAAAGACCTGCCACAAAACCTGTCAAGCCACTGCGAGCACCATTGGACAAACCCAAAATATCGATAGGTGCTTTGACCGCGCTGGAAGTGATGTTCACGATGCGCCCAAAACCGCGCGAGGCCATGCCGTCCACCGTGGCTTTGATCAGTTCAATGGGGGTGAGCATATTCGCGTCGACCGCTTTGATCCAAGCATCGCGGTCCCATTCGCGAAAGTCGCCAGGAGGTGGGCCACCCGCATTGGTCACCACGATGTCGTAGTTTCTGCCAGGGCCACCAGCTACCGACCAAATAGCGGCACGTCCTGCTTCGGTGGTGATGTCTTGGGCCACAGTCAACACCGTCACACCCAGCAAACGCAGTTTGGCGGCGGAGGCTTCCAAGGCTTCAGCGCCACGCGAAACCATCACCACATTCACACCTGCTTGCGCCAGTGCCGTGGCGCAACCCAAGCCCAAGCCCTTGCTCGCGCCGCCCACCAAAGCCCATTTACCTTTGAGTCCTAAATCCATTATTTATCTCCATAACGAGAAGCCAGAAACACACCACCAAGCACCAAGACGGTACCCAGACCAATCCACGCATTGAACGGTTCGCCCAACACCCACACACTCAACAACAGGGTGGACAGGGGACCAATCATGCCAGTTTGCGAGGTGAGTGCCGCGCCAATGCGCTCGATCGCCAACATCACCATCCACACAGGCGCCACGGTACAAGCGGTGGCGTTGAGCAAACCCCACCACCAGACCTCCACAGGTATCACGGTGCTCAAGGGTCGCAACAAGGCAAATTGTGCCAAACAACAGATGCAAGCCACTGAAGACGCCCAACCCACCAGACGCATGGAGCCTATGCGTTTGACGACTTCTCCGCTGAACATTAAATACAAAGCGTAGCTCAGGGCGCTGGCCAACACAAACAGGGCGCCCGTGACCGCGTCCGGTCCCGCCAAGTTCACTTCATGGCCGAACACCAACAGCACACCCGCGTAACTGACCGCCATCGCCAAGGCACGAACGGGGCGGACACGGCGCTTATAAAGCAAGGCGCTCAACAGCAACACCAAGGTGGGGTTCAAATACAAAATCAGCCGCTCCAAACTCGCGCTGACGTACTGCAAACCCAAAAAATCCAAAAAGCTGGCCAAGTAATAACCCAGCACACCCAAGGCAATGATGATGGGCGCATCGCGCCACTGCAAGGGGTTTTCTTGGGCATGGGTGCTGCGCGACGCCCACCATGCCAGCGCCATGAACATGGGCAGCGACCACAGCATCCGCACCATGATGACGGTGACCGCGTCCACGCCATAGCGGTACGACAGTTTGACGATGATGGCCTTGCCGCTGAACGTGATGGCGCCAGCCAGTGCCAACAGCACGCCAGTGGCATGTGGCGACAGGCGAGGCTTTGCCATCGCTGCAGAAGTATTCAAAACTTAAAAACCCGCGACCAAGCCGTCGCGGCGCGAATCGCTGGCCGCCACATAGCCTTGCACCTTGGGGTCGCCCATGCGCCAGATGAACTGGCCTGAGCCAAAGTCTTGGTAGCTGTCCTTGATGACTTCCATTTGGTGTCCCAAAGCCTGCAAGCCTTTGACGGTGTGCGGGTCCATCGCCGACTCAACGTTGATGACCAAGCCATCGTTGTAGCGCCAACGTGGCGCGTCACATGCCGCTTGTGGGTTTTGTTGGTAGTCGAGCATGCGCACCAAGGTTTGCACATGGCCTTGGGGTTGCATGTTCGCGCCCATCACCCCGTAGCTCATCACCGGCTGGCCGTCTTTGGTGAGGAAGGCGGGAATGATGGTGTGGAAAGGTCGTTTGCCAGGTGCCACCAAATTGGCGGGGTTCAAGCCGCCCGAGCGCACCGCGAAAGCGTGACCTCGGTTTTGCAAGCTGATACCAAATGCAGGCTCGACACAGCCCGAACCAAAGCCCATGTAATTGCTTTGGATGAAGCTGACCATCATGCCGTTTTCATCGGCAGCAGTCAGGTAAATCGTGCCGCCCTTGGCAGGGTTGCCGGCTTTGAAGTCTTGCGCTTTCTTCATGTCAATCAGGCCAGCGCGTTGCTTTAAATATGCAGGGTCCAACATCTGTTGCGCCGTGACTTCCATGCTAGCTTCGTCGGCCACATAGCGGTAGACATCGGCAAAGGCCAGCTTCATCGCCTCGATTTGCAAGTGCTGTGAATCCACACCGTCCAGCGCCAACGTAGCCAAATCGAAATTACCCAAAATGCCCAAGGTGATGAGTGCAGCAATGCCTTGGCCATTCGGTGGAATTTCATGCAAGGTGTGGCCACGGTAGTTTTGCGCAATGGGTGTGACCCAATCGGCTTTGTAAGCCGCAAAGTCGCTGGCTTTCAAACTGCCGCCGTGGGCATTGGAGAACTTCTCCAATGCATGGGCGATTTCACCGCCGTAAAACGCTTTACCCTTGGTGTTGGCAATGGCACGTAAGCCGCGAGCGGCTGCCGGAAACTGGAACAACTCGCCCACTTGCGGTGCCCGACCCCAAGGCAACAAATGATCGGCAAAGCCAGGTTGATTGTGTAGCTCCTGCACCGCAGCAGCCCATTTTTCTTGCACCACCACGCTCAGCAAGTAGCCACGCTCAGCGATCTCGATGGCCGACTGCAATAAATCGGCAAAGAGCAGTTTGCCAAAGCGCTCGCTCATCGCTACCCAACTGGCCACCGCGCCTGGCACCGTCACCGAATCGATGCCGCGCTTGGGTGGCTGCATCGCGTCAGGGCCGTATTTGTTTTGGAAGTACTCGGGCGTCCACGCTTGCGGCGCTCGCCCCGAAGCGTTCAAACCATGCAAGGCTTTGCCGTCCCACAAAATACAAAACGCATCCGACCCCAAACCGCAGCTGACAGGCTCGACGATGGTGAGCACCGCAGCCGCTGCGATGGCAGCGTCCACCGCATTGCCGCCTTGCCACAAGATGCGCAGGCCCGCTTGCGCGGCCAAAGGGTGAGAGGTAGAAACAATGTTGCGGGCAAAAACCGGTAAGCGTGTGCTGGCGTAGGGATTGGAAAAGTTAAAGGTCATGGTTTATCAGTTTTAAGTACTTTGTAATGCAATCGACGGGTGATCCACCAGATCACCAGAGCAATGAACGGCACGGCGACAGCTGTGGCCATCGCGGGGTTGGGAATCAGCCCCTTGGCTTGCAAGCCTTCGGCCATGTAATGCACCAAGCCGGCAATGTAGTAAGTGATGGCCGCCACCGACAAACCTTCCACCGTGGTTTGCAATTTGAGTTGCATACCTTGACGTTTGTTCATTGCAGTGAGCAAAGCTTGGCTGCTTTGCTCTTGCTGAAAGTCCACCCGTGTGCGCAGCAAATTGCTCATGCGCGAGACGCGCTCGGACAAAGCGGTTTGGCGTTTGGCCACCCAGTCGCAGGTGCTACGGGCTGGGCTTAAGCGTCGCTCCATGAACTCGCCAACCGACTGAAAACCTGGCAAACGTGTTTCGCGTATGTCTTTGATGCGCCGGTCCACCAACTCGAAGTAAGCCTTGCTGGCAGAAAAACGTGAATGCTGCGATGCATATAAACCTTCAACCTGTCCTGCCAAACGGGTCAAACGGTCTAAGAGTTGGGCTTCTTGGTCATGGCTGGCGCTGCGAATGGCTTGCGCCAAATCAGCCAACTCTTGCTCGGCGGTGGCCAAGGCGGGCACCGCGCTGCGGGCAATGGGCAGGCCCAGCAAAGCCATCATGCGGTAGGTTTCGATCTCAAGCAAACGCTGCACCAAACGACCCAAGCGGCGCTGACTAAGCTGGCCTACACGCAACAACATGCGCGAGCAACCATTGGGGTCGATTTGAAAATCGGTATGCAAAGTCGCCGAGCCTTCAGCCAACTGACAAGCCACCAAGCTGTTCTCACGAAATTGCTGGTGAAGCTCCTCGCGGTCTGACAAGTCTTCGGTGAGCTTGGCCCACAGTTGGATATGTGCCAAACATTCACCCGGCAACTCTTTCAACCAAGCTTGTGGCAAAAGGCGCATGGCCAAGTCGTAGTCTTCCCCTTTGGGCAAACCCATGGGCGCATCTGCCATGAAGGTCCAAGTGACGAACTCAGTGTGCAGTTCCCAGCGCAGTCGCCATGTGCCCATGTCTACCCGCAAATGGTTGACATGTTCATCGGGCACCGGCAAATGGTGGTCGCGCAACAAGGCAGCCAAATGCTCGCGACTGGCTTGACGCGCATCAACATCGGCCAGCATCACCACATGGCTGATGGCCAAAGGCGCGGTCATGGGCTCGGGGGGGCGAGCATGCACTTCGTTGTGCAAAGCACGGCGCAGCGGGTGTTCGTTAACCAACATGCTCGTCAATCTTCGACAAAGGCTTCTTCACGTTTGGACTTCACCGCTGGCAACAGCACCATGACCACCAAGACCACGGCCACTGCCAGCAAAGCAGCCGACAGGGGGCGGGTGATGAACACCGACCAGTCGCCGCGCGCCAATTTCAGGGCTCGTTTCAAATACTCTTCCATCATGGGACCCAGCACAAAGCCCAGTAACAAGGGCGCTGGCTCACAACCGAGTTGGTAAAAAAGATAGCCAGCCAAACCAAAAGCGGCCACGAGCGCAATATCAAACGTGGCGTTGTTGGTGGTGTACACCCCAATTGCGCAAAACAACACAATGGCCGGAAACAGGTAGTGGTAGGGAACGGTTAAGAGTTTGATCCAAATACCAATCATGGGCAGGTTCAACACAATCAGCATCAGGTTGCCAATCCACATGGACGCGATCAAGCCCCAAAACAACTCGGGGTTGACCGTCATCACCTGCGGGCCAGGTTGTATGTTGTGGATGGTCATGGCGCCCACCATCAGCGCCATCACCGCGTTGGGCGGAATGCCCAAAGTCAGCAAGGGGATGAACGAGGTTTGCGCACCGGCGTTATTGGCCGACTCGGGGGACGCAACACCGCGGATATTGCCTTGGCCCAAAGGCACTTCGCCGGCTTTGAGTTTGATTTTTTTCTCTAAGGTGTAGGCTGCAAACGAAGCCAAGACGGCACCGCCGCCTGGCAAGACGCCCAATAGCGATCCCAAAGCTGTGCCACGCAAAATAGCGGGCATCATTTGGCGAAAGTCTTCACGTGTAGGCATCAGCCCTTGCACTTTGGCAGTAAAGACTTCGCGGTCTTCTCCCGACTTGGCCAAATTGGTGATGATTTCACCGTAGCCAAACACGCCCATGGCCACCGCAACAAAGCCAATACCATCGGCCAACTCTGGAATGTCCATGCTAAAGCGTGCAATCCCTGAGTTGACATCGGTGCCCACCAGTCCAAGCAGCAAACCCAAAATAATCATGGCAATGGCTTTGAGCAGTGAGCCCGAAGCCAACACCACCGCGCCCACCAAGCCCAACACCATCAAGGCGCAGTATTCAGCTGGGCCAAAGGCAAAGGCCATCTCGGTCAAAGGCGCGGCAAAGGCTGCCAACAACAAAGTACCCACACAGCCTGCAAAAAACGAACCCAAACCAGCTGCCGCCAAGGCTGGTCCGGCGCGGCCTTGTCTGGCCATTTGGTAGCCGTCGAGGGTGGTCACCACCGAAGACGATTCACCTGGCAGATTGACCAAAATGGCGGTGGTGGAACCACCATACTGCGCGCCGTAGTAAATACCGGCCAACATGATCAAGGCCGATACAGGGGGCAAGGCATAGGTGGCCGGCAACAACATGGCGATGGTCGCCACTGGCCCGATACCGGGCAACACGCCAATCAAGGTGCCCAGCAAGCAACCCACCAAGGCATACAGCAAGTTGATGGGGGTGGCCGCAACCCCAAAACCGGTGGCTAAGTTGGCAAGTAAGTCCATTGCAGCCCTGTCTACGCAACCAAGAACGCTGGCCACACTGGCATGGTCAAGCCCAGCAAGGCAATGAAAATGCCATAACTGCCGGCAGCCAAAACAGTGGAGAGCACCAGCACACGGCGAATTTGGAAGGCAGTTTCGTCCGCCATGGCGGCAATCACTGTCAGTGCCACGGTTGCCACCACCAAGCCCATGGAGGGCAAACCAATGCTCGGTAAGCCGCCAAGCAATGCGCCAAAAGCCAAATTGGCGCCCAAAATACACAACAAGGGTCGCCAAGCAAAGTCGCCTACTTTTCCGCCATCGGAAGTTTCAACCACCAATGAGAAGAACAAAATGAACGCCCCCAGCAGGGACAAAATCAGGCCCAACACCAACGGAAAATAACCCGGCCCCATCTGACTGGCAGAGCCAATGGTGTAAGAAGACGCGCTGGCCCAAGCAAAACCACCACCGGTGGCAATGAACATCACGCCTGACGCAAAGTCTTTTTCACTTTTGATCGACACAACACGGGCCTTGGCAAAGAAGAGATTGTCATTGTCACCTAAACCGCCACCGGCTTGAGAACCTTGAGCCAAAGCGGTGCGGGCAAGCCAAAACGCGCTTGTATCGCCTCAGCTCGGGTTTGTAAAAGCGCTCGGTCGGGAACATGCGCTTGGGCCTGCGCCAGCACCACGGTGTTGCCCTCTTTGGTGGGTTTGAAGGCCCACACAGCGGGCTCGCCAAAGGCTTGGATGATGTGCGCCAAGCTTTTGTCATAACTGGAGGAGCGACCAAACAAATTCACCACCATGCAGCCTTGGGCGGTCAGCAGTTGGCGGCATTGGGCGTAAAAATCGGCGTCGTCGAGCACGGGGGCGGCCGCTTCGTGGTCGTACAGGTCCACATGCAAGACGTCGATCTGCCCCCGCCAATAGGTGTGCGCCACCACCTCGGCAGCGTCGCCCAGCACCACAGATAAGCGGTCATCATCGGCAGACAAGGCAAACCAGCTGCGGCAAGCGCCAATGACTTGAGGATTGAGTTCGATGGCAGTGGTTTGCATACCCAGCACCTTGTGGCAGTTTTTGGTGAGCGCTGCAGCACCCAGCCCCAGTTGCATAGCGTGCAATTGGCTGACCGTATCAGGATCGACAAACAACAACCATGCTTGCATGCGCTGCACATAGTCCAAATGGATGGCGTTGGGCTTGCCAGTGTCCATGGAGCCTTGTACCCATACCGATCCCAAATGCAAATAACGCAGCTTGCCGTGCTCGGAGATATTGACTTGCGGTAAGGAGGGCGTTGCCATGGGGGGATTGTGGCTGCTCGTCATTGTGCCGAAAACTCAGTTGCGAGCCGCACGGCATGGGGACCATTTTGTGAGCGAGAGAGCAGCAAAATGCGTCCCCATGGCGGGCGGCTCACGTGCGACTTCAGGGCGCAACGATACCCAGTACCTCACGCACGTTGGCGGTGGTGGCTTGCTGCACTTCGTCCAAGCTGATACCGCGCAAATCCGCCAACGCTTGGGCGATGTGCGGGATTTGGTCGGGTGTGTTGCGCCCTTGAGGCAAACCTTGGGAGCGGTCCTCGGCGGTGACGTACAACCAATGCGGCGGGATGTCGGGCGCATCAGTCTCCAGCACCAAGGCGTTTAAGGGCAATTGGGTGGCCAACATGCGCAGTTGGTTGGCACGTTCAAACGTGAGCGCACCGCCAAAGCCCAATTTGAAACCCATGGCGATCAACTGCTGGGCTTGTTGCAAGCTACCGTTGAACGCATGGGCGATACCGCCTTTGACAGGCGTTTGGCGCAAACCTTGCAACAACAAATCAGCACTTCGGCGTACATGCAAGACGACCGGCAGGTTGTGCTGATGGGCCAGCTTGAGCTGTGCCTTGTAAAAAAGTTGTTGCCGCGCCATGTCCAAGCCAGGCACAAAACCGTCCAAACCGATTTCACCTACCGCTAACAAGCGAGGGTCTTCAGCGTGCTGCTGCAAAGCACGGCCTAAAGTGTGTAAATCGTTTTCGATTGCTTGTGGTGTGAACAGGGGGTGAATACCCAAGGCGTAGACATCGCCATGCTGGTGTGCAAGCAGACGCACTGCATCAAAGTTCGCCGCCTCCACCGCAGGAATAACGCAGGTGCCCACCCCCGCTTGGCGAGCGACTTGGCGCACCGCATCGCGGTCATGCGCAAATTCGAGGGCATCCAAGTGGCAGTGGCTGTCGATCCAGTTCATAGGCAGATTGTCGCGGGCATAGCGATATGCCGTCATTGGAAAATCGGGGTCAGATCCCAATTAACTTTAGTGGGCTGCGCAAGTAGGACGTGTGTCGCAGGTCGGCCGTAGCCGACGTTGTGTCAGCATGGAGGCGCGGCCGAGCCTGCGGCACTCGTCGTGAGATTATTTCGCTGCGCTCGCAATGACGACAAAGCGCAATGACGAGCGTTAAACCAAACGACCTGCCACCAAGCGCAGTTGCCTGTCGCACTGCGCGGCCAAGCGCTCGTCGTGGGTAACCACCACAAACGCTGTGCCTTGCTGTTTGGCAAGTTGCAGCATCAGTGCAAACACGCCGTCGGCGGTGGCACGGTCCAGGTTGCCTGTGGGCTCATCGGCCAGCACACAAGCAGGTTGGGTCACCAAGGCGCGGGCAATCGCCACGCGCTGGCGCTCACCACCCGACAGCTCGCTGGGGGTGTGCTGCACCCGATCGGCCAGACCCACCGCTTCAAGCATGGCCTGCGCCTGCAGGGCCGCATTTTCGGTGGGCATACGCCGTATCCATAAGGGCATGGCCACATTGTCCAAAGCGCTGAACTCGGGCAACAAATGATGGAACTGGTAAATAAACCCCAAATGCTGGTTACGCAAACGCCCTAAAGCTGTGGCGTCCAAACCTGCCAAGGCATGGGCCAGCAAATGCACCTGCCCCGTGGTGGGGGTGTCCAAGCCGCCCAGCAAATGCAGCAAAGTACTTTTACCCGAACCCGAGGTACCCACCACAGCCAGAGTTTCACCAGCGTGGACTTGCAAGTCGATGCCCTGCAGCACCGTGACATCGATCACGCCTTCATGAAAACGTCGACCCAAACCTTGGGCTTGCAACACGGTTTTACTCATGGCGCAAAGCCTCCGCAGGATCAATGCGACTGGCTCGCCAACTTGGGTACAGCGTCGCGACCAAGGCCAAGACCAAAGCAATGATGACCACCGGCCCAATGTCGGCCCACTGCGGGTCGCTGGGCATGCGGCTGATAAGGTAAATGTCTTTAGGCAAAAAGCTAGCGCCCAAGGCTTTTTCGATTGCCGGCACGATGCTGCCAATGTTGAACGCCACCAACAGCCCTAAACCTAAGCCTGACAAAGTGCCGATCACGCCCACCAAGGCCCCTTGCACCACGAAGATGCCCATGATGCTGGCCGGACTCGCCCCCAAGGTGCGCAAAATAGCGATGTCGGATTGTTTGTCGGTGACCGTCATCACCAAGGTGCTGACCAAGTTAAAGGCCGCCACTGCGACGATCAGCGTCAGGATAATGAACATCATGCGTTTTTCAATTTGCACCGCCGCAAACCAAGTGCGGTTGGCACGGGTCCAATCGCGCAACATCACATCGTCACCCAAGACGGGCGAGAGTTCCGCTGCCACTTGCCGTGCTTGCTGCGCATCTTTCAATTTCACGCGGATGCCGTTGGGCCCTTCCAAACGGAAAATCCGTTGCGCGTCTTCGATGTGCAGCAAGGCCAAAGACGCGTCGTATTCATAGTGCCCTGAGTCGAGCAAGCCCACCACGGTCAGTTGTTTCAAGCGAGGCACCACGCCGGCAGGGGTGACCTGCCCACCAGGCGCCACCAAGGTGACGTGTTCGCCCACCTTCACGCCTAAAGCACGAGCCAATTCACTGCCCAAAATCACACCAAAACCACCCGCTTGCAGTTGGTTTAGCACCTCTTGCGGCATCAAGGCCACAGCATCAGTGACCAACACTTCTTGCCCAGGATCGATACCACGCACCACCGCTCCACGCATGTCCTCACCTTGCGCAAGCAATCCTTGCGACAAGACAAAAGGCGCACTGGCAATGACTTGCGACTGCTGCGCCAGTTTTTGCTGCAAAGCAGGCGGGTCTTGCAGCGAGGCACTGCTGTAGGCCAACACCTCTACATGTGACAACACGCCCAACATGCGGTCGCGCACTTCTTTTTGGAAACCGTTCATCACGCTCAAGACGATGATGAGTGCGGCCACACCCAAGGCAATGCCCAGCATGGACACAGAGGAAATAAAAGAGATAAATCGGTTGCGCCGTGCCGCGCGCCCTGCACGGGTGTAGCGCCAACCCACCCGCAACTCAAAAGGAAGTCTAGAAAGATTCATGCATGCAGATTGTGGCATCTTGCACAATCACCCTTATGACAGTTGCTTCTCCCTTGACCATTGTGGCTTTTGCCTTACCTGCGGGCATGGCAGCAGACCACCCCGACCGCGGACATTGGCAACAGGCTTTGGACAAGGCATATGCGCAGACGCCCTCAGACCTTTGGCGGCAAGCACAACGCATGGAAACCACCACCTTGCTTGACAGTGCGATGAGTGCCTGCCATGAAATGGCTTGGGCGCAGGCTTTGGGTTGGGATGTCAGGGATGGTCAAGTGCCCTTGGCCGCTTTCGCCGCCCAAGCGCAAGGTTTGCATTGCCCAGTTGAACATGGCTGGGCTTTCATCGACGCAGTGCATTGGCACATCAGCCAAGGGCAGGTGAATTTAATTGTCCCCACCCCTGTCACCGCTGACGAATCTGACGCTTTGCGCGAAGCCATGCAGCCGTATTTATCGCAAGACGGTATTCAACTGCACCCCTGCTCACCTGGGCGCTGGTTGGCACACGCCACGCTCTTCAAACACTTGTCCAGCGTGTCCTTGGACCGCGTTAACGGGCAACGTATCGACCACTGGCTGCAGCCCAGCAGCATCGCTGCGCAAACAGAGGCTGAGCGCCTGTTGCGCCGCTTGCAAAATGAGATGCAAATGCTGTTTTATACCCATGCCGTCAACGACCACCGCGCTGTGGCCTTGAACTCGGTTTGGTTCAGCGGCACGGGTGAGTTACCCACGGCGAATCCGCACACCGTGAAGTGTGACATCGTTATGCACCAAGGCTTGCGTGAGGCGTGGCTGAGCCAAAACCCCAAGGTGTTTGTGCCGGCTTTCACAACGGTCTGGCAAGACACCATCGCCCCCGCACTTGCGCGAAAAGAGCAGGTGCTGCTGTGTGACCCCACGCGCAGCGTCTTGCTTGAAAATGCGCCACAAGGCTTGCGCCGAAAGCTTCAACAGTGGCTGCGCCCACCCAAACTTTCGGACTTGCTGCAATGAAACTTCAGGTACGCGATGTCCCCCCGCGCAGCGTCTGGGCGCTAGAGCAAAGCGGTGTGCATCCCCTACTGGCACGTTTGTATGCCGCGCGGGGTGTGCATGACGCCAAGCAAATGGACCCAAGCCTTGGCCAATTGCTTGCTCCCGCTGGCCTCAAAGGCATTGATGCTGCTGCAAAGTTGTTGGCTGACGCCATCGCAAAGCAACTGCGTTTGTGCATCGTGGCCGATTACGACTGCGACGGCGCCACCGCCTGTGCGCTGGCCTTGCGTGGCCTCACGCTTTTAGGTTCTCAACACGTGAGCTTCATCGTGCCCGACCGCGTGGTCGATGGCTATGGTTTGACGCCCGACATCGCCCAACGCGTTCACGCCAGTGGCGCACAGGTCTTAATCACAGTGGACAACGGCATTGCCAGCGTGAGCGGTGTAGAAGAAGCCAAGCGCTTAGGTCTGCAAGTCCTCATCACCGACCACCATTTGCCAGGCCACGAATTGCCCATGCCCCATGCCTTGGTCAACCCCAACCAACCTGGCTGCAGCTTCGAGAGTAAAAGCATGGCGGGGGTGGGTGTGATGTTTTACGTGCTACTGGCCTTGCGAGCGCTGATGCGCGAACGCGGCGTGTTCGGCACAGACACCGAACCCAAACTCGACGGCTTGCTGCCCTTGGTGGCATTGGGCACGGTGGCCGATGTGGTCTCTCTGGACGCCAATAACCGCCGTATGGTGTCTCAAGGCTTGCTGCGAATGCGCAAAGGGCAAATGCCTGCAGGTCTGGCAGCCTTGTTCAAAGTGGCCTCGCGCGACGCCACCCAAGCCAGCAGCCAAGACATGGGCTTTGCGTTGGGGCCGCGCATCAATGCAGCGGGGCGCTTGTCGGACATGACGCTGGGCATAGAGTGCTTGCGCACCGACGACACCGAACTGGCGTGGCGACTGGCGCAGCAGCTCGACACCATCAACCGGGAACGCCGTTCTATGGAGGGCGATATGCGCGAACAAGCGCTGCTGATCGCTGAGTCCTTGATGGACAGCGAAGAAATTGCACCTGCTGCGTTGTGCGTGTTCGATGAGGACTTTCATGAAGGCGTGGTGGGCATCATTGCCGGTCGCTTGAAGGACTTGCACTACCGCCCGTGTTTTGTGTTTGCCAGCAGCCAGTCGCAGGGCCAAGCGGTGCTCAAAGGCTCTGGGCGGTCGATTGCCGGTTTCCATTTGCGCGATGCCTTGGACGCCATCGCCAAACGCCACCCAGATTTGCTGCTGCGTTTTGGCGGTCACGCCATGGCCGCAGGCTGCACGTTGCTGGAAGACGACTTGGCCACGTTCGAGTTGGCTTTGCAAGACATCGCCGCCCAATGGTTGGACGCCGCCACCTTGGCGCAAACATTAGCCACCGATGGCAGTTTGCCAGCGCAATATGTGCGCCCCGATATGGTCAAGCACCTGCAAGCGCAGGTCTGGGGGCAAGGTTTTGCTCAACCCGTTTTCCAAGACACGGTGAATGTGCTGAGCCAAAAAATCGTAGGGGAAAAACATTTGTCGCTCAAGCTGCAATTGCACGGGCAGCTGGTGGACGCGATTTGGTTTGGTCGCACCGAGGGCTTGCCAGTGCAAGCCACCGTGGCCTACCGCCTCGACATCAACACATGGCAAGGCATGGAGAAACTGCAGTTGCATATTGAAGCCATGCAGCCCTTCTACAATTAAGCTGTGTCTATCCTCAACGCCGATCTGCATTGCCACTCTGTCGTCTCCGACGGCACGCTCACGCCCGAGGCGCTGGCCGCACGTGCCCATGCCAACGGCGTGGAGTTGTGGTCACTCACCGACCATGACGAAATTGGCGGACAAGCCCGAGCCTGCGCCGCCGCCCAAGCGCTGGGCATGGGATATTTGCACGGCACCGAGATATCCGTCTCATTTGCGGGCCGTACCGTGCACATTGTGGGTCTGGGCTTCGACCCGCAAGACCCGCGTATGCAAGAAGGCTTGCGCAGCACGCGGGGAGGCCGTCACGCACGGGCTTTGGACATGGCGGCAGGCTTGGCCAAGGTGGGCATACACGGCAGCTTTGAAGGCGCCCTCACCTTCGCTGGCAACCCCGACCTGATTTCTCGCACCCACTTTGCCCGCTATTTGGTGGAAAGCGGCGTGTGCGCTGACACCTACGAGGTGTTTCGCCGTTTCCTCACCGAAGGCAAACCGGGCTATGTGGAGCACCGCTGGGCGGGCTTGGGTGACGCGGTTCGCTGGATCCGCGAATGCCAAGGCGTGGCCGTCATTGCCCACCCTGCACGCTACGGCTTCACGCCCACCGAGGAATATGCGCTCTTCACCGAGTTCAAAAACCATGGTGGTCAAGCGGTGGAAGTGGTGACGGGCAGCCACTCGGCCGCCGAGGCCATCCAATATGCTGACATGGCACGTGAGTTTGGTTTGGCTGCCTCGCGCGGCAGCGACTTTCACAGCCCCAATGAGAGCCGTACGGATTTAGGCGCATTGCCTTGGTTGCCCGGTGACCTAACGCCGGTCTGGGAATTGCTCACCCACCGCATCCAATAAGGCCGCGGTCTCCGCATGGCACAACTGTTTCAAGTCCATCCGGAAAACCCGCAAGCGCGCTTGCTTAAACAAGCTGCGGCCTTGTTGACGCAAGGCGGCGTGGTGGCAGTGCCCACCGATTCCAGCTATGCCTTGGTCTGCCATTTGGACGACAAAGCGGCGATTGACCGATTGCGCCAAATTCGCGGTGTGGATGAAAAGCACCACCTGACCTTACTGTGCCGCGACCTGCGTGAACTCGCGCTTTACGCCAAGGTGGACAACCGCCAATTTCGACTGCTCAAAGCCGCCACCCCTGGGGCCTATACCTTCATATTAGAGGCCACCAAAGAAGTGCCGCGTCGCGTTGCCCACCCGCAGCGCAAAACCATTGGCCTGCGGGTACCCGACCACACCACCTTGCTGGCGTTGTTGGAGATTCACGGCGCACCTTTGCTGGCCACGACCCTAATTCCTCAAAACGAAACCGAACCCTTGAACGACGCCGAATTCATCCGCGAACGCTACGAACACCAAGTGGCCGCGGTGGTCGATGCTGGCGCTTGCAGCCTGCAAGCCACCACGGTGGTGGACCTCACTCCCATGGCCGATGGAGGTGAGCCAGAAGTTTTACGTCAAGGTTTAGGGAAATTAGAACTTTTAGGCTTAAAATTTGGTCAAAATGGCTTAATTTAGGGTTTTTACGTATCCTAAAGCGCTTAACAAAAATTTTTATCACATACTTTTCACCAATAAATTGATAAAAATTAGTGAGAGAATACTTTTGTGAATTTCAATGAATTAGTACAAACAATTTCTACCCATGCAATACCTGTGTTGCTCGCCATCACTCTGCATGAAGCAGCGCACGGTTACGCCGCACGGCTGCTGGGCGACGACACAGCATGGCAAATGGGGCGCGTCACCCTCAACCCCTTTCCCCATATGGACTTGGTCGGCACCGTCATCATGCCTTTGATGCTGTTTTTTGCCACCTCCGGCCAGTTTTTGTTTGGTTATGCCAAGCCCGTTCCTGTGGATTTTTCCCGTCTGCGCCACCCCAAACGCGATATGGTGTGGGTGGCTTTGGCGGGTCCAGCGGTTAATTTGCTTCAAGCGCTCGCTTGGGCAGTGCTGATTTACCTGCTCTCGGGCATGGGCAGCGAAGAGCGTTTTTTCATTGAACTGGCGCAAGCCGGCGTGCTGGTCAATTTGGTCATGTTCGCCTTCAACCTGTTTCCCCTGCCGCCCCTTGACGGTGGGCGCATCGTGGTGGGCTTGCTGCCCATGCGCTTGGCTATTGGTTTTTCGCACATTGAGCGATATGGCTTTTTCATTGTCATGGGCTTGGTGCTGATGGGCGTGATCAACACCCTGTGGATGCGCCCCATCATGATGGCCACCACCGAAGGTATTCAGTGGGTGCTTCAACCCTTGGCCTCTTTGCTGCAACTTGCCCCATGACCGATCGCGTACTCTCTGGCATGCGCCCAACCGGCGCCTTGCACTTGGGCCACTACCACGGCGCCTTGAAAAACTGGGTGCGCCTGCAGTCCGAAATGGAGTGCTTTTACTTCGTGGCCGACTGGCACGCTTTGACCACGCACTACGAAAGCCGCGACGTCATTGAGAAAAGCGTCTATGAAATGGTCATCGACTGGTTGGCTGCTGGTTTAGACCCCAATCAATGCACCATTTTTTTGCAAAGCCGCATTCCTGAGCACGCCGAACTCTTTACCCTGTTGGCCATGGGCACACCCATTGGTTGGTTGGAGCGCGTTCCCACCTACAAAGACCAGCAAGAAAAGCTCAAGGACAAAGACCTCAGCACCTATGGTTTCTTGGGCTACCCCCTGCTGCAAGCCGCAGACATTCTGATTTACAAAGCCCGCTGGGTGCCGGTAGGCGAAGACCAAGCCAGCCATGTGGAACTCACCCGGGAAGCGGCAAGGCGTTTCAACCATTTGTATGGCCGCGAACCCAATTTCGACGCCTTGGTGCAAGACTGTTTGGCCAAGTTGCCCAAAGACAGCGTCAAGCGTTTTGAAAAATCGCGAAAACAGTTTCAAGAAACCGGCGACGCTAAAGCCATGGAAGGCGCCTTGGACTATTTGAAAACCGCGCCCGAACTCGACGACAAAGACCGCGAGCGGCTAGAAGGCCATTTCAAAGGCACGGGCAAAGCCGTGCTGACCGAGCCGCAAGCCCTGCTGACGCAAACCAGCAAATTGCCCGGGCTGGACGGCGCCAAAATGAGCAAAAGCTACAACAACTCGATTGCCATGCGCGAAGACAAAGCCAGCATCGAGACCAAGGTCAAGCGAATGCCTACCGACCCTGCACGCGTCAAACGCAGCGACCCTGGCAACCCCGATCGCTGCCCAGTTTGGCAGTTTCACCTTGTGTATTCAACCCCCGCGACCCGCGAATGGGTGAAGACCGAGTGCGCTCGTGCTGGCATTGGCTGCTTGGAGTGCAAGCAGCCGGTGATAGATGCGATCATTTCCGAGCAAGAACCCATGTTGGCTCGGGCAGAACCTTTTGTTTCCAATCCCCAGCTTGTTCGTGATATCGTAGACGCTGGAACGCAGCGGGCTCGGGCCACGGCACAAGAAACCATGCGCGATGTGCGCGAGGCCATGGGCCTGAATTACTAAGAACGGAGAATAACGATGAGTCTTTATGTCATTGATGACCACCCAATGGTCCGCCAAATGATTGGCATGTTGCTGCGTCGCTTGCGCCCCGCCTCCAAGGTGGTGGAATTAGAGAAATTCAGCGAGTTACAGGCCGCACTGATCAAAAATGGTGAGCCCGAGTTGTTTGTTCTTGACCTGCTGCTACCTGGCGTCAAGGGCGCTACTGCTATCTCCGATGTGAAGAAAATGTACCCCGAAATTCCCTTGGTGGTGCTCTCTGCTATGCCCTCTGGCGAAGCGCGTGACGCTTGCCTCGAAGCAGGCGCTGACCTCTACATTGAAAAATCCACCGACACATCTGAAATTTCTGCAGCCATCCAAGACATCATGAAGTCTGACAATGGTGATGATGATGCCGAAGTCGTGGTGATTGGCGACATCAAACTCTCTAAGCGCCAAAAGCAGCTTATCCTGATGCTGGACCGCGGTTTGTCTAACCGCGATATCGCCGCCGAACTCAGCATCAGCGAGCACACTGTCAAGGTGCATTTGTGGCGCCTCTTCCGCCGCTTAGGTGTCAAAAGCCGTACCCAAACCCTGCACTTTGCGCGTACACATGGTTTGTTGATGGGCTGATAGCCCACCGTTCAGCCCTTATTTGCTCAAGGGCTGGGCAATCACCAAGTTCAGTTTTTCTTTGCTACCAGGCTTGACGGGGCCAGCGCTCACCCCCAAGTCGCCGGGTTGAGCCATGGCGTTACCGCTTCTTGAAATTCGCGCCCGCACCATCACCGCGCTGATGTGCGAGAGCTTCATTTGCGGGTTCATGGCCATGCTGTCGTCCAGCACAAAGTCGTAAGGCAATTTGTCCACTGTCGTGCGGACAATGGCCAAAGGCATTCGCGGTCCATCGGCAGCATTCGCATAAATGAACACCGTGTCTTGCGGTGAAACTTGCGAAGCCAAGGAAGGGTCTAGGCTGACACGACCAGCAATGCGCTCAGCGCCTGGCGCCGATTTGCCTTGCGTTGGCTTGGCAGTTGGCGCAGGCGTTTGGGGCGCTTGGGCCACCACTGTATCGGGGTCAAGAGCCGGCATGTTCAAGCGTTCACGCGCTTTGTTGATGGCTTCCACCAAAGCCGGCAAGTCAGGCGAAGAAACTGGCAACAAACCGCGAACTTTGTCCCAGTATTTCAGCGCGTCTTGAAACTGGCCTTGCGAAAATGCAGCACTGCCTGCCAGCAGCAAGGCGTTGCCATGCTCAGGGTCTGCTTTGAGCACACTTTGGATGATGTCCCAAGGCTCACCCTCAAACTTACCTTGGTTTTTTTGCGCCAGTACCTCGGCGCGTTCAATGCGTACATCGTCATTGGCCGCAATGGAGAGCGCCTTTTTAAAGGCCTCATCTGCTGGCTCATAACGAGCCAAAGCGCGTTCTATGCGCCCGAGCATGACCCAGCCCTCAGCATTGTTGGGGTTCTCGGCCAAGCGTTGGCGCAATTGATCGGACATGGTTTGGAGTTTTTCGCTGGAAATTTGCTCGTCACCACCGACTTGGTTGGCCAGCAGCGGGTCGATACCCACAGGTGTGCCCACCCAAAAATACATACCGAATGACAGCAAGGGAATTGCCAAGGCCAAACCTGCCACCAAGCCACGCCAGTGCGGCGATGCCAAAGGTTCAGAGGCGGTTTTCTGAGGGGTATCTTCCAATAAACGCTGGGTTAATTCTTCGTGTGAGGCATCGAAGCCGGCTTGGTCAAGGGTGCCTTGCGCGAGTTCGTGCTGCAACTCGGCCAAGTGCTCGCGGTAAACCGCCACCTGCGACAACACATTTTCACGTTCACTGACCGGTAAACCTGCCAGCGACGCGCGGCGCAAACTCCACGCAAACACCAAAACCACGGCAACACACATGAGTACCGCACAAATCAAAAACCATTGAACCGCGTTCATTCAATCTTTCAAAAGTTGTTCCGCCTGCGCTCGCTGAGCAGCGTCAAGGTGGTGATGCGTGAGTTGCCTGCGCTTGCGTAAATAGAGCCAGAAACCGCCAATGGCCAACACAAGCAAGAGAAAAGGCCCGAACCACAAGGGCCATGTCAGGGGCTTGAGGGGAGGCTTGTAAAGCACAAAGTCGCCATAGCGTTCAACCAAATATGTTTTGATCTCAGCGTCGGTTTTATTGTCACGAATGAGTTTGCGTACCTCGCGACGCAGGTCTTCAGCCAACTCGGCATGCGAAGAGGACAAGGACTCGTTTTGGCAAACCAAACAACGCAACTCTTCGGCAATCACCACCAAGCGGGCTTCGACTTGGGGGTCTTGCGCCATGGGTTGGGCTTCCCCCGCCTGTACCAACCAAGACATGGCACTGAAGCTTGCAACAAGCAGTGCGTGTTTCATGCGGGTTTGTCCAGTTGTTGAATCAAGGGAAGAATCGTTTCTATCAAAATTTCGGGGGTGACAGGGCCAACCCGCTTGTAACGGATGATGCCCTCTTTATCGATCAGGTAAGTCTCGGGCACACCATAAACACCGTAGTCAATACCTACACGCCCATCCAAGTCCATCACCGACAGCTTGTAGGGGTCACCGGCCTTTTGCAAAAACTTCAGGCTGCGTTCACGGGCGAGTTGCAATTTATCCGCATCACTGCTTTGTGCGTTGGAAGCTTCGCTGCCTTGCAGTTCTTTGTAACTCAAGCCCACAATGGGGATGCGCTGGCTTTTGGCAAACTGCACCAGCAAAGGGTGCTCTTCTCGGCACGCCACACACCATGTCGCCCAGACATTGAAGATCCACACTTGGCCCTTCATATCGACAGGGCTGAAGGGCTTGTCGCCACTCAAGGTGGGCAAGCTGAACACCGGCGCAGGTTTGCCGACCAAGGGAGAAGGAATTTCGCGCGGGTCGCGCTTTAAACCTACACCTAAAAACACCACCAAAACAGCGAACAACGCCAATGGAAGCAAAAACTTTTTCATGCCGAGCCTGACAAAGCCTCGGATGCCGTGCGAACAGACTGTTGGTTGGTGTTGCGGCGATAGCGCCGGTCTAAGGCGGCCAACACCCCACCAAAGACCATGAACAGCACGCCAGCCCACAGCCATGGCACAAAGGGCTTGTAATAAACCCGCATGCTCCAAGAAGGCGTATCTCCCGCCACTGGGTCCCCCAAAGAAACATACAAATCGCGTAATGGCCCTGTGTCAATAGCGGCTTCGGTCATTCCCATGGCAGTAGAAAAGTAACGGCGTTTTTGGGGATACAAAATTTCGATGACTTGATCGTTTTTCAGCACTTCGACTTTGGCTTGCAGGGCTTTGTAATTGGGTCCCATCACATCTTCCATGCCCACCAAACGGAAGGTATAGGGCGCGATGGTGACGGTGTCGCCAAGGGCCATGCGCACATCGCGTTCAACCTCATAAGACTTCACGCCGGTGATGCCCAGCACCAGCACAGCCATGCCAAAGTGCGCCAAATGCATTCCCCAAAATGAGCCGCCAATGCGACCCGGTTTGCTTAAGCGCTCGACCACGTGCTGCAAGCTGCCCAAGCCCACCCACATGCCCAGAAAAACGCCCAGCATGGTGCCTGCCGACCAAGTGCCAAACACAAAAGGCAGCACAATGGCCAAGAACAAAGCCGCACCACCGACAAAGCGCAGACGCCAAAACACTTCGCTCATACGCGCTTCGCGCCAGTGCGCTACCGTCCCAGGCACCAGCACAAAGAGCAGCGGCACCATGAGAGGCGCAAACACCAGATTGAAATACGGTGGCCCCACAGACAGCTTGCCCATGTTCAGCGCATCAATGATGAGTGGGTACAAGGTGCCCAGCAAGACCGCGCCAGTGGCCACCACCAGCAAGACGCTGTTGAGCAACAAAAAAGACTCTCTAGAGACCAAACCCATGGTGCCGCCCAAGGTCACAGTGGGCGCTCGCCATGCAAAAAGGGTGAGCGAAGCGCCCACCACCACTGCCAAAAAGACCAGAATAAAAATACCGCGAGAAGGGTCAGACGCAAAGGCGTGAACCGAGGTCAGCACGCCTGAACGAACCAAGAACGTGCCCAGCAAGGACAAGGAAAAAGCTGCAATCGCCAACAGAACTGTCCAGGCTTTGAAGCTGCCGCGCTTTTCAGTGACCATCAAAGAGTGAATCAGCGCGGTGCCCACCAACCAAGGCATGAGGGACGCGTTTTCCACGGGGTCCCAAAACCACCAACCACCCCACCCCAACTCGTAGTAAGCCCACCAAGAACCCAAACCAATGCCAAAGGTAAGAAAGGCCCACGCGATGACGGTCCAAGGTCGTGACCAACGCGCCCAAGCGGCGTCAAGTCGCCCCGAGAGCAAGGCGGCAATGGCAAAGGCAAACGCCACCGACATGCCGACATAGCCCATGTAGAGCATGGGCGGGTGAATCACCAAGCCGGGGTCTTGCAGCAATGGGTTGAGGTCACGTCCATCGGCAGGCATGGGAAAGAGTCGGTCAAAGGGGTTGGAGGTGGTCAAGATGAACATCAAAAAACCCACCGACACCAGGCCCAAGACACCCAGCACCCGCGCCACCATGGCCAATGGCAGGCTGGCGGAAAAAATCGCGACCGCTGCGGTCCAGCCACTGAGCATGAGCACCCACAACAGCAAAGAACCTTCGTGGCCGCCCCACACCGCTGCAAATTGGTAGGGTTTGGGTAGCAAGGTGTTGGAGTGCTCGGCGACGTATTTCACCGAGAAGTCGTTACTTAAAAACGAAGAGGCCAAACACGCAAAGGCGAAGGACACCAACACAAATTGCAGCAGCGCAGCAGGCCGCGCCAGCGACTGCCAGACCACGTTGTGGCGCAAAGTACCGGCCAGCGGCACAGTCCCCAAAAACAAAGCGATGACGGCAGACAGCACCAACGCAAATTGACCAAGTTCAGGAATCATCAGCAATCAGCTTTCAAGGTTTGACAGATTGCGCGGCACGGGCCTGCGCGGCTTCGTCTAAGGCGTGTTGCGCCTCAGGGGGCATGTAATTCTCGTCGTGTTTGGCCAGCACCTCGGAGGCGGTCATCAGGCCTTGCGCATCCAAGCGGCCTTGCGCCACCACGCCCTTGCCTTCTTTGAATAAATCGGGCAGCAAACCACTGTAGCGCACGGGTATCTCTTGGGCGGTATCGGTGACCACAAACGACACATCCGTGCCGTCGCGTTGCAGGCTGCCCACTTTCACCAAACCCCCAATGCGAAAGGTTTTGTTCTTGGGCGCTTCACCCTTCAACACTTGGGTAGGTGTGAAGAAAAAAACCAAATTGTTTTGAAACGCATTGAGCACAAAGGCTGCGGCGGCAGCCAGCACCAACACGCCGCCAGCAATGAGGGCAAAACGGGTTTGTCTAGGCGACAGACTCATGGGTTTTCCAAGGTGTGTTCGGCCTGCGCCAGCGCCAAAGCACGACCGTGGGCAAGGTAGGCCTGAACCATTTCCAAGAGTAGCAGCACAGCCGTCATGCCCATGCTTCCCCACACATACAGGCCATAGCCACCCATGAACCAAAAATCGGACCAAGTCTCCCACCTCATGCTTTGGCTCCTGCAACTTCAGGCAGAGCCTGTACCCAATCGGTGTGACGTTCACGCTCGATGATGAGGGTACGAACGCGGTAGCAAACAATGGCCAAGGTGTAAACCCACATGGCCAAGGCCATCAGCAACATGCCCCACAGCATCAGTTGGGCCATGCTGGGCGAGCGTGTCAACGACACCGAAGCGCCTTGGTGCAAGGTGTTCCACCACTTCACTGAAAAATAAATGATGGGCACATTGATGGCGCCAACGATGGCAATCAAAGCCCCCGCACGGTCAGCGCGACGCACGTCGTCAATCGCCGAGGTGAGCGCGATGTAGCCAAGGTAGAGAAAAAACAAAATCAACTCTGACGTTAAACGTGCATCCCACACCCACCAAGCACCCCACATGGGCTTGCCCCACAAAGCACCCGTCCACAAAGACAAAAACGCAAAGATCGCGCCCGTGGGTGCCAAAGCGCGGGTCATCATGCCCGAAAGGCGGGTGTTGAAAGTCAGGCCCAGCACAGCCCAAAAAGCCATGGCAAGGTAAATCACCATGGACATCCAAGAAGCGGGGACATGCACAAAGATGATGCGGTAGCCCTCGCCTTGCTGCGCGTCAGCGGGTGCCAGCGCAAAGCCTACCCACAAGCCTGCCAAGGTCAGCGCCAAAGCCACAGCCGCCAACCAAGGCCACAAGCGTCCTGCCAAGCCATAAAAGGTTTGGGGAGCAGCGTAATAGAACCAGCGCATCGTCATTTATTTATTCCAAGGCAATACGCAAAGCCGCACTGCATGCCCAAGGGCTGAAAAACACAGCTGGCAACAACATTGCCAGCAAAATCGAAACATGGGCTTGCGCACCCAAACCACTGTTCAAGGCCTCTACGGCGCCCGCACCAAACACCAGCACGGGCACAAACAAAGGCAGGACCAACAAAGCGATCAACACGCCACCGCCTCGCACCCCTAAGGTAAGGGCCGCACCAATCGCACCAATACAAGACAACACCGGCGTTCCCAACAACAACGAGAGCGACAACATGACCAAAGCATCCGAAGGCAAATCGAACTGCAAACCAAGCAAGGGGGCCAATGCTACCAAGGGCAAACCAGAAACCAGCCAATGCGCAAAGATTTTCCCTAAGACCAAAAGCCCTAAAGGGTGCGGGGACAGAACCAGGTGCTCCAAAGAACCGTCACGCCAATCGTTTTCAAACAAACGCGGCAAGGTGAGCATGCTGGCCAGCAAGGCACCTACCCACAACACGCCCGGACCAATGTGACGCAAGGTAGCTGCCTCGGGGCCGATCGCCAAAGGAAACAAGGCCGCCACCACCACGAAGAAAAACAAACCACTCAAAACCTCGGCCTTGCGCCTGAAGGCCAGCCGCAGGTCACGCGCCACCAAAGCAAAGAAAGCGTTCATGCGCCCAGTCTCCAATGCAGCACAGAGCGGCCCAAATCCACCGCTTGGTGGCTTGTAAAGAGCAACAAGCCGTCTTGCTGAAGATGGTTGCGCAGCACCTGCTGCAAGGCATGAACGGCCAGCGTGTCCAGTGCCACAAAGGGTTCGTCCAGCACCCACAAACGGGCTTTTGACAGCTTCAAACGTGCCAACGCCACGCGCCGCTTTTGCCCTTGCGACAAGACCCGAAGTGGCAAATGCGCTCTGGCCTCTAAACCCTGCGCTTGCAGTGCTTGCAAGGCTTGTTCGTGGCCGACAGGATGGCCTGCCAGTACCGACGCGGCGCGCAGGTTTTCCAAGGCAGAGAGTTCATCTTTCAAGCCAAGGCTGTGGCCCAAATACAGCAGGTCACGCGAGAACGCATGGCGCACCTCTGTAATGGCTTGCCCACCCCAGCGCACCTCGCCGCTGGCCGTAGGCGCCAAACCACACACCATGCGCAGCAAACTGGTTTTGCCCGA
>CAMATW010000003.1 GCA_945861305.1 Bordetella parapertussis | reverse complement strand
CGCCCTGCGCGCTGTAAATGCAGATCTAAAAAGAAAGGAAGCCAACATATCGATATAGTTATACACAGCTGGTAGCAATCAAACCAGCAAAAGCCCCTGGTCAAGATTCAATCGGCATAGGTGGTCAAAATTCAATCGGCGCAAACAGTACTGAACCTTTAAGTTGTTCAGTTATGTAAGTGTGACGCAAACTATAAATTGTCAACTTGTTTCCAGAGGCATCTAGAGCAACACCTGCATCTTTTATCAGAGTATTGAAACCTTCTCTAAATTCGTTGATAACCCGTCCTTCAACATCACACCAAATTGGATCTTTTGAATTGACAAAATCTTCATGCGACTTTCTGTATTGAAACCAATCAAAGAGTGCATTGAAAGCACCTTCATTACCAATCACAATTGCATTTTTTCTTGTTTTACTATTTTCTTTCAGTACTTTTACACGCAAAAATTGCTTACTAGGATCTTGGTCAGCAACAAACTCCACATCCTCCCAACGAAGTTTTCGACTTTCGCCCACCCTAAGTCCTGTGTTCTTCATAAATAATACATACGCTTTCAACATGTGACGATACCGAATCAGTCTTGAATCATTGCCTCGACGCCCAACTACATACCATCCATTTCTACGCATAAATCCCGTCAACTTTGTCCATTGAGTGGTTGTGAATGCTGAACGCTTATTGATGGTGCCCTTGTTCTTAACAATGTACTCAAGTGCATTACCTGCGTAATACCCTTTGACAGAGCACCAACGCAAGAAAAATTTAAAACTGTTTATGTCGCCTTCAATGGTTTTTGAAGAAGCAAAATTCTTAGAATTACCATGAATTTCAATACCACGACTCTTACGCTCTTCGTAGTAGTTTTGTCGCCATGCTTCGTAGTCATTGAGATGATCCCAAGTTACATTCTTGAGATCTAACTTCCCAATATATTCCTTCCAGTAGCGAACAATTGTTTTTCTAAATGTCCTATACATGCTCGCCGTGTAAGAACCTAGTTTTTTACTCAACCCTTGTTCGTAATTTTGCATGAATCTGTCAATCTCTGATGCCACGCTAGAGGACTTTATTGCCTTACCTTGCGTCTCCATCAAAGTTATTTCTGCATATCGTGTCCTTGCCTTTTCAACTGCATGATTAAAGTCATCTGTTTGCAAGGACTCAGTTATGTATCGCTGGAATGCTCCAGACTTAGGATTCGAAACTTTGTATCTGGCGTAGAAGCAGTCACCAGATACATGCTGTCGGAGATAAACCGACACCATTAATCTTCCACCAACTCCAACACCTAATCTATGAATTTCTGTCAAATTCTTCCTCTGTAGAATGTTGACATAATGTTAACATGAAAGAATTGCAATTTTAAGTCTATGATTTTGTTATGTTTTTAACTGACTTGGTTTATCCAAAATTGCCAGCGTTGATCAGGTTGATTAACTTGCATGTGGAAAATTAAACCACGCTTTGCCTGCATCGGCTTGGCTCACCTCAACATAGATTGATAATGCGGCATCTGTATAAATAAAACACCTTATGAGTGCTGTCATCGCTATATGTATCGGAGCCTGCGCAGGCGCTTTGGCTCGCTGGCAACTTGGGCTTTTGTTCAATGTTGGCGGCACACTCCCTTGGGGAACGCTTTACGCCAACTTGATCGGCGGTTACCTCATTGGTGTGTGCGTGGCAGTGTTTCAAGCTTTGCCCGACCTCGACCCCGCGTGGCGGCTGTTGCTCATCACGGGTTTTTTGGGTGCACTCACCACCTTTTCCTCTTTCAGCGCTGAAGTGCTTGCCATGCTGATGCAGTCGCGTTTTGTATTGGCCTTGATGACCGCAGGCTTGCACTTGCTAGGCTCTTTGCTCTTGACACTTGCCGGCATCAAGACGGTGGGTTTGCTGCTGCCTCGGTAAGCCCTTTGTCAGCCCCGTAACCCACAGTTCACATTTCATGAACACTGCAGTTAGCACCCTTGACAGACTCACCTTGCTTGATCAAGCAAGGCAAGCAGTGCTTTTCAACGGGGAAATTGCAAGTCCTTCTTTGCCAGAATGGATTTCACACAGTTGGCGTCGCTGTCTCAGCAATGGGTTACACCCTGATTACAGCGTGGCTTTTGATGCGGTGTCTGCGGCACACATTACCCGCACACTCGATCTTCAACGCGATTTTGTTCAAGCTGCGCAGCCCGAAATCGAACGCTTGTGCCGCGCAATCGCTGGCACTTCTTTTTTTGCATTGCTGACTGACGCCAAGGGCGTGGTCTTGGATGTGGGCGGCAGCATCAACCGCCATGACAAACGGGTGGAAGCGATTGCGCGTGTCGGCGTGGACTTGTCCGAAGAGTCGGTCGGCACCACCGCCATCAGCGCCGCCTTGACCGAGTTGCGGCCTGTCTGGTTGCACCGTGGCGAGCATTTTTTTCGCGATACCTCTGTTTACAGTTGTGCTGGCGCACCCATTTGGGGACCGCAAGGCGACTGCATAGGGATGCTTGACCTCACGGGCATCAACAGCCCAGAGCGTCCCGAACTGATGCACTTGGCAGCACTGTCGGCTCGCACCATCGGCAATGCCTTGTTGCTTCGCCAAGAACATGATTTGTTATTGCGCCTTAACTGGCCCGGCCGTTTGATGGGCGACGATAACGATGGCTTGGTCTTGCTCAGCAGTGAAGGCGAGTTACTCGGTGCGAATATCGCTGCGCGTGAAATGCTGAACCTCTACCCACACCTAGGCAAACCCTTGCATGCCAGCGACGTCTTCGCCTTGCCTTGGACCCTGCTGTTTGACGCTGCCTCCAAAGACCATTATTTGGATGTGCCTTTATGGAGTGGCCTCCACCTGCAAGCACGGGCTTTTATTGAACAAAATTATGAGCAAGCCCCGCACATCAGCGCCACAGGTCCCTTGCACCAATTGCAATCGGCCATGATTCGCAAAGCCATCGATTTATCCCGTGGGAATGTTTCACAAGCGGCTAAAGCCCTAGGTATCAGTCGGGCTACTCTTTACCGCAAGCTCTCTCGGCCTCCTTCAAAACATTGAGCCGCCAGACCCTACAATCGCCCATCGATTTTCGGGAGACAGCCATGGGCGCACTATTGGGTTTTTCAAACGGCGTAGACCGTCTCAACACTTGGTTAAACAAATACGTCATTTGGTTGATATTGATTGCGACGCTGGTCAGCGCCATCAACGCCTTGGTGCGAAAAATCTTCAATACCAGTTCCAATGCGTTTTTGGAAATTCAGTGGTATTTTTTCGCCGCTTCTTTTTTACTCGCGTCTGCCTATACCTTGCTCAACAATGATCACGTGAAAATCGACGTGATTTATTCGAGGTTTTCACGCCGTACCCAAACACAAATCGATATTTTTGGTTTTGTGGTGTTTTTACTGCCCATGTGCACAGCCATTTTGTGGTTTGGCGTCCCTTTCTTCGTGCAGGGTTTTGTCAGCAATGAAATGTCTTCGAATGCGGGCGGCTTGATTCGCTGGCCGGTTTACGCCATGCTGCCCTTGGGTTTTGGTCTGCTGTGGTTGCAAGGTGTGTCCGAACTCATCAAGCGCATGGCGTTTTTGCAAGGCCTGATAGAAGACCCCACCTTGAAAAAAGACGAGAAAAGCGCTGAAGAGCTGCTGGCAGAAGAAATCCGTAAGTTGGCTGAGGCCAAAGCCCAACAACAAGCCTGAGACAAAGAGAAACACCATGGAATTCTTTATCAACAACTTAGCGCCCATCATGTTTTTGGGGCTGATATTTTTCTTGTTACTGGGCTTTCCCGTTGCCTTCAGTTTGGGCGCTTGTGGTTTGTTCTTTGGCTTCGTCGGGATAGAACTCGGCGTGCTTCCCGAGCCCTTGTTGCAAGCCCTGCCTTTGCGCATTTTCGGCATCATGCAAAACGACACCTTGCTGGCCATTCCCTTCTTTACCTTGATGGGGCTGATCTTGGAGCGAAGCGGCATGGCTGAAGATTTACTCGACACCATTGGTCAGCTGTTTGGCCCCATACGTGGCGGTTTGGCATTTGCCGTGATTTTTGTGGGTACCTTGCTGGCGGCTACCACCGGCGTGGTGGCGGCCTCGGTGATCTCCATGGGCCTCATTTCCCTGCCCATCATGCTGCGCTATGGCTATGACCGTCGCTTGGCTTCGGGCGTCATCGCCGCCTCGGGCACCTTGGCGCAAATCATCCCCCCGTCCTTGGTGCTCATCATCTTGGCCGACCAATTGGGACGCAGCGTGGGCGAGATGTACAAAGGCGCTTTCATCCCTGGCTTTATGCTTGCGGCCATGTATGTGAGCTATGTGATCTTGATCGCCATATTCAAGCCCACGTGGGTGCCGGCACTTCCCATGGAAGCCAGAACCATACGCGAAGACAACGGCCAATCAGGCTTGTTGTCCTTGCTGTTTCTCACCATCGTCAGCGCCGGATCCGCCATCACCCTTGGACAAAATTATGGCGCTGTTGTCTCTTACTTCAAAGGCGAGGCTGGGGTGAATCCACCTACGGATGAAACCATTGTGGTGTCATTGTGCGCCGGTGTTTTGCTGGCCTTTGTTTTGGCAGTGTTGAATAAAAACCTGCGCTTGGGTCTGCTCTCGCGCATGGCTGAGCGCGTCACTTTTGTGCTGATTCCTCCCTTATTGTTGATTTTCTTGGTCTTGGGCACGATCTTCTTGGGCATTGCCACGCCCACTGAAGGCGGCGCCATGGGTGCATTGGGCGCCATCATCATGGCGGTTTCTCGTGGCCGCCTGAGCTGGCTGTTGCTACGCCAAGCCATGACCTCCACCACCAAACTGGCCAGCTTTGTGGTGTTCATCTTGATTGGCTCGACCTGCTTTAGCTTGGTGTTCCAAGGCGTGGATGGACACAAATGGGTGGAGCACTTGTTGGGTGATTTGCCTGGTGGCCAACTCGGCTTCTTGATCGTTGTCAATATCTTGATCTTTGTACTGGCTTTCTTCCTCGACTTTTTCGAACTGGCTTTCATTGTGGTCCCCTTGCTAGGCCCCGTGGCAGATAAGCTGGGCATCGATTTGATTTGGTTTGGTGTGTTGCTGGCCGTGAATATGCAAACCTCTTTCATGCATCCGCCGTTTGGTTTTGCCCTGTTCTATTTGCGCAGCGTGGCCCCCTTGAAGGCCTACTTTGACAAGCCCACGCAAAAAACCATTGAACCCGTCACCACCGGTCAAATCTACTGGGGAGCTGTGCCCTTTGTGATCATCCAAATCATCATGGTGAGTCTCATCATCGCCTTCCCAGGCATCGTCTCCAGCGGTCTAGACAAAGAAGAAACGCTCAACATGGAGCAGGTGCAAAACGAGATGATGAATGCCACGCAGGCCGATGCTGATGCCACCGCCTCTCCCATGGCCCCAACTGTTGGGGGCGAAGCACCCATCGACGACCCCATGAAGTTGATGCAAGACGCCATGGACAAGGACGCAAGCAAAAAGCCTTGAACTTCAAAAGCCCATGGCCATGAAAAAAACCCCTTGCGGGGCTTTTTTTATACCTTGCCTAAGTAGTCTCGTTTGCCTATCTCAATGCCGTTGTGCCTGAGGATGGAGTAGACCGTAGTGACATGAAAGTAAATATTGGGCATGGCGTGGTTGAGTAAAAACTGCATGCCTTTATAGTGGGTTTCCACGTCGCCACGCTTGGTGACAATGTCTTTGTCTTCGGTGCCGTCGATTTGCCCAGCAGTGAAGCTATTTACAAAAGCCATAGTTTTGGCAATGCGTTGCTTCAGATCAGCAAAGCTCACCTCATTGTCTTCATAAGCAGGTATGTCTACCCCCGCCAAACGTGCGACCACGCCTTTGGCGGTATCGCAAGCGATTTGCACCTGCCGCGTCATGGAAAGCATATCGGGGTAAAGACGAAACTGCGTCAAAGCAGCCTCATTCCATTTCTTGCTTTCTATATGTACCAAGGCCTTGTCCAACAGGTGGTCTAAATTCGTCAACATATTGACGATGCGCGGCACACTGGCCTGGTACATAGAGATGGTCATGGAATCCTTTTAGAGTTTGACGCTTTGCATATAACGATCGAATGACGCTTCGGCAAAACGGAACCAGAGGTTTTGCTCACGTCGGAAAGAGGAATAGTCTTCGTAGACTTTTTTCCAGTTGGGGTTTTTGGTGCTGAGTTCATCGTACAAAGCCATGGACTCCTTGAAGGCCGTGTCCATCACGTCTTTGGGGAATGGCAACACCTTGGTTTTGCTAGCCACCAATTGTTTCAAAGCAACTGGGTTACGCGCATCGTATTTGGCTTGGCATTCCACATGGGCATAGGCCGCCGCACATTCCACAATGGCTTTGTTTTCTGCCGACAAGCTGTTGTAGGCCTTGTCATTGATGAAGATATCCAACTGCGGACCGCCCTCCCACCAACCAGGGTAGTAGTAAAACGGCGCCACCTTGTTGAAGCCCAATTTTTGGTCGTCATAGGGGCCAATCCACTCGGCGGCATCGATGGTGCCTTTTTCAAGTGCTTGGTAAATCTCGCCGCCAGGAATGTTTTGTGGCACACCGCCCATGCGCTCGATGACTCTGCCAGCAAAGCCGCCTACGCGGAATTTCAAGCCTTTGATGTCAGCGACAGATTTGATTTCCTTGCGGTACCAACCACCCATTTGAACGCCGGTGTTGCCGCCAGGGAAATTGACGATGTTGTACTGCTTGTAAAACTCACGCATAAGCTTCAAGCCATTACCTTGGAACATCCACGAGGTCATTTGGCGGCTGTTCAAACCAAAAGGAATGGCACAACCCAAGGCAAAGGTTTCGTCTTTGCCAAAAAAATAATAGGGGGCGGTGTGCGCAACTTCCACCGTGCCGTTTTGTACGCCATCGACCACGCCAAACGGGGGCATGAGTTCACCAGCAGCGTGGGAAGAAATGACAAACTTGCCGCCGCTCAATTCGCCGACCTTTTTCACAAAGGTTTCAGCAGCACCGTAAATGGTGTCAAGCGACTTGGGAAAGCTTGAGGCCAAGCGCCAACGAATAGCAGTTTGGGCATTTACAGCAGGTGCAGTTCCTGCGGCCAGCACGCCCAAAATACCCGCATTTTTAAGAGCAGAACGACGATCCATGCTTATGTCTCCAAAGAGTAAATAGATTGCAGAAGAAGTGTATCAGCCCACAAGTTTCAAACTAGGATTTCCTGATGCATCTGCGGGTTTTAGAAATTGCGCAAAGCGTTGCTGGATGGAAGCTTCAATGCCCTGCGCATCCAAGCCTAAAGAGGAAAGGATTTTTTGCGGGTCACCGTGTTCAGTGAAAACATCGGGCACCCCAATGCGCATGACGGGAATGGTGACACCCGCATCTTGTAAAGCCTCAAGCACAGCTGAACCAGCACCGCCCATGAGCGCACCTTCTTCAACAGTAACCAAAGCCTCATGGCTGGCCGCCATACGCAGCAGCAACTCGGTGTCCAAAGGCTTGGCCCAGCGCATATTGGCCACGCTGGCATTGAGATTTTCTGCTGCTGACAAGGCTGGATACAACATGGTGCCAAACGCCAAAATCGCCACGCCCTTGCCTTGGCGGCGCATTTCCCCTTTGCCAAATGGCAGCGTGGGCAAACCAGCGCTCATGGGTGTGCCCACCCCAGAGCCGCGCGGGTAGCGGACCGCCACCGTATGGTCTTGTGCGTGAGCGGTACTGAGCAACATGCGGCATTCGTTTTCGTCCGCTGGGCAAGCGATGCTGACCTGAGGAATACAGCGCAGAAAAGGAATGTCATATACACCTGCGTGGGTTGGGCCGTCGGCGCCCACAATGCCCGCTCGGTCCAGCGCCAGCACCATGGGCAATTTTTGCAAAGCCACGTCATGGATCAGTTGGTCGTAGGCGCGTTGCAAGAACGTGGAGTAAATCGCCACCACAGGCTTTAAACCCTCACAAGCCAAACCAGCGGCAAATGTCAGCGAATGCTGCTCGGCAATGCCAACATCGTGGTATCGGTCTGGAAAGCGGTGGTGGAACTCCACCATGCCCGACCCTTCGCGCATGGCCGGGGTTATGGCCACCAATTTGGGGTCGACAGCCGCCATGTCGCACAGCCAAGTACCAAACACTTGGCTAAAGGTTTTTTTGGGCACAGTCGCTGGGGGCACCAAGCCCACCGTGGGGTCGAATTTGCCAGGGCCGTGGTAGGCAATAGGGTCAACCTCGGCCAGCTTGTAGCCTTGGCCTTTGCGGGTGACCACATGCAAGAACTGTGGACCATTTAAATGCTTGATGTTTTCCAATGTCGGAATAAGCGAATCGAGGTCGTGACCGTCAATGGGGCCGATGTAATTGAAGCCAAACTTCTCAAACAAGGTGGCTGGCACCACCATGCCTTTGGCTTGTTGCTCAAAGCGTCTTGCCAAGTCAAACAGCGGCGGCGCATTTTTCAAAACCTGCTTGCCCACCTCTTTGGCCGCTGAGTAAAAACGCCCACTCATGAGTTGTGCCAAATAGCGGTTGAGCGCACCCACGGGTGGGCTGATAGACATATCGTTGTCATTGAGAATGACAAGAAAATTGGTGTCAGACACACCGGCATTGTTGAGCGCTTCAAATGCCATGCCTGCGGTCATGGAGCCGTCGCCAATGATGGCCACACATCGGCGTTGCTCGCCTTTTTGCTTGGCCGCCAAAGCCATGCCTAAAGCAGCTGAAATGCTGGTGGATGAATGGGCCGTACCAAAAGCATCAAACTCGCTCTCATCCCGCTTGGGAAAACCTGCCACACCGTTGAACTGGCGCAAAGTGTGCATTCGGTCGCGGCGACCGGTCAGGATTTTGTGCGGATAGGTTTGGTGGCCCACGTCCCACACCAAACGGTCATGAGGGGTGTTGAACACGTAATGCAGCGCCACAGTGAGTTCAACCGTACCAAGGTTGGAGCTGAGGTGTCCGCCGGTTTTAGCGACACTTTCCAGCACAAAAGAGCGCAACTCGTCTGCCAACGGGCGCAACTGCGCAGAGGACAAACGTCGCAAATCCGCGGGGGAATTGATACTGTTTAACAATGAACTCATCTGACTGCCTTTGTTACCTGCCTCGTCTGGGCATACATTGTGAACCTAAGCCTTGGCAATGTGTCAATTTAAGTTGACGTTTAAGGGTATTCACTAGGGTAACTTCTCCATGAAAAAACCCCACAACGCTTACGCGGTGTGGGGCCAGCTGTGCCGGTTGAGGGTCAGTTTAGCTTAAGGCATGGCCTTGCGCATTGACGTACAAAGCGTAGACGGAGGTCGAACCAGTCATGAACAAACGGTTGCGCTTGGTGCCGCCGAAAGTCAGGTTGGCAATCACTTCAGGCGTGTGCAAGAAAGCCAACATCGTGCCATCGGGGTGATGGACTCGTACGCCGTTGGTTTCCATGCCGCCCCAGCCCCAGCCGCACCACACATTGCCATCGGTGTCACAACGGACGCCGTCGGTGAAGCCAGGGGCAAAGTCGGCGAAGATTTTGGGGTTGCTGAGTTTTTGGTCTTTCACATCAAAAACGATGATGTTGGCAGGGTTGCCAGGACCGTCGGTCGCGCCAGTGTCAACCACATAGCATTTCTTGAAGTCGGGCGAGAAGCAAATGCCGTTAGGGCGACGCATGGGGCCTTCGGCCGCCACGGTGACCTTGCCATCGGGCGCGATACGGTACACGCGTGTGGGCAACTCGAACTCTGCCTTGTGGCCTTCATAGGGACCCATGATGCCGTAGCCTGGGTCTGTGAAGTAGATGGAGCCATCCGGTGTGGTAGCCGCATCGTTAGGGGCATTGAGTTTTTTGCCGCCGAAGCTGTCACACAACACAGTCCAGGTGCCGTCATAGTTGCGACGACGCACACGACGGGTGTCGTGCTCCATGGCGATCAACCGGCCTTGGGTGTCACGTGAGTGGCCATTGGAGTAGCCAGAATCTGACTGGAATGTGCTGACAGCACCGTTTTCTTCGGTCCAACGCAGCACGCGGTTGTTGGGAATGTCGCTCCACATTAAACAACCCCAGTCGCCCATCCACACTGGGCCTTCACACCACAATGCGGCGTCATGGCCTTGGCCGTGCCAAATGCGTTGCAGTGTGGCATTGCCTTGACGGCCGCTGAAGCGCTTGTCTAGCACTTCAAAGGCAGGTTCTGGGTAAGTGACAGGATGGTTGCCTGTCCAGTCACGGCCTTGCTGGAATTTGTCATTGGCGCTGGCTGTGACAGTGGCTGTTGCTGCAGCCACTCCAGCGGCGGCACTTGCCAAAAATCCACGACGAGCCAAGCTCAAAGGCTTGGCAGAAGCGCTTTGGGCTTCAGAGGGTATTGCGGTGTTTAAGTTTTTATCCATGCTGTCTCCTCAGGGGGGTTAAAAAAAAAGTTGAAGCCTGATCCTCGGACTTAAAACTTAATTCACAATAAGCGTAAACCCCTTGACTTTATAAGTTTATTATTTCAGTCAGGTATTTTGTTTTGGGAAAGAAAAAAACCCCTGAGGCATAAGCAACAGGGGTTTTGATGGAGGGCTGACCAGCAGCACAGAAAAAAGCGGTTTATTTGGCAGCGTAGGCGCTACACCAGCCTGCAGTAGCGACTTGCTTGCCTGCGAACAAGGGGCACATACCGGCTTTGTCGCCAGCTTTACCTTGAAACAGGGCGCAGTTGCCGCAGTTTTGGCTGGCCTTGTGGGTAGGAAATTTCTTGGCGTCGACTTTGCTGGAGTCAGCTTTATAGCCCAAAGCGCCAGCTTGTGGATCGGTTTCGGCAACCATGTCAGCAGCCATGGCAAAACTGCCAGCCAACAATGCGGCGCTACCAGCGCTGACTTGGATCATGAATTCGCGACGACGGGTCATAAAAATCTCCGATAAAAGTTACCCCGAAGGGCGAAAATAAAGCAGTGATTCTGACTCAGCTTTAAGGTTTAAACAAAACGCGGTCACCATACCCTAGGTTGACACTGGGATAAACCATGGCAAAGCCTGTACAAATGGGCCATTCAGGATGACGGTGTCATGGTTGAGCACCCCTGCCGCAGAAACCCATATTAGGTAGGGAACAACCAGCACAGATGCCCAGCGCGACTCACGCCACAGCCCCTGAATCAGCCAAATGATGCTCAACCAAAGGAAAAGCCACTCCCACATGGCCCAATCTGGTCGGTGTAGATGAAAGTACAAAAAACTCCACAAAATGTTGAGAGCGCCGTTGTAAAGGTAAAGCGCAACTACTTTGGCGCGACGCGATATGGAGGGTGCTTTATGCCACGCCAGCCAAGCGCTGATAGCGCAAAGGGTAAATATCAAACTCCAAATAGCGCCAAAAGCAACATCTGGCGGCTTCCATGCTGGGTGTTTGAGTTGGTAGTACCAAGGGCCCAACACTGTCAGGGCGTTTCCAACACCGGCAATCCCAAAACTGATCACGAAACACAGCGCCAAACTGCGCCAATGCGTTCGCCGAGAGGGCGCAACAACGTTGTCAAGAGCTTGATTTTGAATTTTTGTCATCATTGAAAAAGGGTGCTCAAAGATAAATACTTTAAACCTAGGGTTTCCCCGAATGATTGCTCGCTTAAAACAACCATAATGTCAACATGAATTGACACATTGTTCTGTCAGTTGACTTAAACGTTGAACCTTTTCACGAGCACACTGCATGACGTTTCCACTCAAGCAAGGCACACAGCAAGACATCAGCACCCGCGTGGTGATTATCACCATGGATACCCACCTCAACAGTGCAGTCGACCGTGCTCGCGTTGGCTTGAAGCGCTTGATGCCCCAACTGAGTTTGACCATCCATTCCGCCTCGGAGTTTGCAGGAAATCCCGAGCATTTAGCGCAATGCCGTCAAGATATTGCCCAAGGTGACATCATTATCGTCACCATGTTGTTTTTGGAAGACCATTTCCTGCCCATCTTGGCCGATCTGCAAGCGCGGCGCGACCACTGCAGCGCCATGGTGTGCGCCATGTCTGCTGGCGAGGTGGTCAAACTGACCCGCTTGGGCAAGCTCGACATGTCAAAGCCTGCCAGCGGTCCGATGGCCTTCTTGAAAAAAATGCGTGGCAGCCCCAAAGACGACAGCGAAAAAGCTGCTGCAGGGGCCAAACAAATGAAGATGCTGCGCCGTATACCGCAAATGCTGCGATTCATCCCTGGCACAGCCCAAGACCTGCGTGCCTACTTTCTTACTTTGCAATATTGGTTGGGCGGTTCGCAAGAAAACATCCAAGGCATGGTGCACTATTTGGCAGACCGCTACGCCGGTGCAAGCAACGCGAAGTCAAAGGCCAAAGTGTTGCCGCCGGTGGAATACCCCGAGGTAGGCATTTACCACCCGCGCATGAAGTCGCGCTTGTCCGACCAGTTGGCTGATTTGCCAACCGTGGTCTCACCAGACGTAGCCCGTGGTCGCGTGGGTCTGATTTTGTTGCGCTCTTACCTGATTGCGGGCAACGCACAGCACTACGACGCAGTGATTGCCGCCATGGAAGTGCAAGGCCTGAATGTGGTGCCGATTTTTGCTTCGGGTCTTGATTCACGCCCCGCCATTGAGGCGTTTTTCTTGAAGAACGGCCAAACCACGGTGGACGCGGTGGTCTCACTCACTGGCTTTTCATTGGTCGGCGGCCCCGCCTACAACGACGCTCATGCCGCCGAAGAAATATTAGCCAAGCTCGATGTTCCCTATATAGCCGCCCACCCTGTGGAGTTCCAAACCCTGGACCAATGGGGCGGCTCCGACCGCGGCTTATTGCCCGTAGAGTCCACCATCATGATCGCCATCCCAGAGCTCGATGGCTCGACCGTGCCCATGGTGTACGGCGGACGCCCCGGCGCTGACGGTGTGACCTGCACAGGTTGCCAACAGCGCTGCACCTTTACCAAAGAGCACAAACAACAAGACATGTTCACCTGCATTGAGCGCACCGCCATGCTGTCTGCTCGGGTTGGCAAATTGGTTGATCTGCGCCGCTCTGAACGCGCCAAGCGCAAGTTGGCCATGGTCATCTTCAATTTCCCACCCAATGCCGGCAACACCGGGACAGCCGCCTATTTGGCCGTGTTTGAGTCTTTGTACAACACCATGGTCGAGATGAAGGCGCAGGGCTATACCGTGGATTTACCCGAGAGCGTGGACGCTTTGCGCGACGGTATTTTGTATGGCAACGCCAAGCAATACGGTGCTGACGCCAATGTGCACACCCTCATTCCTGCCGAGCAACACATTCGCCGCGAAAAGTGGCTCTCTGAAATTGAAGCCCAATGGGGCCCCGCACCTGGTAAACAACTGACCAACGGTCAAGGCATTTTTATCATGGGTCAGCAGTACGGCAACCTCTTGGTGGCGGTGCAACCCTCCTTCGGCTACGAAGGTGACCCCATGCGTTTGCTGTTTGAAAAAGGTTTTGCACCCACCCATGCTTTCTCGGCGTTTTACCGCTACTTGAAAGAAGACTTCAACGCCAATGCGGTGCTGCACTTTGGAACCCATGGTGCTTTGGAGTTCATGCCTGGCAAACAAAACGGCATGTCCGCACTGTGCTGGCCAGACCGCATGATTGGCGAGTTGCCCAATTTCTACCTTTACGCGTCCAACAACCCCTCCGAGGGCGCGATCGCCAAACGCCGCGCATCGGCCACCCTGATCAGCTACCTCACGCCCCCCGTGGCCGAATCAGGCTTGTATGCAGGTCTGGCAGACCTTAAATCTTCCATCGACCGCTGGCGCGGTTTGGAGCTGGACCAAGACCACGAACGCGGTGAGCTGATGGCTTTGGTTCAAGCCCAAGCCGCAGAGCTTGACTTGGTGAGCATTGAGCCCGCTTGGACCTTGGCCATTGATGCGCCACTCGAATTGAATGCCGCCAAACGCATCCAAAAATTGGGCGAGCAAATTTTGGAGCTTGAATACACTTTGATACCCCACGGATTGCATGTGGTGGGCAAAGCACCGTCTGACAGCGAAAGGGTAGACATGCTCATGGCCATGGCCGAGGCCAGTTATGACGCCAAACCTGATCGCATCTCCGTTGAAACGCTGGTCTCAGGTGCCACGCCTGCCATAGCCTTGACGCAAAGTGGCTTGGCTGGACAAGATGCCCATGCAGCGCTGTTTGACAAGCTGGCTGATGCCAACCGCTTGATGATGATGAACAGCGAGCTCAATGGCTTGATTGCCGCCATGGACGCTCGCTACATCCGCCCAGCACCTGGGGGCGACATCATGCGCACCCCCGAGGTCCTGCCCACAGGTCGCAATCTGCACGGCTTTGACCCCTTCCGCATTCCCAGCGCCTATGCGGTCAAAGACGGCGCTGTGCAAGCCGACAAACTCATCGCCCGCTATTTGCAAGACGGCAACCCCTTGCCCGAGTCTGTGGCCATGGTGCTGTGGGGCAGCGATAACTTGAAAACCGAGGGCAGCCAAATTGCGCAGGTGTTGCGTTTGTATGGTGCCAAGCCACGCTTTGACAGCTATGGTCGACTGGTGGGCGCAAGCCTTGTCCCGCTGGCCGAGTTAGGCCGCCCCCGCATTGATGTGGTGGTCACCTTGTCGGGCATATTCCGCGACTTGATGCCCTTGCAAATCAAACTCATCGCCGAAGCCGCTTTGCTGGCCGCGCAAGCCGACGAGTCGCCAGAAGACAACTTTGTGCGCAAACACGCCTTGGCCTACCAAGCTGAACATGGTTGCGACCTTGAAACCGCAGCCCTGCGGGTGTTTGGCAATGCCGATGGCGCCTATGGCTCGAATGTGAACAACTTGGTGGAAAACGGCGGTTGGGAAGACGAGGACGAACTCGCCAAAACCTATAGCCAACGCAAGGGCTTTGCCTACGGCGTCAGCGGCAAACCGATGCAGCACAAGGGCTTGCTCAAAAGCGCCTTGGCCGACGTGCAACTCACCTACCAAAACCTCGACTCGGTGGAACTGGGTGTCACCACCGTGGACAACTATTTCGATACCTTGGGTGGCATTACCCGGGCGGTACGTCAAGCCAAAGGCGGGGTGGACACCCCTGTCTACATCGGTGACCAAACCCGAGGAGACGGCTTGGTGCGCAGCCTGTCCGAACAAGTGTCTTTGGAGACCCGTACCCGCATGCTCAACCCCAAGTGGTACGAAGGCATGTTGGCGCATGGCTACGAAGGTGTGCGTCAAATCGAGGTGCACATCACCAACACCATGGGCTGGTCTGCAACTACCGGCCAAGTGCAGCCTTGGGTTTACAAGCAATTGACCGAAACCTTTGTGCTCAACCCCGAGATGCGTGACCGCCTCGCCAAGCTCAACCCGACAGCCTCCGCACGTTTGGCTAATCGCCTTATCGAAGCCTCGGACCGTTCTTATTGGCAGCCCGATGCCGACATGATGAAGCGTATGCGCCAAGCCAGCGATGAGCTTGAAGACCGCCTTGAAGGTGTTTTTGAAGGCAGCGCCTCCTAAAGCCCGCCTGCTTTCACCTCGCCGACCTCGGCGCATTGCTTAAGATCACGCCATGGCTATCCCCTTTCCTTTCTCCGCTATCGTCGGCCAAGACGAAATGAAACTCGCCATCCAAATTGTCGCCATTGACCCCAAAGTCGGCGGCATTTTGGCCTTGGGTGACCGAGGAACTGGTAAATCCACAGCTGTTCGGGCATTGGCCGATTTGCTTCCGCCCCTGCAAGTGGTGGTGGGTTGTCGCTATGGCTGCGATCCCGCCAGCACAGCCGCAACGTGCAGCGATTGCACCAGCCTCAAGGACACAGGTAAACGCCCCAAAACCGAAACCCGCCCTGTTCCGGTGGTTGATTTGCCGCTGGGTGCAAGTGAAGACCGCGTGGTCGGTGCGCTCGATTTGGAAAAAGCACTAAGCCAAGGCGTGAAAGCGTTTTCACCCGGCTTGTTGGCGCAAGCTAACCGAGGCTTTTTGTATATCGATGAGGTCAATTTGCTGGAAGACCACTTGGTCGATTTGCTGATTGACGTGGCGGCCTCGGGCGAGAACGTGGTTGAGCGCGAAGGCCTGTCGGTGCGCCACCCCGCCCGCTTTGTGCTGGTGGGCAGCGGCAACCCCGAAGAAGGCGAGTTGCGCCCTCAATTACTGGACCGATTTGGTTTATCGGTGGAGGTACGTACACCGCAAGACATTGATCAGCGCATTGCCGTCATCAAACGCCGCGATGCCTTCGAGCGTGACCCGCAAGGCTTTCGCGACGAATGGGCAATGCAAAACGAGGGCTTGCGCGAACATATTTTGAAAGCCCGCAAGTTGCTCGACAAGGTCAAGGTAGGCGACGACTTGCTGCGCTTATGCGCCCAGTTGTGCCAAACGCTGGGCACCGATGGCTTGCGCGCTGAACTTACCCTCATGCGGGCTTGCCGTTCGCTGGCCGCAATGCAAGGCCACAAAGCTGCCACACCCGCGCATTTGCGCACCGTAGCCCCCATGGCACTGCGCCACCGACTGCGCCGTAACCCCTTGGACGACACAGGTTCTGGTACCCGCGTTGATCGCGCCCTTGCCGAGGTGCTGGGCACGTGAACCTGGCTTGGGACGATGCGCTGTGGGCGCTGGCGGCCCTGCATATAGACCCTGTGGGTTTGCGTGGCATTTGGCTGCGCTCACCGCACGGACCGGTGCGCGACGAATGGCTGACATTGCTGCAACACCTGCGTCCTGGGGTACGGCGTCTGCCCAACAACATCGACAGCGAGCGCCTGTTGGGTGGCTTGGACTTGAGTGCTACTTTGAACACCGGCCGCCCCGTCACCCAGGCGGGTTTGCTGGCGCAGTCTGACCAGTCCCTTTTGCTGGCCCCCATGGCCGAACGCATGGCTCCTGAGGCTGCAGCGATTCTGTCGCAGGTGCTCGACAGCGGTCTCGTCACGCCCCACGGCGGCGGCGACGCCCAAGACGCAAGGCTGGGCCTGATCGCCTTGGACGAAGCCTTGGAGGACGAGCCTGCCATGGCCGAAACCTTGCAAGAGCGTTTGGGCATTTGGCTGGACTTGCGCCACCTTGGTCGACAAGCGCAGGCCAGCGACGAGGTCTTAGGACTCATCGGTGTGCTGTGCAGCCCCGATGAAGAAGCGGACGAAGAGCGTCAAAACATTATTAAACGTTTGCGCACACTGCGCTTGAATGACGAGCAAATACAGGCCATCACCCAGATGGCGCAGGCCATGGGCATCGCCAGCCTTCGTGGCCCTTTGGCCTGTGTGCGCTTGGCTTGTGTGCTGGCTGCGCTGCGCGAAAGCGATGAGGTGCAAGACCAAGACCTGGGTCGCGCAGCCCGTTTGTGCCTGACACCACGTGCCACCCAGATGCCCGCACAGCCAGAGCAAGAAGCGCCTTCCGAACCCCCTGAGAAACCTTTACCGCCGGAGGAGCCCGAGCCGCCTGATAACGAGCAGCCGTCCGAAGATGAGCCTGCGCCTCCCGACACCGAGCAGTCACCCGACTCGCCCGATTCACCCGAAGAACACGCGCCGACGCAAGACATGGGCGAGTTGCTGTTGGAAGCGGCCTTGGCAAGTTTGCCTCCAGATGTTTTAGCCCAATTGGCCCAAAGCAGCAAAACCCAAATCAAGGGGGGCGGTCACAGCCGCAGTGGTGATGTTCGACAAAGCCGCAGCCGAGGCTCGCCCCTGCCCCCCCGCCCAGGGCTGCCGCGCCAAGGCGCTCGCTTGCACATATTGGCAACCCTGGGACACGCTGCGCCGCGACAAAAGCTTCGTAGGCCTTTGGTTTCTTCACAGGGTGCTGCCAGTCGTTTGGCTATTCGTGCCGAAGACTTCCACATCCACCGCTTTGCTGAGCGCACCCAAACCTGTTTGATTTTTGCCATCGACGCCTCGGGTTCAGCGGCGCTGCACCGCTTGGCCGAGGCCAAAGGCGCAGTGGAGTTGCTGCTGGCGCAGTCGTATGCGCGGCGCGATCAGGTCTGTGTGGTGGGTTTTCGGGGTACCCAAGCCGAAGTGTTGTTGCCGCCCACCAAGTCCTTGGTTCGCGCGAAGCGCAGCTTGGCCGGTTTGCCCGGCGGCGGGGGCACTCCCTTGCCCCATGCCATGAAATTAGCGCTGGAACTTGCTTTGCAACAGCGCCGCTTGGGCGTCACCCCCAGCCTTGTGATGCTGTGCGATGGCCGCGCCAACGTCAGCTTGCAAGGCAGTGGTGGACGGGCGCAAGCTTTTCAAGAATCGCTGTCGCTGGCCAATGCGTGGCGCTCCCACAGTTTACAAAGCATTTGGATAAACACCTCGGCCCGCCCCGAGCCGCAAGCCGAGCAACTCGCGCATGCAATGGGCGCACGCTATGTGCCGCTGCCCCAAGCCAACAGCCAGCGCATGGCGCAAGTGGTGACCGTTCACAGCGACCTTTCCCGTCACAGCGACCCCGCTAGGGCGAAGCTGTCCACCTAGACACTCAGGCATGGACTGGCAAGCGCATCGCCACGATTGGCCCCACGCCGAATTCAGCCGGTTTATCGAGGCAAGGGGTGTGCGCTGGCATGTGCAACAAGCGGGTCAGCAAGGGCCAAAAGTCTTGCTGATCCACGGCACTGGAGCGTCCGGCCACACGTGGCGCGATTTGCTCTGCCCTTTGGCCGAACACTCACAGGTGTGGGTAGTGGATTTACCTGGCCATGGCTTTAGCTCGCTGGCGACGGGCCAAGGCATGTCCATGGGCGGCATGGCCGACTGTTTGCACACTTTGATGCAAACGCTTGAAGTACCGGTGGACGTATTCATTGGACACTCAGCGGGTGCTGCGATTGCGGCGCGTATGGTGGTCGATCACAACCTTTCCCCCAAAGGGCTGATCGGCATCAACCCTGCTTGGTTGCCCCTGCCGGGTTTGGCGGGTTTGCTTTTTCCGCCCACCGCCAAGCTCTTGGCACTGACCTCCCATGTACCGCAATGGTTTGCCAAGCAAGCCAGTTCCCCCGGCATGTTGGACAAATTGCTAGAGAGCACCGGTTCGGTGCTGGACGACAAGGGCAAAGCGCTTTACGCGACGCTGGTAGCTAACCCCGAGCACGCCCAAGGTGCTTTGAAAATGATGGCGGCTTGGGATCTGTCTGTGGGTCCTGACCTGCTGCGCCGATTGCGCTGCCCTGTGCATATCTTGGTAGGAGACAACGACCGCGCCGTCCCACCCGTGCAAGCCCAGCAGGCACTGGCCTTGCTGTCAAACGGCCACTTGGAACGTTGGAAAGGGTATGGGCATTTGGTACACGAAGAAGTACCTTTGCAAACCGCAGAGTTTCTGCAAAAGATTACTTCGCTGTGCTCGCAATGACGAAGCAGTCAGGTCTTGGCCATGCCCATCAAATGCGCCATGTCTTTGAAGAAAATCTTCACATGCGCCATGGGTTTTGTACGCTCTAGCTTTTTGTTCATGTAAGAGTCAAACGTGAGTTTTTGCACGTCTTTGTCTTCGCACATCTTCACAAAACTTTCGCGACGTTTGTCGGTGCTGTACCAAAAATACTGCATGATGCCCAGCACCCAAAACACGGTGCCGTGGTCTTTCATGAAGCGCTTGCGGGCAAGCTTTAAAGCCGCTGGGTTACGTTGCACCAAGCATTCATGGGCAGCCTCGGCAGCAAGTCGTCCGCCTAGCATGGCGTAGTAAATGCCTTCACCCGACGCCGGTGCGACCACGCCTGCTGCATCTCCCGCCAACACCACATCGCGGCCGTTGTCCCAGCGGGGCAAGGGTTTCATGGGCAAGGGCGCACCTTCGCGGCGCAATACCGTGGCGTTTTGCAAACCTGCGGCGTCGCGCAAGCGCCCCACCGCACCGCGCAGCGAAAAGCCCTTGTCGGCGCTGCCCGTCCCCACACTCATGGTGTCTCCATGGGGGAACACCCAGCCATAAAAATCGGGCGACAAACTGCCTCGGTAGTACACATCACAACGCGAGGGATCTGACTCGGTTTGCACCATGTTCTCGGGAGTTTTGATAATCTCGTGATAGGCAAAAACATACTTGGTTTTCTCTGCCCCTGGCACGGCGGCTTGGCGCGCCACTTCGGAGCGAGCACCATCGGCACCGATGATGCAACGGCCTCGCACACTGGCCGCTTTTTCCATGCCGTCGTCGGTGCGGATGGTGAAGTGCACACGGCTAATGCCATCGTCGTCGCGGCTGAGTTTGTCAAAAACACCGCGCTGACGCACCGCGCCGTGGTTTTCTGCTCGCACACGCAACCATTCGTCAAACTGGTCGCGGTTGACCATGCCCACAAAGCCACCTTCGATAGGGATGTCCACTTTCTTGTCTTTGGGCGAGACCATGCGAGCCGCCCGTGCTTTAGCCACCAAGAGCTCATCGGGGATCGCGAAGTCTTTGATCAGACGCGGCGGAATCGCGCCGCCGCAGGGCTTGATGCGCCCTTGCCTGTCGAGCAACAGCACATGGCGGCCCAGTTTGGCCAAGTCATCTGCTGCGGTGGCGCCAGCTGGCCCGCCACCAACCACCACCACGTCATAAGTCAAGTTTTGCATGAGAGTGCTCCTGAATAGATTGCGCTATAGAAAAAGAAAAAGGAATGGCATTGGCCTGAGATGTCAGAACGTGTTGGGGGGCGTTGCGCCAAGCAAATGCGCTGACCATCATGCCGGCCACCAGCAAGGGCACACCGAAAGCGCTGAGGCTTAAAGCGCGGCCCACAGGGTCGCGCATGAAACGCATCATCAAAGGGGTTTGCGCGTAAATCAGCAACAACACCGCCACCGCATAAGGCAACAAACCCCAATACAGCAACAAAGCCACCACCACAAATTGGGGCAGCAACATGACCCAGCAAGCGGTGCCCGCTGCTCCCTTGACGCCGAGTTGCACCGGCAATGACCAAATACCCATTTGGCGGTCGCCTTCGATGGCTTTGAAGTCGTTCAAAGTCATGATGCCGTGGGCTGCCAAGCTGTAGAGCAGCGCCAAGGTGATGATGTAGGCGTCAGGCATGGCACCACCCAACATGACCGCAGCACCTGTGACCCATGCCAAGCCCTCGTAACTGAGCCCACAAGCGGCGTTGCCAATCCAACCATCTTTTTTGAAGCGAAAGGGGGGTGCGCTGTAGGCCCACGCCAAGGCCAGCGCCAGCAAAGTGGCGCGAAATGCCCATGTGCCTAGCTGCCACGCCCACAGCATCGACAACAAAGTCCAAAGGATGGCAATGTACAAACCCCAACGCCCAGGAATACGGCCTGAAGGAATCGGCCGTTGAGGCTCGTTGATGGCGTCCACATGGCGGTCAAACCAGTCGTTTACCGCTTGGCTGCAAGCGCAGACCATGGGGCCCGCCAACACCATGCCACTGAGGATGAGCAGCCAATGCTCACCAAACGATTGCCCAGAAGATACCGCGCCACAAGCAAACGCCCACATGGGCGGGAACCAAGTGACGGGCTTGAGAAGTTGTAAAACAGCGGAAGGTTGGGGAAGCGCCATACCCCCTATTTTTCATTTGACACAAGCAAATGTCAATCTAAGTTGACGCTTTTTTGCAGGGCCTAGGGTTTACTCTGACTCTCCATCAGCAACCATGCCATAGCGATGCAATTTCACATAAAGGCTTTGCCGGGACAAACCCAGCATCTCGGCAGCAGATGCGCGGTTGTTTTGGGTGAGTTCAAGAGCAGCTTGTATGCACATGCGCTCAATCATGGTGCTGGTTTCGCCAACGATTTCTTTCATGGGCATGCGCCCGACCAACTGCGACAACTGTGCCACCGAATCGGCCATGCCACCACTGGTGGCGGGCATGACGTCGCGCCCGCGAGCGCCAGACAGTTGATGGAAGAAAAAGCCATAGGTGGGGTCGTCGCCATTCAAGGTCACAGCAGAGATATCTACCGGAATGAGCACGCCCACCATGCTGCGCAGATCGGTGGCAAAGCTGCGCAAGGTGCTTGACTGGCGCAAGTTGGTCAACAACACGCCAAGGTCTACGCCGCCTCTGGCCAACCAATCTTCCAAACTTTTATTGATCAGCATGGAATGCGAGGCGACACCCACCATGCTGCAAAACTCGGGGTTGCTGGCAAGGATGGTGCCCATGCGATCGGCCACCACAAACCCCACTGGCGCTTGGTCCAAGGCATGGTGGAACCAATTGATCACAGGGGCCTCGGTGTGGCTGGTTTGTTGCGCGCTCAGGGCTTGCAAACGCAACAGGTATTGCGGACCACCCTCTTGCACAAATACGGACACATGCAAATTGCAGTCGCGATCTGCGTTGAGGTAGCGCACCCGCCCCGACTCCATGCGACCCGTGGTTTGGGCTTGGCGCAACAAAATCTCCAAAGCCTCGCGTTTATCGGGGTCGAACAACTGCGCGATATCGCTGCCCGGCAGTTTGCGGCTGAGGTCTTTGAATACCAACTGAGCAGCGCTGTTGGCTTCCATGACGCGGCGTTGCGCCACATCAACGACCAACATCGGATCAGCCACTGACTCGAACAACAACCGGTAACGCGCCTCCATATGACGCAGGCGCAAAAAATCCCGTTCCATCGACTGATGCGCCTCGACCAAACGGCTTTGCATTTGCGATAAACCACTTAAATCGCGCCCGAAAAGCAAAACCGTGTTGTCTTTGTCCTGCGGCACAAGACTGACTTGCAAAGGCAGTTCTTGGCCAGCCATAGGAGAAAAATTGACATGCCGCCACATTGGAGCGTCAGACTTGCCGACCGCAGCCAACATAAGTGCAAATTTATCTTTGCTGTCGTGGCTGATGAAGTCATTGATCGAACGACCCTTGAATCCTGAACCGTCTAAGCGCTGTAAATCTTTGCCAAATATTGTCACTTCAAGCACAGTCGATTGACGGTCTAATACCATCATGATGTCAACCAAAGCTGGCAACAACTGCTGTAAATGCGAGGGACTTAATTCTGGTGTTTTCAAGTTTCAGAAGGCTTTAATTGGTTAAAACAATAAAAAAGACATTGGCCAAAACTTCTGGCGAAAGCAAACACAATGCAAGCTTTGGGTAAATACCTATTTTAAAGCGGTTTGTCCAAGCTGAATGTCACTTGAAAACCACCAAATCAGAAGCTTTACCCATCCGCTTGCGCGCCTGCTCTACCTGCTGCATCGCCATCAATTGCGCCTGATCCGCGTGCAAACACGCAAAATCAGCGCCCAGCCATTCACACAATTGGGCATGTTTGGCCAGCATCGGACCGCCCACCATGACCAACAAACCAGGGTTGAGAGACTTTTTCCGCAAATTGACGATCAATTGCTTCAAGTAGCCAAACTGCTTTTCATCTGATAATGATAAACCAATCAAATCAACATGACTTGACTGCACCATGATCACCATATCTGGCTCTCTCCAAGTGGTGCCTCCCAATATGTGCCAGCCGTACCGCTTGAAATACTGCGAAAGAATGAGCAGGCCCAGTGAATGCTGCGAGTTAGGCGTATTGACCAACAAGGCTTTGTAGTTTGATAAGCCACCGCATTTAGGCCCTGACAGCACAAAGTCGGCACTAAGGCTGTAGACCAATTCTTGCAGTCGGTAACTGGCCTGGGTGACGGCAACGAAGTCGATTTCATCCTGCGCCCACCAATCGTGAAACAAGCGCGCCGCATTCGGAATAGTTCGTAAAAACAAGGTTTCCAAGCCTAAACCTTGTCCGAGCGTGTTTAAGACAGTAAATTCAAGCTCCCGCGCTTGCAAAGACAAGCAGGCCTTGGCCAAAACTTCACTTTGTCGCTTGGCCAGACCTATGTCGGCGGGTTCATTGGGCGAATGGTTCAGCAATTGCGGAATCACGTGCTCTTTGATCGCCAAGCTCAATGGCGCTGTCATGGCTTGTCTTTCTTGCTGGTCCATGGCTGAATTTTCAGGTTCGGTGCTTTCACAATTCAAAATTTACCTTAGTGTCATATTTTTTTGACACATCAAGACTAGGGAAAACCCCGTTAATGTCAGTATTAAATAACGTCAATTTAAGTTGACACTATGCGCATAGGCATCTAAAGTTAATCGACTTTGAAAATAACTCTGCACCCATGAACGAAGCTTCTGCCACCACCGTCATCAGCGCGGGTTTGTACACACCCGAAGAACGCGTTCGCCGTGACAACACCATATGGACGCCAGTCCAAGGTTTTTTGGCGGCTTTTCAGTTCATCGTGTTTGGTATCAGCGTGTGTTTGATTACTCGTTATATGGTCACCGGACAAGGCGAAACATTGGCGGTGTGGTCGGTGGTTTTCAAGACTTTGGTGCTTTACAGCATCATGATCACTGGCTCTATTTGGGAAAAAGTGGTGTTCGATAAATGGCTGTTTGCCAAGTCATTCTTTTGGGAAGACGTCTTCAGCTTCTTGGTACTGGGCTTGCACACCGCTTACCTGTGGGCGCTGTTCACGGGCAGCATGTCCATCCGCGACCAGTTGTGGTTGGCCTTGGCTGCCTATGCCGCTTATGCCATCAATGCGGGGCAGTTTCTTTGGAAGCTCAAAGCTGCGCGTATCCAAGAGCGTGCCACCTTGGCTTTGCAAAAGGAGCTGTCTGCATGAATGCCGTCATCCCCATTCGCAGTGACGCCGCAGGCTGCTCCGAACCTACGATTCGCACCGAAAAAGGCCAGCGCGAGGTGTTTTGCGGCTTGACTGGCATCATTTGGTTGCACCGAAAAATTCAAGATGCTTTCTTCTTGGTTGTTGGCTCGCGTACCTGCGCCCACCTCATACAGTCAGCAGCAGGCGTGATGATTTTTGCCGAACCGCGTTTTGGTACCGCCATCATCGATGAGCGCGATTTGGCCGGCTTGGCCGACTGCAATGACGAACTCGACAAGGTGGTCGACAAACTGCTCAAACGTCGCCCCGATATTCGTACCTTGTTCTTGGTGGGCTCTTGTCCCTCCGAGGTCATCAAACTCGACCTGTCCCGTGCTGCCCAACGTTTAAGCGTTGTGCATAACCCCATGGTGCGGGTACTGAACTATTCTGGCAGCGGCATTGAAACCACCTTCACCCAAGGTGAAGACGCCTGCTTAAACGCCATGGTCCCCGTGCTGCCTATGCTGCCGCAGGGCAATGGCAAACGCCTGCTGGTGGTGGGCACATTGGCCGATGTGGTCGAAGACCAAATGCGTCGTTTGCTGGCAGACATGGGCATCACAGCGGTAGATTTTTTCCCACCCCGCAACAGCACCGAACTGCCAGCCATTGGGCCTGACACCCTCTACCTGTTATCACAACCTTTTTTAGCCGATACCAACTTGTCGCTTGAAGCACGTGGCGCAAAGCGACTCGCCGCCCCCTTCCCTTTGGGCGCCGAAGGCACCACGGCTTGGTTGCAAGCAGCTGCCACAGCTTGGGGAGTGCCCAGCGCCGAGTTCGAAGCCGTCACTCGCGCCCCACGCCAACGCGCCGAGGCTGCATTGGCTCGCCAAAAGCTGCATTTGGAAGGCAAAAAAATCTTTTTCTTCCCCGACTCTCAGTTGGAAATTCCGCTCGCACGTTTTCTCAGCCGCGAATTGGGTATGGTGCTCGACGAAATCGGAACACCCTATTTGCATCGCAAACTCATGGCCGAGGAATTGGCCCTGTTGCCCCCAGGCTCTCACATCACCGAGGGCCAGCATGTGGAAAACCAACTCGACCGTTGTCACGCCGCAGCGCCTGACATCGTGGTGTGTGGCCTAGGCTTGGCCAACCCCCTTGAAGCCCAAGGCCTGACCACCAAGTGGGCTATTGAATTGGTCTTCACCCCCATCCAAGGTTACGAGCAAGCAGCCGACTTGGCCGAGTTGTTCAGTCGCCCCTTGCGTCGTCGCATCAAACTGGCTGCATAAGGCACACACCATGCAACTTACCCTCTGGACATACGAAGGCCCGCCGCACATCGGCGCAATGCGTGTGGCTACTGCGATGACCGATGTGCATTACGTGCTGCACTCGCCCCAAGGCGACACCTACGCAGACTTGTTGTTCACCATGATCGAGCGTTTGCCACGCCGCCCACCCGTCACCTACACCACCTTTCAAGCCCGCGATTTAGGGGGCGACACTGCCGAGTTGTTCAAAACCGCTGCCCGTGAAGCTAACGAGCGCTTCAAGCCCAACGCCATGCTGGTTGGTTCTTCTTGTACTGCCGAGTTGATCCAAGACGACCCTGGCGGTTTAGCCTTGGCGCTGAACCTGCCCATCCCTGTGGTGCCCTTGGATTTGCCCGCTTACCAACGCAAAGAAAATTGGGGCGCCTCGGAAACTTTCTACCACTTGGTTCGCGCCTTGGTACCCACGGGCAACCAACGCTCGCCCTTGGCGGGTCGCACGGCGAGTTGCAATATCTTGGGTCCAACCGCTTTGGGATTTCGCCATCGCGATGATGTCAAAGAAATCCGCGCCCTCTTGCAAGAGCTAGGCATACAAGTGAATGTGGAGGCTCCTCTGAACGCCAGCGTCGCCGATGTGCGCCGCTTGGGCGAGGCCGATTTCAACGTGGTGCTTTACCCCGAACTGGGTCGCACCACAGCCCAATGGTTGCAGCGCAACTGCGAACAACCCTTCACCCAAGCCATTCCCTATGGTGTCAATGGCACCTTGGATTTCATTCAAGAAGTACGTACGCTGGCAGGCTTGGTCGACAGCGGCAAAACTCTTGCCGATTACAGCCAAGATTCACGCGCCAAGTGGTATGCCAAATCGGTCGATTCCACCTACCTCACCGGCAAGCGGGTGTTTGTGTTTGGTGACGCCACCCACGCCATCGCTGCCGCACGGGTGGCGCACCAAGAGATGGGTTTCGAGGTAGTTGGTTTGGGCACTTACAGCCGCGAATTCGCCCGAGAAATGCGCGACGCAGCCAAGCTCTACGGCATCGAAGCCTTGATCACCGACGACTATTTGGAAGTCGAAGACGCAGTCAAAGCCATGCACCCCGAGTTGCTGTTGGGTACGCAAATGGAGCGCCATATTGCCAAGCGCTTGGGCGTTCCTTGCGCCGTCATTTCTGCGCCCATGCATGTGCAAGATTTCCCTGCCCGTTATGCCCCTCAAATGGGCTTTGAGGGCGCGAATGTCTTGTTTGACACTTGGGTACACCCTCTGATGATGGGTTTGGAAGAGCACCTCTTAGGCATGTTCCGCGAAGACTTCGAGTTCCACAATGGCGCGGCACCCTCGCACCTCGGCTCGGGCCATAGCATGACTCCCAAGCCGATCGCACCAGCGCTTGAGGCAGCAAGTGCATCCTCTGGAAGCATCGAGTTACCTTCGCCCACCATCGCTAGCCCAGAGACTGTCGCCAGCAACGAAAGCAGTTGGGCGCCTGAAGCCGAAAAAGAGCTCAAAAAAATTCCATTTTTTGTTCGCGGCAAAGCGCGACGAAATACCGAAACTTTTGCCCGTGAACGCGGTGTATCGCGCATCACGGTGGAAACCATGTACGAAGCCAAGGCTCATTTCAGCCGCTGAAGTCACACAGGAGTAAATCCATGACCGAAACCGCCACCATACCCGTCAACCAAATCAAGCGCGGCGGACGCCCCGACGGCGAGGGCAGCTTGCAAGTGCAGCTCGACCCCAGCGTCAAGATAGGCAATGCCAAAGTCTTTGCCATTTATGGCAAAGGCGGTATTGGTAAGAGCACCACATCTTCTAACCTGTCAGCCGCCTTTTCCAGACTGGGCAAGCGGGTGCTGCAAATCGGTTGTGACCCCAAGCACGACAGCACTTTCACGCTCACCAAAAAAATGCTGCCCACGGTGATTGATGTGCTCGAAACCGTGGACTTTCATGCCGAAGAGCTGCGCGTAGAAGACTTTGTGTTTCAAGGCTACAACGGTGTGATGTGCGTCGAGGCCGGTGGCCCGCCCGCAGGAACCGGCTGCGGCGGCTATGTCGTGGGACAAACCGTCAAGCTCTTGAAAGAGCACCATTTGCTGGAAGACACCGACGTGGTCATCTTTGATGTGCTGGGCGATGTGGTGTGCGGTGGTTTTGCAGCCCCCCTGCAACACGCCGACCGCGCCTTGATCGTCACCGCCAACGACTTTGACTCCATCTTCGCCATGAACCGCATCGTGCAAGCCATTGGTGCCAAGTCGAAAAACTACAACGTGCGTTTGGGCGGCGTGATCGTCAACCGCAGCGACGAGACCGACCAAGTGGACAAGTACAACGGGGTCACGGGTTTGAAAAACATGGCGCATTTCCCCATGCTCGACGAGATCCGCAAAAGCCGTTTACAAAAATGCACCATGTTTGAGTTGGAAGCCACGCCTGCGGTCAAGGCGGTGCAAGACGAGTACATGCGCTTGGCCGCTGCCTTGTGGGCCGGCACCGACCCGTTGCCCTCGATACCGATGAAAGACCGCGATATTTTTGATTTGTTGGGATTTGACTGAAATGAACCAAGCCAGCTATGTCGCACGGCGCGGCGAGATCGAACACTATTTCGACCGCACAGCCGCCAAGGCCTGGGAGGTGCTCACCTCCAATGCGCCGGTGGGGCGCATCCGCGCCACCGTGCGCAAAGGTCGCGATGAAATGCGCCACACGCTTTTGTCTTGGTTGCCCCAAGACATGCGTGGCCTGCGCTTGCTCGACGCCGGATGCGGTACCGGTGCTTTGGCGCAAGAAGCCATGTTGCGCGGCGCCGAGGTGCTGGCCATCGACCTTTCGCCCACCTTGGTCAATTTGGCCCGCGAGCGCCATGCCCAAGACCTGCTCAGCAACCCCGCACTCAGCGCCAAAGGCGGCAGCATCACGTTTTTGTCAGGTGACATGCTTTCGGCTGAGCACGGCGAGTTCGACCATGTGGTGTGCATGGATTCACTCATTCACTACGACACCCAAACCATTGCCAATGCCATAGAGTCATTGACAAAGCGCACCCGCCATTCGGTGTTGTTTACTTTTGCGCCGCACTCGCCACTGCTGGCGGTCGCCCATGCCATGGGCCGCTTGTTCCCGCGCAGTGACCGCTCGCCGCAATTGGCCCCGATCCGCAAAACCACTTTGCATGTTTATATCGAACGCGGGGTGCGTGAGCACGGCTGGCGGCCTGGCCACATGCAACGCGTCTCCAGCGGTTTTTACACCTCGCAAGCTTGGGAGTGGAAACGCAAATGAAATTGGCCTTTCGCCCCCCCGCATGGATGCAATCCATCATGATGCAGTACGTTCCCTTCGCCGATGCGGCGTCGCCCGAACTGCCGCTGGGACGTATGTTTCGTTTGGCTATGTTCCAACTCTCCATTGGGATCACCATGGCACTGTTGGTGGGCACCTTGAACCGCGTCATGATTGTGGAGTTGGAAATTCCAGCAGCATGGGTGGCTATCTCGGTGGCCCTGCCCTTGGTGTTTGCACCTCTTCGCGCTCTGATCGGCTATAGAAGTGACACCCATCCTTCAGCCTTGGGCTTGCGCCGTATCCCCTATATGTGGATGGGAAGTTTGCTGATGTTTGGCGGTTTGGCCATCATGCCATTTGCGCTCATGAACCTCAGCGAGCCCCGCGAAGGCTATGTGTTAGTGGGTCGCTTGGGCGCGATCTTGGCGTTCTTGATCGTGGGTGCGGGCATGCAAATCACCCAAACGGCTGGTTTGGCATTGGCAACCGACGTCTCTCCCGAAGACAAGCGCCCCCGCGTGGTGGCTTTGCTTTACGCCATGCTCTTGGTTGGCTTGATTGTGGGCAGTACCTTGCTGAGTGTTTTGCTGGTCAACTTTTCGCCAGTGCGTCTGATTCAAGTGGTGCAAGGTTGCGCGGCGCTTGTCATTTTCATCAACCTCATTTCACTGTGGAAACAAGAAGCGCGTGGAGCCAAACGTGGTGCTCGCCAAGCCGATGGTTTTTCCCACAATTGGAAAGCCTTTATTGCTGTGCCGCATATGAAGCGTTTTTTGTGGACGGTGGGTTTGGGTACTGCGGCATTCAGCATGCAAGACATCGTGCTCGAACCCTATGGCGGACAAGTCTTGGGCTTGAATGTGGGCATGACCAGTGGACTCACTGCTTTGAGTGCAGGGGGTGCATTGCTTGCTTTTGCCTTGTCCTCCCGCTTTTTGCGAAGTATTGATGCGGTGCGACTTGCAGCCATAGGTGCTTTGCTGGGTTTGCCCGCTTTTGCTTGCGTTATTTTTTCAGCCCCCTTGGGCTCTGCGCTGATGTTTCAAGCAGGTGCCGCCTTGATTGGCTTTGGCGGCGGCTTGTTCTCTGTGGGCATGTTGCTCACTGCCATGGAGATGACGCATTCAGAACAGGCGGGTATGGTTTTGGGGGCTTGGGGAGCGGTGCAAGCGACTGCCTCGGGCGTGGCCATGGCTTTGGGCGGTGTGGCCCGCGATGTGGTCGGTCAAATGGCCACACAAGGCCGTTTGGGCGAAGTCCTCGTCTCCGACGTCACGGGCTACAACTTTGTATTTCAGACCGAGATGGTCATGATGTTTGTGGTGTTGGTTGCTTTGGGGCCTTTGGTCAGCCGTCGGCCGACATTGGTCCCAAGGTCTGCAGGGTTAGGGCTGGCAGAACTGCCAGGTTGAATGGTTTTTTAGGCGCACATAAAGGAGACTTGCCATGGAAACAGGTGCTATTACCCAGTATGTAGATGTTGCACAAATCGTGCTGTACATGTTTTGGGCTTTTTTTGCTGGTTTGATTTATTACCTTGTACGCGAAGGCCACCGCGAAGGTTATCCGATGGACAACGGCCATTTACAAGGTGGTCCGGTTCAAACCGGCTGGCCCGTACCCGAGCCCAAAGTGTTCAAGCTTGCCGATGGCCGTGAAGTGTTAGCACCGGACGTCAACCGTGTCGATGGCAGCTACACCGCGCAACCCACACATCGTTGGTTGGGCGCGCCCTTAGAGCCTGTTGGCGACCCTTTGTTGGCAGGTGTGGGGCCAGGAGCCTGGGCAGCTCGCGCCGATGAGCCAGACCTCTACCACGGCAACCACATCAAGATTGTGCCTTTGCGCATTGCCGCCGACCACGGCGTCATGTCCCCCGATGTCGACCCTCGTGGTTTACCTGTTTACGGCGCAGACAAGCAACTGGCTGGCACCGTCAAAGACCTGTGGATTGACCGCGCTGAAATGATGTTCCGTTATTTGGAAGTCGACTTGAATAGTGGTGGCACCGTGCTCTTGCCCATGACCTTTTCGCGCATCAAATCCAGCGGGGTGTTCGTGGGTGCTGTCTTGGCCGCGCAATTTGCCAATGTTCCCAAAACCAAAAGCATGGAACAAATCACCTTGCTTGAAGAAGAAAAAATCACCGCCTATTACGGTGCAGGCACCTTGTATGCCACACCCGAACGTCAGGAGCCACTGTTTTGAACGTCAATCCTCATCACGAACACGAGTTTGAGGCCGCCCCTGGGCTGCCCGAGCCCTTGCCCGCGGACGAACGTATTTTGTGGCAAGGCGCACCGCAATGGCGATTGGTGGCACTGCATGTCTTTCATGTGCGCACCTTGGCTTGGTATTTTGCTGCCATGATGCTGCTGCAAGCCACCTACCTTTTGGGTGAGCCTGAGCGCAATCTGTTCAAACCTCTGCTGCTGAGCTTTTTGCTCAGCGTCATCTCGCTGGGTATTCTCAGCCTGATGGCTTGGCTGACAGCCAGCACAGCCATGTACACCCTCACCAACAAGCGGGTGGTCATGCGCATTGGTATTGTTCTGACGCTCACCTTCAATTTGCCTTTGCGCATGTTGGCGGGTGCCTCACTCAAAACCAACCCTGATGGCACTGGCGACATCGCCCTCAAATTGGCTGGCAATGACCATATCGCTTGGCTCAACCTGTGGCCCCACGCCCGTCCTTGGGCACTGCGTCACCCCGAACCCAGTTTGCGCTGCATTGCCAATGTCGGCGATGTAGGCGAACGCATTGTGCAAGCTTGGCAAGCTGTCAACCCGCACATGCCTGTGATGCTGGGTGACACAGCGCCATCAACCGATGCGCCTCGCGCTTCCACTCAAGAAATTGCAGCATGAACCCTAGCCTTGCCAACGACGGATTGCCCGGCCGCCACGGCCTCACAGGATGGATATTTGTTGGCTTTTTGGCCAGCGTTTTTTTGGTGGTCGCTTTGTTGCGCGGCCAAGGCATGGAAATCCCGCAAGACCAAGGCCCGGTCAGTTGGCAACGCACGCTGCGCTTTGAGGACCGATCCAACGGCGATGTCGCCGTGATGGATGGAAAATCTACTGTAGAAATTACCCGTTATGTGGGCGAGCAAGGTTTTGTGCGCGGCATCTTGCGCACACTCTCACGCGAACGCATGCGCCGCGGCATTGGCTCTGGCCCCACGTTTGAACTCATAGGCCACACCGATGGCCGCCTGACCCTGCTTGACCCCGCCACCGGACAACGCATCAACCTTGAATCTTTTGGCCCGACCAATATGGCTTCTTTCGCCAAATTGCAACCCGCGCCAGTATCTTTGACCATAGCACCTCAGGAGTAAGCCATGACCGCCACCGTATCCATGGAATTCGATCACGTAGAACTGCTCATCGGCAGTGTTGAGAGCGCCGCGGACGCCAACGCCAAGGCGGTTCGCAACACAGTGCTGAGCCCACGCTTTTACACTACGGACTTTGACGCCATGGACCGTTTAAAGATCGAATCCGTTCGAGCTGAATGGGACGTCATGATGAAAGAGTACGAGGGTGACAACAACCATGATCACTTTCAACGCGATGCGCAGTTTGCCGATGAAGTCAAAACCCTGATGCCCCAACTTTCAACCGAGATGCGGCAAGAATTTTTAGACTTCCTCATCAGTTCGCTCACCTCCGAATTCTCCGGTTGCATTCTCTATAACGAAGTGCGCAAAAATGTCACCAACCCCGACATCAAGCAACTCATGACCTATATGGCGCGAGATGAATCCCGCCACGCAGGTTTCATCAACCAGTCTTTGAAAGACTTTGATTTGGGCATCGACTTAGGGCAACTCAAACGCACCAAGTCTTACACCTTTTTCAAGCCGAAATTCATTTTTTACGCCACCTACTTGTCCGAGAAGATCGGCTACGCCCGTTACATCACCATCTTTCGTCAACTCGAAAGCAACCCCGACAAGCGCTTTCATCCCATCTTCCGTTGGTTCGAGCGTTGGTGCAATGACGAGTTCCGCCATGGCGAGTCTTTCGCTCTCATCATGCGCTCCCAACCAGAATTGTTGCGTGGTGTCAATTTACTGTGGATTCGATTTTTTATTTTGGCGGTTTACGCCACCATGTATGTGCGCGACCATACCCGCCCCTTGTTGCACCAAGCCATGGGCTTCAAATCGACCGAGTACGACTACGAGGTGTTTCGCATCACCTCGGAAATTGCACGTCAAGTCTTTCCTGTGGAAGTCGACATCGACCACCCCACTTTCCGCGCTTGCATGACGCGCTTGGTCAAGTTGTCAATCGCAAATGCCAAAGCCAAGGAACGCGGTGGTGTTATAGGCTTGCTGGGTCAAGCCCAAAGCGCCTTGGGGGCCGCATGGACTTTTGGTCGCTTGTATTTACTGCCGGTCAAGCACAACACCTTGCCGCGCGAAATTCGGGTTCATCCGGCCTGGTAAACCACTTTTGATATGACCGATTTTTTCTCTTCCACTTTGGGAGCGGCTATGTTTGCCTTGCTGAGTTGGTGGCTTGGCACGGGCGCTATTTTATGGTTAGTTCGACTGCCACCCACGAGTTTTCGCTGGAGCATGTGCGGTTTGAGTTTTTTGCTTGGCTTAGGGTTATGGACAGCCTCTATTAGCATGCGCTCGCATTCTGTGCTCAATGCCTACATTGGTTTTGTCAGCGTGATTGCCATGTGGAGTTGGCATGAAATGGCTTTTCTCACCGGTTGGCTCACAGGTCCCAGGCGTGTTGCACTTGATAAAGGTTTGAATTTTCGCCAACGTTTTATTCAATCAGTGCAGGTTTTGCTTCACCATGAGCTTGCTTTGATTCTCAACTTCGGTGTACTCGTGGCGATGCAGCAAGGCCAACCCAACCACATGGCTTTGTGCACTTTTGCGCTGCTGTGGTGTATGCGCTTGAGCGCCAAGCTGAATTTATTTTTTGGTGTACCTTTTGTCGGCGAGCAATATTTACCTGTGCATTTGCGCTATCTCGGCAGTTATTTCAAGCAAGCTCCCATCACATGGTGGTTTTACCTCACCATGGGCGTGTCTTGTGGGGCCTGGGGCTGGATGGTTTGGGAAGTGATAAGCGGCTTGGTCTTGGTCAATGCCGCATGGGTGCTGTTGTCTTCCCTTTTGGGCTTGGCCATCATTGAGCATTTACTAATGGTGTTTGCTCTGCCATTGCAAAAACTATGGGGCTGGGCTATGAAGCGCAGCCCTTATCGAAGTGAAACACCATCTACCGAGTTGCCGGTTCCGGTGGTACTTCCAAACCTTAGGGACTCCGCATGAATGCTTTCAAAACTGTTGATGAGCGAAGCAGCTTCAAAGTGCCCCAGCAACCAAGGCGCGCCATCATCATAGGCAGCGGCTTTGGTGGCTTGGCTGCTGCGATTCGCTTAAGCGTTAAGGGCTACCAAGTTCAAATTTTCGAAAAACTGGACATGGCCGGTGGTCGTGCCTATGTGCACAAACAAGACGGCTTCACTTTTGATGCCGGTCCCACCATCATCACACTGCCCTATTTGATTGAAGAGTTGTTCACGCTGTGCGGCAAAGAAATGAAAGACCATATCGACTTGCGCTTAATGTCGCCTTTCTACCGTATCCGTTTCGATGACGGCACCCACTTCGATTACAGCAACGACGAGCAAGCCATGTTGGCTGAAGTTGCCAAGTTCAGCCCAGAGGATGTGCAAGGTTTTCAAAACCTCATGAAAGCCTCAGAAAAGTGCTACGAATTGGGTTTTCAAGAGATGGGCATGATTGCCTTTGACTCTGTAGCCAAACTGGTCAAAGCCATGCCAAACTTGGTTCGCATGAAAGCTTGGCGCTCCATCCACAGCATGGTGGCGCAATACATCAAGCACCCCAAGTTGCGCATCGTGATGAGTTTTCACCCCTTGCTGATCGGTGGCAATCCCTTTTCAGTTACCTGCGTCTATTCACTGATCCATATTTTGGAAAATCGATGGGGTGTGCATTCCGCCATGGGTGGCACAGGTGCCATCGTGCAAGCTTTGGTCAATTTGATACAAGCCCGCAACATCCCCATTCGATACAACTCACCTGTGACGCGTATACGTGTGGAAGATGGCGCTGCTGTAGGCGTTGAATTGGCCAGCGGTGAATTCATCGGGTCAGACATCGTTGTCAGCAATGCAGATGCGGCATGGACCTACAAAAACTTGGTTGAACCGCAACACAGAAAACGTTGGACCGACAGTCGCATCTCCAAAGGCAAGTATTCCTCGGGTTTGTTCGTTTGGTACTTCGGCACCAACCGCAAGTATGAAGATGTGCCTCACCACATGATGGTGCTTGGCCCTCGCTACAAAGAATTGCTGCAAGATATTTTCAAGAATCACAAACTGGCCAAAGACTTCAGCTTGTACCTCTACCGACCCACCGCCACCGACCCTTCTTTAGCTCCGCAGGGTTGCGACAGCTTTTATGTCTTGTCGGTGGTACCGAACTTAAGCAGCGGCACCGATTGGCCAGCTATCTCCGAGCAGTACCGTGACGCCATTGCCACAGTGTTGCAGGACGCGGTGTTGCCCAACTTGAAGCAGCATGTGGTTAGCTCCAAAGTTACCACGCCCCAAGACTTTCAAGACCGCTTGTGGTCTTACCAAGGTGCGGGTTTTGGCTTGGAGCCGGTGCTTACGCAAAGTGCGTGGTTCAGGCCGCACACCCGCAGTGAAGATGTGACAAATTTGTTCATGGTGGGCGCCAGCAGCCAACCCGGTGCGGGTGTCCCCAGCGTATTGATGTCAGCCAAATTATTAGAAGAGGTGGTTCCCAATGCCTTTGCCGTTCACTGACCAAGCTGACGACGATTTAGACGCTTGCGTCGAAATGATGCGAGGTGGCTCCAAAACCTTTTTTGCGGCCAGCCGTTTTTTACCGCCGCGTGTTCGATCTGCCGCAATCGCTCTGTATGCGTTTTGCCGTGTCGCAGATGACATGGTCGACCAAGGGGGAGTGATCGAAGACAGCCTGCGTGTTTTGCATCACCGACTCGACCTGATGTACGCGGGTACACCCATGAACACCGTGGAAGACCGCGCTTTGTGCATTGTGGTGCATCGCCATGCACTGCCGCGCCATTTGCTTGACGCCTTGCTTGATGGTTTTGCTTGGGACGGGCATGGCCGTCAATACGAAACCATGGAAGATTTGCATGGTTATGGCGCTCGTGTGGCGGGCAGCGTGGGCGCCATGATGTGTTGGATCATGGGACCCCAACAGGCCTCAACCTTGGCGCGTGCCTGTGAACTGGGTGTGGCCATGCAGTTGACCAATATTGCACGCGATGTCGGCGAAGATGCCCGCAACAAGCGTGTTTATTTGCCTTTGGAGTGGATGCGCGAAGAGGGCTTAGACCCCTCCACTTGGTTGTCGCGTCCTGAGTGCAACCCCGCTGTACAACGCGTGATCAGCCGAGTCTTAGATGAAGCTGATCGTCTCTATAAAAGATCCATGGCAGGCATTGCAGAGTTACCGCGTGACTGCCGCTCTGCCATTTTGGCTGCCGGCTTGATTTACGGGGAAATAGGCAACGAATTGCGCAGCTTGGGCTTGGACTCTGTCAACCACCGCGCAGTGGTCAGCGGTTTTCGCAAAGCGCTTTTGCTGACCCTAGCCCGCCTACAAGCAGGTTGGATATTTACCCAGCGCAACCCGCCACAACCTCTGGCCGGTATTGCGTACTTGGTTGAACAGTGCCAAGAAACCGCTTCGGCTCGTTTGGCCTTAACTGGTTTTCCCAACCGCGCCATGCCACAGCGCATCGAATGGATGCTGGCCCTGTTTGAGAACCTAGAGCACAGCCGGTTGGAAAAAAACCAAAAAACTTATAACTGAACGCCTTTGGTCAAAGCGCCATCGACTACCAAGTTGGTGCCGGTGATAAAGCTGGCCACTGGACTGGCCAAAAACACCACTGCGTTGGCCATTTCTTGCGGCGTGCCCATACGCCCCGTGGGGTTCATGCCCAAAGCCACCTTGAAGAAGTCGGGGTTACCGGTTTCAATTTGGCTCCACACACCGCCTGGAAAATAGGTGTTGCCAGGCGAGACGCTGTTGGCACGAATGCCCTTGCCAGCCAAGTGATAGGCCAAACCTTGGGTGTAGTGCACCAAGGCTGCTTTGAAAGCACCGTAAGGGCCAGAGGCGAAGTCAATCTCGCGGCCCGACACGCTAGAGATGGTGACGATGGCGGGGTGTTTGCTTTTCTCAAGGAAAGGCATGGCGCTGTCGACCAATCGCACACTTCCCATCAGGTCAACCTCAAACCCTTTTTTCCAACTCTCTTCGTCTGCTGCAATGGCCAATGCGCTGACATTGGCAACCACGATGTCGATGCCACCCAAATCTGCCGCAGACTTGGCTACCCATGCCTTAAGGCTGTCAGCGTTACCCACATCGGCCACTGAACCAATCACTTTGCTGCCCGACGCCGACATGGCTTTGGCCGCATCCGCTACTTCGGCGGCGTTTCGCGCACAGAACGCGACGCTAGCGCCCTCTTTGGCCAATGTTTCTGCAATAGCACGACCAATGCCTTTGGTGCCGCCTGTCACGAGTGCGCGCAAGCCTTTGAGTTGCATGTCCATGTTTACCTCCTTGGATGGGTTGGAAAGTTTTCAGTGGTTACTGGATACGCCGGTGTACTCGCTGACGGTGTCGAGATCGCTCAAATGTTCACGCGGAATTTCGCCAGTGATTTGTCCGCGCTTGATCACCAAGACACGCTCTGACACCGAGGCAATGAAGTCTAAGTTCTGCTCTACCAACACAATGGTGAGCGATCGCTTTTGACGCAAGGTGGTGAGGGTCTCCGCAATCTCTTCGATGATGGAAGGCTGAATACCTTCAGTGGGTTCGTCCAGCAGCAACAGCTGGGGGTCACCCGCCAATGCACGTGCCAAAGCCAAGAGTTGTTGCTCGCCGCCCGACAAAGAGCCGCCCATACGGTCTAGCAAAGGCTTTAAACGCGGGAAGTTGTCCAGCAAGGTGTCGAGGTCTTGGGCAGAGGCACGACCACGCTTGACCCAGCCCATGCGCAAGTTGTCGGTGACCGATAAATTGGGAAAGATTTCTCGCCCTTGCGGTACATAGGCCATTCCCACTTTGGCCCGTTGGTTGGGCGCCAAGCGGCTGACATCAGCGCCATTGAAATGGATGCTGCCTTGGGTGGGCAACAGTGCGCCGATGATGCTGCGCAACAGCGTGGTCTTGCCCATGCCGTTGTGGCCCAAGATGCCCACGGCTTCGCCTTGGGTGATGTGCAAGTCAATGCCATGCAACACGGGAATACTGCCGTAGCCTGCGTGGAGCTTTTGAATGTCGAGCATGCAGGTTCTTTCAGTTAAGCGGCTTTTTTGCCTAGATAGACTTGGCGCACCGTGGGGTTGTTCATGACCGCATCGGGCAAGTCTTCGGTGAGGATGGCGCCTTGGTGGAACACAGTGACCATTTTGGCGATCATGCGAATGAAGCTCATATCGTGCTCCACCACAATCAAAGCGTGGCTTTTGTTGATCTCCAAAATCAAGTCTGCGGTACGCCGCACTTCTTGGTCGCTCATGCCAGCAGCGGGTTCATCCAACAAGATAAGAGAAGGGTCTGCGGCAATGACAACGGCCAGCTCCACCCACTGGCGTTGACCGTGTGCCAGCAAGCCGGTGGTAGATTTTTGCAAGCTGCTTAGGCCCACACGCTCTAGCGTGTCACGAGTCACTTCTAAAGCTTTGGCCTTGGGATACACACGGCAAGCAGACAACCAAACGTTTTCCCACACCGATAAACCATTGAACAAACTGGGCACCTGTGTTTTGATACCAATACCTAAACGCGCGGGCACATGCGGCTGACAACCCGTGATGTCTTGGCCGCGAAACAGCACTTGGCCGGAGGTCGGTTGGAGTTGACCAGTGAGTTGTTTGAAGAATGTACTTTTGCCTGCGCCGTTAGGGCCGATGATGCAACGCAACTCACCATCGCTGAGTTTGAAGTTCACATCCCGCGTGGCATGTACGCCACCAAACCGCATATTCAAATTGCGGGTTTCCAGCAAAGGAACGGTACTCATGCGTCTTCTCCCTTGGCGGCTTTTTTACCAAAGAGTTTTTGCAACACATCACCCAAACTTGGGATGATGCCTTTGGGAACCAATAAGACGAACACCACCAAGATAGCACCCAAGACCAAGTTGGAGTTGAAGGTTTGCTGTGTACCAATCTGGGTGGTCAACCACTGAATAGCCATGCAACCAATGATGGGGCCGACCAAGGTGCCCAAGCCGCCAACTATCACCCACACAATGATTTGTGCTGACTGGCCCAAGCTGAAAATGGTAGGGCTGGTGAAAGAGCCCCAGTTGGCGAAAAAGCAACCTGCCAGACCGGCAATACAACCACCCAATGTGAAAGCAAACAATTTGAAAGCACGGACATCAAAGCCCAGCAAGGTAGCGCGTTGCTCGTTTTCTTTGATGGCCACAATCACATGCCCTATGCGAGAGGAAATCAGCCAACGCAGGCCGCCGTAAATGGCGATCAGGGAAAACGCACTGAGGTAGAAGAAGGCAAGAGGGTCGAGTGTGTCCTCGGGGTTGCCAGGGTAGTTGATGGAGGGTATGGACGGTATGCCGTTGAAGCCACCCAAGGGTGCATTGCCAATACGCCATTCCGGACCTGCCGTGGAATTGACGGAGTTGAAAAGAATCAAACTCACGGTTAGCGTGATGACACCCATATAGACATCAGACAGGCGACCATAAAACATGAAATAGCCCAGCAACAAGGCAAACAGCCCGGGCAAGGCGATGGCCAAGAGCACAGGCAGTGTGCTTTCGCCCATGTTGATGACCGACAAGGCATAGGTGTAAGCACCCAAGCCAAAAAATGACGCTTGGCCAAAGCACAAAATGCCCGAGAAGCCCCAAATAAACGCTTGGCTGATGGCCAGGATGGCCATCACCACATAGATGGTGATCTGAATCAAGGCAAAGTCATCTACCCATTTAGGAATGGCCAAAGTGGCCATAACCCCGAGCAACATCACCAGCACAGCACTCCAGGGGGAATCTCGAAAAGCGGTCACAACGATCCTTTGAAAAAGCGTCCAGTGATACCTTGAGGCAACATGCGTAGCATCACCACGGCGGCGATGAAGAGTGCAACTTCACCAAACACTGGCGTGGTGATGAAGGTGGCCAATTGGTTGATCAGGCCAAACAAGGCAGAGGCAGATGCTGTACCGGCCAAAATCGCGCTACCACCACCAATCACGGTGATAAAGGCCTTGGCAATGAAAGACGCACCCATGGCCGGCACCACGCCAGAGACAGGCGCCAACAAACCACCAGCCAAGCCCGACAAAGCCGCACCAACAGCAAAAGTGATGGAGTACACACGGGTAGGACTGATGCCCAACACATCGGCCATGGCTGGGTTTTGCATGGTGCCGCGTGCAATCAAGCCCCAGTCAGTGCTGCGCAAGACCCAACGAATCGCAAACAACAGCAGCACCGCAATGACAATCAAAGCCATGGTGTACAAACTGACCGAATAAGCGCCGATAGAAAAACTGCCCTCAGGGGTAGACACGCCCGAGGTGGTGTTCCCAATCAAAGAAGTCACCAAGCCCACGCACAAAAGCGACAAGCCCCAAGTGGCCAACATGGTGTCAACCATGCGCCCGTAAAGGTGACGAATAATGAGCCGCTCGACCACGATGCCAAACAGCCCCACACAAATAGGCGCAACCACCAGCATGGCAATCCAAATATTGACGCCTGCTTTGGTCGCAAAAATAGCGCTGTAAGCGCCCAACATCAAAAACTCGCCGTGCGCCAAATTGATGACGCGCATCATGCCAAAAATCACCGCCAACCCTGATGAAATGATCACCAGGGTGGCGACGGCGTACAGGACCTGTACGGAAACAATCAGTGCCAGATCCATGTACGCCTTCTCTCTTTCAATCTATCAAACAATCAACCGTGCTTAAACCTTGATCACATACTGCTGGTTGTCAGCAGGGTTTTTCTTGAGGTTACACACAGAGCTGGTGTCTGAAGGCGCTTGCTGGGCAAACGTTTGCAGAATGTCGAGCTTTTTGTTTTTCACTTCGGCCAAGCTCACATCCAAAATACAGTGGTGTGAAGCGCCGTCCACAGTGACCTTACCGCTGGGGGCGTCGATGCTGATGCCGCTCTCCAGTGCTTCGATCACTTTCATGCGGTCAATGCTGCCGGCTTTCTTGACAGCTTCGGCCCACAGCTTGAAGCCTTGGTAGGTGCCCATCGCCAATTCGGTCACGTTGGGATAGTCAGCACCAAAACGCTTGTGGAAGGCAGCCAAGAAAGTTTTGTTCTGTGGCGTTGCGATTTTCTCGAAGTAGTTGTAAGACAAGACCATGCCATTGCATTCTTCAGGTGCCAACACAACTTGCTCGTTACCCACTGAGAAGGTGGAAGATGCCATGGGGATCTTCTTCAACATGCCTGCTGCGCCCCATTGGCGATAGAAGGACATGTGTGCGCCACCCACCAAGGCAGACACCACGAAGTCGGGCTTGGCTGCTTCGATTTTGGCAATGGTGGGACCAAAGTTAGTCACATCCAAGGGGAAGAATTCAATGGCTTGCACGCTGCCGCCGCCTTCAGTGACGTACTTCTTAACCCACTGTGAAGTGATTTGGCCGTAGTTGTAGTCAGCGGCGATGATGTAGACCTTCTTGCCCCATTTTTTCATGGAGTAAGGAATCAGCTTTTGCACGGTTTGTGCAGGTGTCACACCGGTACAGAATGTGTTGCGATCGCAAACGCCGCCTTCGTACTGTGTGTTGTAAAAGTACAGGGTTTTGTTTTTGGTGAGCACGGGGCGAATCACTTCACGTGACGCGGAGGTAATGCCACCGTGAACCATGGCAACTTTGTCTTTCAACGCAGCCATTTGGGCGTACTCGGTGTACTTTTGCATATTGGACTGTGAGTCATAGTTGATCAAAGCCACTTTTTTGCCCAGCAAGCCGCCTGCAGCGTTTTGCTCTTCGATGGCCAAGGTCAATGCGTCGACCATGGGTTTGCCGTAAATGTCCAATCCACCGGACAAATCGTGGATGCTGCCCACTTTGATGTCGTCAGCGGCCAGGGCCGAACTGCCATACATGCCAGCGGTGCCGGCTGCAATACCACCAGCGGTGGTTTGAATAAACTTTCTGCGGTCCATATTGTGTTCCTCTTTTGTGTTGAAAAAACTAACGCTTACCAGTTGGAGCCCTCTTTTCAGCGGACCCCTGACTTTACTTACATTTTTTTCCAGTCGCCGAGTTGCTCGAATGCATAAGCACCACGGTAAATCGTGCCCTCGTCCCAATGTTTGCCAATCAGCTGCATGCCAACGGGCAAACCGTCCACCAAGCCGCATGGCACCGACATGGCCGGATGGCCAGTGACGTCAAACGGGCAAGTGTTGGCAAGCATCTCAAATGCACGTTGCACCACTTCTCCCAATTCCGCACCAGGCTTGGGCAGTGGGGTGGCAGTCAATGCAAGGGTGGGCATGAGAAGCAAATCGTAGTGTGCAAATGCATCGTCATAGGCTTTGCGCAGTTGGCGCGACAGGTTTTGAGCCTTCGCATAGTAATGGCCACGGTAGTGTTGGATGAAATATTCGCCCAAAACCATGGTGAGCTTCAAGGTTTCAGACAACTCATCGGCACGCGCCTTCCAACCGGCGTGGAAATCGATCATGCTGGTGACATACAGGCCTTTCCAGTTGAAACCGTGGCCGTTGTCTTTCATCATTTGCTGTGTTGCACCCTCTGCAGCGATGGGCAACCAAATGGCGGGGCCCACCAAGTGCATGGGAATCGAAACATCTTCGATGATCGCACCGGCTTTGGCCAACGCAGCTGCAGCCGCCCTGACTTTGGCGTCAGATGCCGCCATGGAGTTGGGCCAACCAAAACCTTCCTTGACAACACCGATGCGCAAGCCTTTGATGCCTTGCTTCATGATTTCAGAGTAGTTTTTGGAATGTTGCTCGGCGTATTGGCGGGGGTCCAAACCATCGGGGCCAGCAATGACTTCCAGCATGACCGCGTTGTCCGTGACATTGCGTGTCATGGGTCCGGTGTGGTCGATGGTGAGTTCGATGGGCATGACGCCGGTATAGGGCACCAAACCGTGCGTGGCTTTCATGCCGTACACGCCGCAGTAAGACGCGGGCATGCGGATGGAGCCGCCTTGGTCGCCACCGATGGCCAAGTCGACTTCGCCAGCTGCCAACAATGCCGCGCTGCCAGAAGAAGAGCCACCCGCAGAGTAGCCGTGTTTGTGGGGGTTGTGCACAGGGCCTGTGGAGCTGGTGTGCGAGCCGCCAGAGAAACAGAAATATTCACACACCGACTTGCCCACCACGGTGGCACCGGCGTCGAGCAAGCGCGTGACCACGGTAGCGTCGATATTGGGCATATAGCCTTCCAAGGTGGAAGCACCGTTCATCATGGGAACGCCCGCCACGCAGACGTTGTCTTTCAACACCACGGTCTTGCCAGCCAATTTGCCAGAGGCGGCACCCTTGATGGTGGACTTCACATACCAAGCCCCATATTTATTGTCTTCAGGCGCTGGAAAGGTACCAGGCGTGCGTGGGTACTTCACTTCAGGCACATAGTCAGGCAAGGCATCGATGATGTCATAGGCGTCAAAGTTGCCTTGCAACAAAGTGTTGTAGTTTTCAGCCTGCTCTTCCGAGAGGTGAATCCCCAAGCTGTATGCGACTTCTTGCAACTGATCGAGGGTAGGACGTTTGACAGCCATGCGTATCTCCTATTGTGTTGATAAATCGATGTCAGAGTGTTTCATCAAAAATTAAATGCGTCAATGGATTTATTTGCTTTGGAAAATAAAAATTAGAACCTTGTAACGACTTGAAACTGGTGACCATTGGCACGCGCCAAATAAACAGGGGCGTTTTTAAAATGGTTGCCGACATAGCTGGCACCTCTGGCGCTTTGGTAAGCCAGGTTTCGCTTGGCGATCTGCGGCCAATGCTCTGGCAGATGCAGGTTGTTGTCGAACATGGCGGCCAAAAAATGCATGCCTTCATAAGCCGACTGACCCAAGGCATTGAGTACCGGAGCCCTCACACCATGGCGGGCACTGAAGCGCTCTTGCAAAGCCAAGTTGGCGTCGGTTTGCAAGTTGGCAAAATAACTCGCTGCCACGTACAAGCCTTCGGTTTTTTCAGAGCCTATGCCCATGAGCACATTTTCTTCAATGGCGCACGACAAACGAACCGCGCGTCGGCTTAAACCCGCATGAGCAAACTGGCGGTTGAACGTGATGGCGTCTTGGCCTACCAAAGACACCAACACCGCATCGACTTGCAAACTTTGCAAACGGTCCAGCACGGCTGAAAAATCTTGGGTGCCAATCGGCAAATAAATGGAATCCAGAACAATGCCGCCACTTTGCTCGACATAGTTGTGGGCCAAGCGGTGCGACACACGGGGCCACACATAGTCGTTGCCCACGAACAGCCAGCGTTTGGCTTTTTCATGACGACTCAGCCAATCGATAGCGGGGCGTAACTGTTGCGCTGGCGTTTCGCCAAGGGTGAATACCCCAGGAGTGACTTCGCCCCCTTCATACAAGGGTGTGTAAACATAAGGAAGCATGCCGCCCACGCTTTGAACAATGCGCTCGCGAACAGCACTGGTATGCATACCCACCAAGGCTTCGATGCCATGGGTGTCGATGGCGCTCAGCAATTCATCTTCGAAGTTGGAAGATTCATCACAGGCATTGAGACACACCAAGCGCACCTGACGCCCTGCAATGCCGTTGCGTTGATTGAGTTCAGCCACAGCCAATTCGGCGCTGGCCAATGCAGAGGGCGACCAAATGCCTGCTGCGCCATCTTGCGCCATGCACAAACCAATGGAGATATATTGCGCGTCTGCTGGTAGCGCAAGAGAGCGGTGCGCATGCCATGAGCGCACTTTTTTGGGGTGATGCGCGCATGAAATGCGTGCATCAGTTCCCCGATATTGACCACTCCAATGTCTGCCCATGTTGCCTATGCCAATCTTTTCACCTGCAACCCAACAAAGAATGCCCCAAGCACAACAAAGATGTTGTCCTTGGAAAGGAAGTTCATTAGACTAGCAGAAATTCCACAAAATGTAAGCAGGATATATGCCTAGTCAAGACCTGAACAACTACCTCTCCTACTTGCTGGCATCGGCCAACCGTACGATGAGCATGGGTTTAGGCAAAGCCATTGCCCAAGAAAAAATGACTGAACAACACTGGCGTATCTTGCAAGTGTTGTCAGATGAAAACGGACGCGCCATGGGGGAATTGGCCGAACAGGTGCTGATGAACCATCCAGCACTCACCAAAAACATCGACAAACTTGTAAGCCGTGGTTTGGTCATGCGCAACACATCACCAGAAGACAGCCGTAAAGTACTTGTCTTTATCTCCAACACTGGCTTGGCCACGGTGCAACGCCTGACCGCCCAAGTCGACGCCCATCACCAATCCATCCACAAGGTCTTGGGTGCGCGTAAAACCGAGCAGCTGAAAAAGCTTTTAGACGACTTTGTGCGCGACAGCGCCACGCAAAACTGAATTTCAAGGTCGTCGCATTGCGGCCATGGTCTGCGCAGTGTTCTGCCAAGGCGGTTTATCCGGTGCATAGCGTGCACGCATCCCATCGACCAACATCACCAACTGTTTGTCACTCAAGGTATTCGCAAACGACGGCATGAAGCCAATGTCTTTAGAAGCCGGTGCTTGAATACCTTCCAACACAATACGCAGCAAGTTGTCGGGCCGGTCGCTGTGCACATTGGTGTTGAGTGCCAAAGGGCGGTTCACGCCCAACAACTGCGGACCGTCCCCATCGTGGTGACATGCACCGCAGCTGCCTTGGAATAAGCGTTGGGCAGCGTCTGGCAATGGGGCTTGACTTGCCGCATCGGCCACCACCTTGGCGGCCAAAGTCTCGCGTTGCGCTTCATCACTGTTTGAGACGGGTTGAAGAGACGCCAAATACACCGCCATGGCACGTATGTCGTTGTCCGGCACCAAGGCCAAGTTGCGCACCACCAAGCCCATAGGGCCAGCAGCTATGCCGTGTTGCTGTGTATGACCTTGTCGCAAATAGCGGAAAAATTCTTCCTCACTCCAAGGCACTGGCGAAGGGTTTAAGTGGTTCAGCGCAGGCGCTTGCCACCCGTCCACCATCGCGCCTTGCATATAGGCCTGCTCGTTGCGCTCGGCCCCTAATGCATTGCGAGGCGTGTGGCATGCACCGCAATGCCCCAGGCCATCTACCAAATACGCACCGCGGTTCCATTCAGCACTTTGCTTAGGCTTTGGCTCAAATTGTTGTGGCGCATGAAACAAACCATTCCACAAAGCCATCAGCGGTCGCCAACCTAAGACCCTCTGCATCTGAGGCGCAGGTGTGTGTGAGGTCACTGCTGGCTGCGACATCAACCATGCGTACAAAGCCATCATGTCGGCATCGCTGGTTTTGGCAAACGAGGTGAAGGGAAACACTGGATAGAGCGCATGGCCATCGCGTGAAATGCCTTGGCGCATGGCACGCTCGAAAGCTTGGTAAGACCATGCACCTATGCCCGTCTGCAAATCGGGCGTCAAGTTGGTGGAAAACACCGTGCCAAAAGGCGTGTGCATGGGTCGACCACCGGCGTTGGGCATGCCGTCTAGAGCCGTATGACAACCTGCGCAGTTGCCCAGTGCTGCCAACTGCTGACCGCGTTGCAGCATATCGGCGCTGTAGTTCGCTGGGTTAAAGTTCACCGTAGGCAAGGCCACACGCCAGCCCACAATGGCCGCGCTGAGCGCGAACACACCCAAAGCCACACCGCTGACTTGCCGCCAACGTTTACGCCAACCTTGCAACACACCTGGCTGTGAACTTCTGGGTGTTTTGTTAACTGTTTCAGCCATGGGCGCAGGTGCAGGTTCTGGTGCGCCCAAAGGATGCAAAGCGGCACGCACCACCTCGGGTGTGAATGGCGGGTTGCGAAAGCGAATACCCGTGGCATCAAAAATTGCATTGGCAATGGCCGCCGTGCCTGGCACAGAGGAGGACTCACCCGCACCCAACGGCATATCGTCGCCTGGGCGAGGCATTTGCACCACCTCAATGACCGGCACTTGGCGGAAATTCAAAATCGGGTAACTGCCCCAGTCTTGGCTGACCACGCGACCATCTTTGGCGTCGGTTTCTACTTTTTCGAGCAAGGCACGGCTGGTGGTTTGCAGCACATTGCCATGCACCTGTTGCTCAACGCCTTTAGGGTTGACCACCAAGCCTGCGTCATGACCAACCACCACGCGCTTGACGTGTACTTCACCGGTGTTACGGTGGACTTCTACATCAGCAACCCAAGCTGACCAAGCCGCACCAAAACCCGGCCATTTGCTGTGAACATAGCGGGCATAGGCCACGCCCTGCCCTTGTAACCAATCGCCATGCGAAGGTTTTTGTTGTGGCGACGAATGCATTTGCCATCCAGCGCGATCGGCTGTGGCTTGAAGCAATTCTTTGGCACGTGGGTCGGAGAGCAACTGCAAGCGGTATTGCAGGGGATCGGCATTCGCAGCAGCGGCAAGCTCATCAATGAAACTTTCATGCGCAAATGAGTTTGGCAAGGCCGAGACGCCGCGCAACCATGAAGCACGCAAGAGCGGCGGCATGTCGTGCACCGTGACACGCAAGTCAGCGAAGTCATAAGGGGGACGTGCGGTGCGGTCACCCATTTCATAAGCACGCGCTGCAGGGGCTATGGTGCGGGTCAGCAACAAGGCCAAGGTGGGCGCACCATTGGACGGGTAAGAGGTTTGAAAGTCGTAGCCAGCTGGTTGACCATTGGCCAATAAGCCACCGCGCACTTGCATGAGTTGTGCGGCCCCTTTGGGTTCCCAAGCGTGTTCTTGCTCTCTTGAAAGTTGCACACGAACCGGTGCTCCAACTGCTTTGGACAACAGCGCTGCATCGGCGGCTACATCGTCTGCGCCGTTGCGTCCATAGCAACCGGCAGCCTCCATGCGCACCACCTCCACCTCGGGGTCGTTCACGCCACACAGCATCGCCAAGTCGGCACGCAACACATGCGGGTTTTGCGTACCTGCCCACACCCGCAACTGCACTTGGGGTGTTTGCGCATCAGCCCCCTGCAACCACCAAGCCACAGCACACGAGGGACCAATGGACGCATGCATTTGGTAAGGCCAAACATACTCACGTTGCAGAAGTTGATAGGCCTCTGACAGCGCACCATCTACATCACCTTCATTCACCAACTCGCGGGTGGTGCGGGCGTTGTGGCGTATCGCATCTGCCGCGTCCTGCACATTGGGCATGCCAGGCCAAGGCTTCCAATGCACCACCAATTCGTGCATGGCCTGCTCGGCTTGCTCTTCGCGTTCAGCCACGATACCCACAAAATCGCCTTGCACCACCACCGCGCGTACACCATCGACATGGGCGATGGATTCGCGGTCGACCTGCGCTAAGGTCTTGCCAATGAAGTCGCCATGGTCCGCACCCGCATAGGGTGGGCGCACCACCCGACCATGCAACATGCCTGGCATGCGCATATCGTGAACGTAAATCAAGTCGCCAAAGACCTTGGCGGCCATGTCCACCCGTGGCGTGCTTTGACCCACCGTGTGGTGTTGCTCGCTGGGCTTTAACTTGGCTTGGCTGTCAAGTCGCAGCAGCACTTGTTGCTCGGCCAATAAGTGCTGCAAACTTATGGCAGCGTCCTTGAACGACAAACTGCCGTCTTGCAAAACAATCTGCTGAGGCTCGCATCGCAAACGCTCGGCAGCCTTGGCACACAACCAATCACGGGCTTGCGCTGCTGCGGCGCGCATTGGTGCGGCGTGTACTTGCAGGGAAGTACTGGCAATAGTGGCACCTTGGTTGGGTGAAATCGAAGTGTGACCCATCAAGAGATGGACTTTGCCAACGGGCATGTTCAGCTCTTCTGCCACCAACTGGGCCAAGGCTGTGCGCAAACCCGTGCCCAAATCAACATGACCGTGCAAAGCGGTGACGCTGGCGTCATCCCATAAAGCCAACAGGCATTCATCGCCTTCGCTGGCAAGACTGGCCACAAAGCTAGGTTGCCCTGCCACTGGCGCAGGTTGCGCCAGCGGGGGACGCAGCACCAGCAAAACACCTCGGGCGTTAAAAAGGTCGCTGCGCTGTTTGACCCAAAGTGCGCGCATCAGGCAGACCTGTGCGCAGAGTTTTGCAACAACAAAGCAGCAGCTCGGTGCACCGCCGCGATGATTTCAACATGGGTACCGCAACGACACAGATTGCCCGAGAGAGCAGCCTTAATCTGATCGTCAGTCGGTTGAGGGTGCCGCTCTAACAACGCCACCGTCATCATCACCATGCCATTCAAGCAATAACCACATTGCGCAGCTTGGGTATCGATGAAAGCCTGTTGCACCGCATGGGGTTTGCTGGCATTGCCCAAACCCTCTAGCGTGGTGATAGCCCTGTCTTGCATTTCTATCGCAGGTATGACGCAAGCACGTGCAGGCACGCCATCAATCAAGACGGTGCAAGCGCCGCACTGGCCCAAGCCACAACCAAACTTGGGGCCATTGAGCCCTAAGTCATTGCGCAAGTAATGCAACACCGTGGTGTGGCGGGTCAAGGCAGTGGTTTGGGTCTTCCCGTTGACGGTCAATTTCACCGTTGGGTATTTGTGCGCGGCCACTGCTTTCATCGCGCAGTGTGTCTTAAGGCAGTTGCAAGTCGACAGACTGCAAACGCTTTATACCCTGCGCTTGCATTTGTGCCCACGCCGTTGTCAGCGAGCCATTCATGTCGATGGCACGACAAGCGTCCTCAATGACGCAGGTTTCAAAACCAGCAGAACGTGCGTCCAAAGCGGTCCAAGCCACACAAAAATCGGTGGCCAAACCCACCACATACACACTTCGAATGCCGCGTTGTTTCAAATACGCTTCCAAGCCGGTTTGGGTCTTGCGATCGGCTTCCATGAAGGCCGAGTAGCTGTCGATGCCGTCGTGAAAACCTTTGCGAATGATGAGTTGCGCTGTGGGCAAATGCAGGTCGGCATGCAGCGCGGCGTCTTGAGTTCCTTGCACGCAATGGTCAGGCCACAGCACTTGGGTTCCGTAAAACATCTCGGTGGTTTCAAACGTTGCTTTACCGCTGTGAGCACTTGCAAAAGATGCATGACCTGCAGGATGCCAGTCTTGGGTGATGACGATATTGGCAAAAGCGGGCGCCATGCGGTTGATGATGGGCACGACTTGCGCCCCACCGGCAACAGCCAAATTGCCGCCATCGCAAAAACCATTTTGCACATCGACCACGATGAGCGCTGAATCAGATGAAGGAGAAATACGTGACATACACAATGCTCCGAAAAGTTAACGCAAACCGTCTGTGCCGGTGATTTCATGCACTTGCAAACCGCCTATGCGCGGATGGGGGCGACCGCTGTCGGTGACCACCACGGCGACCACGATTTCGTTTGCGCGTGGGGCATCGTTGACACGCGCCTCCATCGCATCAAAGTGGCTGCGCACAAAGGCTGCATCCTTGTGACCCAAAGGCACATCAATCGCAGTTCCCAGCGTACCTTGTTTTTTAGCGGAAGGCACCAATGCTGCGCCCTTGCTTACTGCTTTTCGCAAGGGTGCGCCCAACTTGGGATGAAGAATAGCCGCAGCATGCTCCAACTCGCCCGCCTCGCCCACAATGGCGGCTTTGCCATAGCTGTGGGCGTCTTCAGGCTGGATACCTAAGGCTTTGACACATCGCTCGCCAAGCAAGCCGCCCAACTCTTCGCCGATGTCAATGAGTTGGTCTAAGTTATCGTTGAACTTGCCTGCATAGGGGTTGGTAATCACCGCCATGGCCAAGGCGCGACGTGTAGGTGGGTTGACCGCTTGCCCGCCCTCTTGCAATACTTCGTCTACTTGCACAATGATTTTTCGTATCTGTGATTTCATCTTCTGCTCCTGCGTGTTTAACGCAACCCATTCCATTGGCTGATGTCTTGTGCAGCCAAGCCACCCACACGGGCATGTACCCGTGCACCTGTGCTCATGGCCAATATCACGATCAATTCATCGCTGCGCGGCGCACCCGGTACGCGCACCTCGATGGCGTCGAAATGGCTGCGCACATAGCTGGCGTTGATGTGCGTCATGGGCACATCCAATGCAGCGCTAGGCGGCCCCACTTTTTTGGTGGAAGCCACGATGGCCAAAGCATTGCCAGGTTGGCCGGTGCTGACGCCACCTTTGCCCGCAAGGTAAGCCGCACGGTCGCCCTTCCATCCAAGCAATTCACGCATGGCATAGCCGCCAGGCACATGCCACAAAGCGCCATGCTCTAACTCACCCGCCGCACCCACGATGGCGCCTTTGCCATAGCCTTGAATCGCTTCGGGCAACACACCCATGGCATCGCACAACTGCTTGGCCAAGTCCACACCCAAGGGGTTCAAGGCTTCCATCATCGGCAAAATATCGGCGTGGTAGCTGCCTGCATAAGGGTTGCGCAACACCGCGGCAATTGCGCCGCGCAACAAGGGGGTGTCGGACTTGGGACCAAACTCGTGGTGAATCTCTTCCACATGGGTGAACACCCGTCGAACATCAATCAGTGCAGTCACACCAAACACTCCAAGGGTTGTGCCACAGCTACTTGGCCCTGACAACATAAAAAAGCCGCGAATATCTGGCCACGCGCTTGCATGGCAAGGGCACAGTCTAGCCCGAGTTGCAAAGCACGCTGTATTTGTGCGGGTGGTAAGTGTGGCACCTCGACCGTGACCATTCGATCCCCTAAATCTGTATCGTCACGCAAGCTGATGGCAGGACGGCGCACGATGGCGGGGTGGTCCAAGTTAACTGCATTGGCAATCAAGGTTGCTGCCACATCGGCTTGCGCTGCAGTCGCCGCCAAGACGGTGACGCTGTCGGCAATACCCAATGAAAAACTGCGTCCCTGCCACCCGCTGGTGGCGACGCCGCGCACAGGCATGTCGTGGTCAATGACAAAACTGCCATCGCTGATCAACTCAGACGTCACACCCGTCAGCAAAGCTTGCTGCAAATCGCTCACCACGCCTATGCGCCAGCTTTGGTTTTCTTGCACATGCAAAGCGATGTCGCCGCCGTTGTTCACATAGGCTTTGTCTACACCGTCTTGCGCCAGGCATGGCATTAAGGCTTGTGCCACAGAACCCGCCACCGCTGCCATGGGTGTGACAAATCCCTCTTGAGCCGCCCACGCCATGTCATGCGTGACTTGCCACATGCGTTGTGCCACCCCACCTTGGAGGCTGGTTGCGTGAAGTTGTGATACAGGCTGTCGCAGCATAGGCAACTCGCTCACCAACTCGGGCAGCACCGTTTGAAAACGCACCCATGCAGACGCCACCGTGTGTTGGCATGCCTTTGAATCGCCAACAGCCTGCAACACGATATCGATGGGGCCGTGCTGGAAATGCCAGCGACCATCGGACAAAGAGCGACGTGTGGCCTGCATCGCAACTTAGCCCAACATGGGCGGGTTGTCCAAGGGCCAAGGGTTGACGCCAGTTGGTGGCGTTTCCCATTTCAGCTGTGTCGGTGCGCCGTCGTTGTGCCACGCACCTTTGAGCAAGCTGTCGTCCAAGGTCCGCACAAAGCCCATGTGGCCACCCAAGGCTTGGTAATCCGAGAGCTTCATCGTGAACTCGATGGGTGCCACGATGGCCGGTGTGGGCACGGTACCAAAGCTGTTGGCAGGCATGCGCAGCACATCCACCATGATGGTGATACCGCCGCCTGGCCAAACATACGCGGGTGCGCCGCCACAGGTGACATTGACCAAGGATTTTTTCACGGCACGCGTGAGTTGTATGGGGTTGTCGGTGACACCCGAGCGCAAGCTGCCACCCGCTCCACCCAAGAACAACACCGAAACCAACGACGGTTCACAGTTCTCCCCAATGCGGTCGACCACTTGTTGCACTTCAGGGGGCATGGGTGCTGGCTGGGGTTGCAGATGTTCATCCAACACAAACCAAGCAGCCTGCTCGCCGGTGGTGGAAGTCATCAGCAAACGCAAACCCGGCCAAGCTTCCTCGGAGTTCCATGTATCCAAGATGGACAGCGGGTCGCTGATGTTGGTGCCACCCCAACCGGTGCCTGCGGCTGCAACTTGAAAATATCTGCCAGGGGTGGACTTGCGCCCTTTGACGTTGATGCCGCTGGGCTTCATATGCAAACAGCGTCCCGCTTGGTGTTCAGTCAGCACACCGGTGATGTGGTCGTCCACCACCACCACCTCGTCGCACAAGCCCAGCCACTGACGCGCAAACATGCCCACAGCCGCTGAGCCGCAACCCACGCGCATGCGTTGCTCGGTGATACCGTCCACCACCGGCGCACGACCAGCTTGCAGCACCACCTTTGCACCGTTTTCAACTTGCACCTCGGCCGCTAGTTGGTTGCCCAACACATGCATCAATTCCAAAGCCATGCGACCTTGTTTTTTACCCCCACCTGTGAGGTGGTGCACACCGCCCAAGCTGAGCATTTGCGAGCCGTACTCGGCGGTGGTCACATGGCCCACCTCTTCACCTTGGTAAAGCACCGCTGCGCGCTCATCGCCCAAATACCTGTCGGTGTCGATCTTCACCTTCAAGCTGCAGTAACTGAAGATACCTTCGGTGACCACGGTGACCATGTCCACACCCTTGGACTTGGCAGCGACGATGAAGGGTGCGGGTTTGTAATCGGGGTAAGTGGTGGAAGCGCCAATGCCGGTGACAAACACGCCGCGCTCTGCGCTATCGATAGCGGCCAAAGTTTGCGGGGATGTTTCACTGTCTGGCCGTGCTTGCAAAGCCAGTGGTTCAGCGCTTTGCGAGTGTTGACTCAAAAACACCACAGGATCTAAGCGCACCAGCAGGCCACCGTGGTTGGCATAGCGGTCGCACGCACCAACGCGTCCTTCAGAAATATGGCACAGCACCGGACAGGCGTTGCACTCCACCTTGCCCTCGCGCACCGGACCGTGACGCGGTTCTACCCTTTGCAAGCCCAAAGGTTGAGCGGCCTCAGTGCTAGGTAGTCCGTCGGTATGGGTGTTGCTAGGTGTAGCCATACCCTATTATGCTCGGGCGCGTGGCAGAATCATTTTCCAACGCAAGCATTCAGGAGACACCCATGGCCACCGCCACCACTGAAGAAGCCTCAGGCAAAGTTGTCATCAAAAACATTGGTTTGCTGCTCTCGGGCGACATCGACCATCCCATCTTGGACGCCGACACCATCGTGGTGATGGACGGGCTCATCACCGCTGTGGGACGTTTCAAGGATGTGGACACCGAAGGTGCGAAGACCACCATTGATGTGCGCCAGACCTGCGTCGCGCCTGGTTTGATCGACAGCCATGTGCACCCCGTGTTTGGCGACTGGACGCCAAGGCAAAACCAAATTGGCTGGATCGACTCCACCATGAACGGCGGCGTGACCACCATGGTCTCGGCGGGTGAGGTGCATTTGCCCGGACGCCCCAAAGACATCGTGGGTCTGAAGGCCTTGGCCATCACCGCGCAACGTGCTTTCAGCAACTTCCGCCCAGGCGGCGTGAAGGTGATTGCGGGTGCGCCCATCATCGAAAAGGGTATGACTGAACACGACTTCGCCGAACTGGCTTCAGCGGGTGTGACGCTTTTAGGCGAAGTGGGTTTGGGCTCAGTCAAAGCCGGCTACGAAGCCAAAGAGATGGTGGCTTGGGCACGCAAGTACGGCATACAAAGCACCATACACACGGGCGGCCCCTCCATCCCTGGCTCGGGCTTGATTGACAAAGACGTGGTGCTAGAAGCCGACGCCGACGTCATTGGTCACATCAACGGCGGTCACACTTCGCTGTCAGAGGCCCATGTGTGCGAGTTGTGCGAGAAATCCAGTCGCGCCATCGAGATTGTGCACAACGGCAACGAACGTGTCGCGATTGCCGCAGCCAAAGCCGCGCTGGAACTCAAATGCCCGCACCGCGTCATCTTAGGTACCGACGGTCCTGCAGGCTCGGGCGTACAACCTTTGGGCATATTGCGCATGGTGGCCTTGCTTTCAAGTCTTGCCAATATTCCTGCCGAGTTGGTATTTTGTTTTGCCACCGGAAATACCGCGCGCATTCGTAACCTCAATTGCGGCTTGATTGAAGTTGGCCGCGCTGCCGATTTTGTGTTCATGGACCGCGCCCAAGAAACAGCTGGTCGCACACTGCTTGAAAGCGTTCAACTGGGCGACATCCCTGGCATAGGTATGGTGATGATCGATGGTTTGGTAAGGTGCCACCGCAGTCGAAACACACCGCCTGCCACCGAAGTACCTGTGGTGCTGCATTGAGCACCGCCCCCCTGCTGCACATCGCAGACGGAGTCGCCACGCTCACACTGAACCGCCCCGCGCAGCGCAACCGTTTGGAAAACACCGATCTATCGGTGTTGCTTGAGCATTTTGAACACATCAACAATGACGAAAGCGTTCGGGTGGTGGTGCTGACCGCCAACACCCAAGGCCACCCCAAGCCTGTGTTTTGCGCGGGCTATGACATCGGTGGTTTCAAAGATGCTGATCACGGCTCTACCGCTTTTGAAAAAGTGCCTGAGGCTTTAAACCAGCTACGCCCCATCACCATCTGTGCATTGAATGGCAGCATCTATGGAGGTGCTACCGACTTGGTGCTGGCCTGCGATGTGCGCTTAGCGCTAGAGGGCATTGAGTGGCGCATGCCTGCCGCTGGCTTGGGCTTGCACTACTACCCCAGCGGTTTACAACGCTATGTCAGTCACTTTGGCATTGCCGCGGCCAAACGGGCTTTTCTCACGGCAAGGGTTTTTTCTTCAGCAGATTTACAAGCATTGGGATTGTTTGAAAGCTTTTCCTCAGCCGCAGATTTTCCAATGCAACTCCAAACACTTGTCAATGATGTGCTGGCCTTGGCACCCTTGGCGGCACAAGCCATGAAGCGCTCGCTGAACGAAATTGCTGCAGGTCACTGCGATGAAGCAACCCTGCGTGAGCGTGAATTACAAAGCAGCCAAACGGAAGATTTTGCGGAAGGCGTGAAGGCGTTTGCCGAGCGCAGAAAGCCCGTGTTCAAAGGGCGGTGATCAAGCCCTTCTGGGCATGCGCCACGGCAACATGGCCTGCACCACGGGCGACACCAAGCGCGACATGGTGATGCTTTCATGAAAGCTTTGCACCGACTCACCAAGCAAATTGCTTTGCAGCAATGCGCGTTGGTAAAACGGCGTGTCCTCCAATTGTTCAACCACATGCACACTGCCGTCACTGCGCATTCTTCTGCCAAGTCGCCACAGGGTCGCGGGCATGGTTTGCCGCTGTGGCGCCGCAAAGGGCAAGACCTCGCCTTGCGGCGTGAAACGCAGTGCCAGCAACTTGTCCCCCTGCGCTGTCCTGCCTTGGATGTCATACATCACAGCGGTGCTGCCATCGTTCAGGGGGCTGCGCGACCAATCCCATTCGCGGCAAGATCGGTCTATCGGTTCATCGCCTTCGTTGGAATCTAAATACCCACTGCCTGACCAGCTTTGGCCAGGACTGGACATGGTCACCTCCACCCGAGCACTGGGCGAAATGGGGCCCCAACGGTGCAAGCCTTGTTGATCAATGGCGGTGCTGAAATTGAACAAACCAAGCGGATGCACCCTCACCTGCCCCTTGACACGGTACGGAAAAGGCACGCCCACTTCGTTGATATCGATTACCAGCGCCTGCCCGTCCCAGCGCATTTGGCTGGGCCCTATGGTGAACTGCTGCGCATCGCGGTGACAGTGCTGCGCACCCCGCTCGGTCATGGTCCAGCGTTTGGCATGCCGCGAATAAAGCGCCACGTTCAGGGCACAGTAGTTGTCGGGCTCGACCTTGCCGTTGCGCCGCGCCCATGCGTAATAAGGTGAGAACACACTACCCACAAAGGCAATGATGGTCAGGCCGTGCTGACCGTCGTCGCTTAGTGCGTCAAGGTACCACCAGAGGTAGCCCCCGCTTTGGACAACTTGGTCAAACCGAGGTTGCCCATCAGCGCCGCGGCCGCCAGTTGGCCCGACATAGCCGCCATTGGGACCCCCGGTCCCGGATGCACGCTGCCCCCCGCCAAGTACAGACCCGGCACTTGGGCTTTGGCGTTCGAACGGGCGAACGCCGCCATCCATCCATGTGTGGCTTGGCCATATAAGGCTCCGCCCGTGGCTGGAAACAGTTGGTGAAAGTCCTGAGGTGTGGTGCGAATGCATGATGAAGAAGGCTCCAACTGTAATGACAAGCCACAACGCGCCATCAGGTCTTGGCTGCTGGCGGTGCAATCGGTCAATTCTTGGGGGGTGAAACTGCGCTTATCGCCATTGGCAGGCGCATTGACCAAACACAGCAAGCGTTCAGCCCCATTGACTGCTTCGCCGGTACCACGGTCTTGGGCACAAACATAGACCGTGGGTTGCGACGGCAACCGCGCTTGGTGAAAAATGGCCTCGAATTCTTGTTTGTAATCAGATCTGAAAAAAACATTGTGCCGGTCCAAGGCCACACCCGAGGTGGCCGTGTGCATAGACCAAGTAACGGCAGACAGTGAGCGAGCTTGTTTTTTACCCGCCACGGCCGCTTTCATACCAGGGCCAAGCAAGCCTTGGCGCAAGGCCGCAATGTCGCCATTGAAAATAACACTGTCTGCTTGCAAGCTGTCGCCACTTTGCATGCGTACACCCGAGACACGACCTTGCGACAGTTCTATGCGTTCGCATTCTTGGCCCAAGATGAAACGCACACCTCTGGCTTGGCCTAAACGCTGCAGGCATTGCGCCAGTGCATGCATGCCCCCTTGCACCGCCCACACGCCGTCCATCTCTACTTGGGCAATCAACATCAAGGTGGCAGGTGCCTGCCATGGCGATGAACCGCAATATGTGGCGTAGCGGGCAAACAGTTGACGCATGCGGGGATCGGTGAAATGCTTGCCCAAACTTTCCCAGAGGCTGCGCATGGGTCCCACAGAAGCCAAAGTGGCCAAACCACGCGGCCCCAGTCCCGACATCATCTGCGCCATGGTGGGCGATGGTGAACGGATGAAAGGCCCTTCTAGCGCGTCATAGACCGCACGGGTGGTTTTGCAAAAAGTCACGAAACGCTTGGCCTGCTCAGGACCCGCAAAACGCGCCACTGCATCCACCGACCTTTGCGGATCTGCGTACAAATCGAGTTGGGAACCATCCTCCCAAAAGTGACGTGCCAACACATCCAAGCGCTGGACTGTTAATTCGCTTTCCAAGCGTGTGCCTACCGAGGCCATGATCTGGTCAAACACCCAACGCATGGTGAACACCGTGGGGCCACTGTCCACAGCAACCCCATTGGGCATGAGTTGGCGCATTTTTCCGCCAACTTGTTCGGCCTTGTCAACGACAGTCACCGACAAACCCTGATCTGCCAGTTGCAATGCGCTGACCAAGCCTGCCATGCCAGCGCCCACCACGACCACTTTGTGCTCAGCCATGCGCCACCACCTCTTGCGGCATGGCCCATTCACCCACCGTGCGCAACAGTCGCATGCGCACGAACATGGATTCGGAGAAAAAGTCGTTTTTGTAAGCCGCGGCAATGGCCTGCTGGTGGGCACCGGTGTGGGCGTAGTCAAGCATGGCTTGGGTGTCACGCCACACACTAAAAGTGCATTGGCGAACCAGTGGCGCTTCACCTAAGCCCATGGCCACAGAGCATCCTGGCGCCTGACTTAAATCAGCCTGAGCCGCTGGTGCATAGCGCCAAAACGCCACCGCTTTGGCAGGGCGAATGCTGGCTCTGGTGATGGCGGCCATCGCAGGGGTACGTGGCTCAAAAGCATAGTGACCCAGCTTGTCGTCAGGCGTGACATCGAAAGCACGACCATCCCATGCGCCTTTGCAAGATGTGATGGCCAACAAACTGGCTTGGCATTGCTTGGCTCGCTCTTGGTAAGCGGTAAGCCAAGGGCCTGCTAAAAATTGGTCTGCATGGTCTGCGTGGTCAAAGACACAAATTAAACCTTGGTGTGAAGCACTGGGTCGCAAGCTAAAGCCACCTTGGTGGCCACTGCCCATGACTTTGGTGAAAAGTAACCCTGGTGTCTCTTTGAACGCAGATGCGCCTTGAACCAATCGAAGCCAACCCCAGCCTTGGTGGGCCCTTAAGTAATCCACCAAGATAACCACAACCACCCCCGAGACAGCAAGAGACACGGGATCTTGGTTGACCATGTGTGTCTCATGTTGCTGGGGTTAGCTGCTGCGGCGCGGTTTTAATTGCCAGCCACTTGTGCAGCTTTGCTTGATGGCGCTGCCAGCTCGGGGTAGTCTTTGAGCATGGATGCGCCATTCAGAGGCTTGTACGCACCTTGGTGGCAAGTGCCGCAGTTGATTTTGGCAACATCGCCTAACTCGCCCTTGCGATGCTCGGGGAAGGTCGCTGTCAGCGGCTCCATATAGCCGGTGTTAAGTCCCCGCGCCATGCGTATGCCGTGCCATGCGGTTGCACGTTGCGGCGGGCTGTTTTCCCAACTCTGGAAGGAGCGCGAATTGTGGCAATACGTGCAATTCACACCCAAGGACTCTGACATATGCGTCATCAAACCATAAGTCCACTCGGCTTGCTTGGTGGATTGACGGTTACCTGTGGGTAATGCAGTGGGGCCATTCACGCGAATGTTGAGATCGCCGAGCAAAAATGGTGTGAACGGGTCATTGGGCAAAGAAGACAAATTCACCACCCTGGCTGGCTCGTTTTGTCCTGCTTTGTCACCCATGAAGTTAGAACCGTAGGGCTGGTGGTTGGCCGTGAACCAAATCTCGCTGGGAACCGGTTGACCACGGTGACAGGTGTAGCAAGTCACGCCTGTTTCCGCGACGTGGGGCTTCCATTCGCTGTTGATGGCTTGGGTCATCTGCAACATGCGCCGCGCCACCACCTTGGTGTATTTCTCGTCGTCAGCAAAATTGGCGGGGTTATGGCAGTAGACGCAGCCCCCATCGTTGGGCGACACCCATGCAGTCATGGAGACCATGAGACGGTTGAACTGTGCCACGCTCAAGTCGCCCAAGACCTTGACATTTTTATAAGCTTCACCTGCTTTGGGACCCTCACCTGAGGCTGCAGGCAAGGCCACCGGTACTTGGTTGGCCTCGGTTTTGACCGCCAACATGCGCGGGTTGTAGACCTGCACCATGCCGGTTCCACGGTAGCCGTGTTGCACGCTGTCTTGAAAAGGTCGCTCACAGGCGGTGAGCAACAATACCGCAGACAGGCCAGCAGCGTAGACCGCCAAGCGTCGTAAAAAATACAGGGATTTCATGGTTTGACTCCCAAACTCAGGGCTGGATCGACCACCAGCGGAAACACATTCGGGTAAGCTGGTGCAACACCATGCTTGATGGCCCACAAATACCAGTTGTCCACCACGGTGCCCGTCAGCAAGATACCGATGCCGCCAGTGATGGGACACAAAACCGCAAACCACCAAGCCCAGCGGTGAATGGATTCCATGGAGGCGTTAAAGCCCATGGTCCAACGCCAAAACAGGCCTGCACGTTCCGACGCGGTACCGCGGTCGACAATTTGTTCAATTTCACGTTCTCCCCCATAACGGGTGACGGCCAAGATGGTGGCACCGTGCATCGCAAACAGCAGCACAGAGCCGTACAAGAACACAATGCTCAAGGCATGAAAGGGGTTGTAAAAGAGATTGCCGTAGCGAATGGACAAGGCAGCCGTCCAATCGAGGTGCGGGAAGATGCCATAAGGCACGGCCTCGCCCCAAGAGCCCATCAAGATGGGGCGAAAGAAGCCCAAGACAAACATCAGCCATAAAGCAGCGGCAAAAGCCCAAGCCACATGCGTACCTAAGCCCAGTTGTATGGCGCGGCGGTAAATTCGCACCCACCACAGCAACACAGAAGCGCTTAAGAAAATACCGCAAATGAGGAACCAGCCGCCTTGGTTCAAGGGCGGCCATGACAAGCCGTACTGCGGGGGTGGCGGCTCTAGCGCCAACCAGAACAACTGGCGCACAAACTGGATCGGGTCGTAGTTCACCGATGCCAGCATGTTCATACCAATGATGTTGAAGGCAATCAAGCCGCAGATCAAAGACGCCAAGCCCAAACCGCCCAAGTAAATGGGCCCGATTTGCGCATTACCGAGTTTGCCCAAAAGCCAAGAAATACCGGGTTGCCCGGTGCGTGGGCTGTTGCCTGGGCCTAAGGCCACGCCGTTATGCACAGGCCCGCTGGCCTGTACAGTGGTGAAAAGATTCAGATAGTCAGCCATGATTGTGTTCCTCGTCTTTAATTAAGGCCACTGAGACCAGATGGGCAGGTTCAACCACCAGCCCCACCATTCGGGCCAACCGCGACTCCAGAAGGGTCCGCTGATGACAATGCACAAGGCGCTGAACAACACCGCGGCCAGGGAAAAAAACACGCCCAAACGGTGAATACCTAAAGTGCCGATGGAGTAACCAATGATGTCGCGAAAGAACGTGTCTTCATGCTCAGGCGTCTTAACCACTTGGCCAGAGCCGGGGTTGGTGGCAGACAAAATCAAAGCACCGTGCAAGGACAAAGCCAAGGTGGTGGCAAAGAAAAAACTCACCGCAAGCATGTGTGCGGGATTGTAGTGAAAATGCAGGTATTGATAACCCACGTTGGACACCCAATCGAGGTGGCTGTAAATACCGTAAGGGAAACCATGCCCCCAGCCGCCCATCAAAACAGGTCGAATCACATTGAGGGTGAAGTAAGCGAATATGGCCACACCAAACATAAAGGGAACATGAAAGCCCATGCCCAGTTTGCGGCATATTTCAACCTCGCGCAACAGCCATGAAACGAAAGCGCCAAGGGCACAAACGGTGATGATTTGCCACAGCCCGCCTTCTTGCAAAGGTGCGAAACGCAAACCATAAGACAGATCGGGGGGGGCAATACTGATTTGCCATAAATTCCAAGTGGGGCCAAGAGCCGCTCCCCACAAAATCATGGCTGTACCAAGAAAAGCGAAGAAGATGGTCGTGACGCCAAAGAAACCGACATAAAACGGACCGATCCAAAAATCGAACAGGTCACCTGCTAGCAGCGTTCCGCCGCGCACTCGGTATTTTTTTTCAAAGCTGAGCATGGCCATGATGTAGCCCTCCTGCTGCAAGTGTTGATAAGAGGAAAATTTTAAAAATGCAGATGCTGCAGTTCTTTACAGAACTGGCAGCACCTGCGGTACTGCCAACTTTCAGGACTTCGCTGCAGGAACTGCTGCAGGCATAGGCGAGTTTTGCGCCGATGCTGAAGCGGGTTTCTTTGCGCCGTCTAGCCAGTTGAATTTATTGGTACTTAGCAAAATGAGGTGAATCATCGCTGCCAAGCCAAACAGAAAAATGCCTTGCACGACCATTGCACGCAATGGGTCATAAAGTCTCCAAACTCTCCACATAATGGTTCTCCTAAATGATGTGGGACATAAACGTGTAAACCGATGCTTTCACACCCCCAATGACATTGGTCATGTTCTCCGCGCCAGGCAGCCAACTCTTCCATCGCAGTCCAACCAGTTGGCCAAAAACCGCAAAAGATAAAAGTACAACAAAACAAGGTACAAAGATCAGGACAAACGCTAGCTTGTCGTCCAAACCGTTAGGTTTGTAAGAGACTTGAGAAGTGTGAGAAATCATGGTTTAGCTCCATTCGGTGAAAAAAACCTGCCTTAGACGAACCAGGGCCGCCATGCCCAGACCAGGATGTGAGCCACCACAGCGACAGCTGTGAAGCCAACTAATCCCTGAATCCAGTAATGGTGGAACTCCTGAGCCTCTTCGTCAGTCAGTCCGGATATGGAATTCGGATGGTTTGACATGCGATGCTCCTTCAACAAAATGGCCGTGAGGCCAACGCTGCGCCCAACCTGCGCAACCTAGGTAGCCGCAGCAGATGCCACGACATGGGGTAGGGTTCCAGCGCAAAAGCGCCTGAACCGTGTAGTTTTGCAAACTGTGTCATGCGGGCTCTCCCAAGCCCAACTCGGCACCGGCTAGCTGCACATGCGCGAGCGTCACCAGCTCCTCGCCTTTATCACGTGCCTTGCCCTCAGCCAAATCGCGCAAGCGTTTGGCCGCAGAAATTTGTACCAGCACGGGTTGGCCCGCCACCAAAGCATGCAATTTGTTCTGCGCCTCATCGTCCCAAGGCGTGTTGTTTTGGGCGCCGGTGATGCCACGCGCCAGGGTGGCGTCGACTTTGTCCATGTCCGTGCCCAGCGGCAAGATGTGGAACAAGGCGTCAAACAAGCAGTTGCAACACTCTTGGATCAAATAGGTCGCGCCGCTATAGCCCATGAACGGTGTGCCGGTGTGGCGACGGATGATGGCGCCAGGGAAAGAGGCTGGGATGAAAGACGCTTTCATAGGGCCGCTGCTACCGGCTTCAGCCAAATACATGCGCTCGTTGAAACTGCCAAACAGGATGAGCGGCATTTGTTTCTGGATGAGTTCGCGCACCGCTGCGTTATCGGTTTTTTGACCTGGGAGCCGAGACACCGCAAACTTGCAGGGCATGCCCATTTCGGTTTCCAAAAACTTGCGAATGCCTCGGGCATAGGTGTCGGTGGCGACCACCGCAAAACTGGCAGTGGCAAAGAAATCTTGGGTGACCGAGCGCCATAAGTCCCAAACAGGCTTGATGGTGGTGTGGCGTTCGCGCTGGATAAACGGTTCGGGGTCCAGACCCAACAATTCGCCGAGCTTGCGCAAAAACTTGGTGGTGCTGTGCAGACCAATGGGTGCTTGCAAATAAGGGCGCTCTAGCGCCTCGCACAACATGCGGCCAAACTCGCGGTACATACAAATATTGACGTCGGCTTCAACCAACTGGGATACCTCGGCCAAATGGCTGCCCAGCGGAAACACCATGTTGATGTCAGCGCCAATGCCTTGCACCAAGCGGCGAATTTCGGCCAAGTCGCTGGGGCTGTTGAACGTGCCGTAGCAAGGACCAATGATATTGACGCGGGGTTTTTCACCCTCTTTGCGAACACGTTTGGGCACTTTTTTCATGCCGTACTCGGTCCACAGCCAGTACATGGCGCGGTTGGCACATTGCCATTGGTCTTCGTCGATGGTGCGCGGCAAAAAGCGCATCAGGTTGGTGCCCTCGGGGGTCACGCCACCACCAATCATTTCGGCGATAGAGCCAGTGACGACCACTGCTGGCAAGTCGGGGTCAAGCACTTGGTGGGCACGTTTCATCGCACCTTCGGTACCTTCGCGACCCAATTGCTCTTCGGCCAAACCGGTCACCACAATGGGCAACTCATGGGGTGGCAAGGCGTCGGTGTAATGCAATACTGATGTGACAGGCAGGTTTTCGCAACCCACAGGTCCGTCGATGACAACTTGCAAACCCTTGATGGCGGTGAAGACATACACCGCACCCCAATAGCCGCCTGCACGATCGTGGTCGAGTACAAACATCAGCCCATCTCCTCGGCTTTGCGTTTTTTCTGCTTCTTCTCAAACTGGCGGCGCACTTCTTTTTTGAAGTCGGGATGCATAACGGGTACGTCTTCCCAGACACCTGCTTCATCGCCTTGGCCGACCGTGCCGAAGAACGCTTTCATTTCGTCAAAACGGGCTTGGTTACCCATAGCGGCATTGACCACTTGAATGAGCGAGCCAGCACCGGCCACACCCATCAAGGGGCGTGCAGAGATGAGGTTTGTGAAGTAAAGCGAGGGGATGCACAACTCTTTGGCGGCTTGGACCACGGGCGTGGTTCCAATGGCCAACTGAGGTTTGAACTCGTGCATCGCAGCCAAGTCTTGCTCTAAGGAAGCACGGAACTGCACATGCACGCCCTTGGATTTCAACCATTCAGCATCGTGTTGGTTCCAAGGCGTGGCAGGACAAGCGCTACCTACATAACGAAGGTCGGCACCGCATTCGATCAGCAAACGCGCCACCAACAATTCGGAGCCTTCGTAGCCACTCAGGGTGATTCGGCCATTGATTTTTTGCGAAGCCAACACACCGCGCATGGCACCCAAGGTTTGGTTGCGGGCCGCGTCTATCTTGTCTTGGCTGACCCCGCAAGCTGCACCTATGGAGCCAAGCCAATCGTGTGTGCCTTCGATGCCAACGGGTGCCGAGCCCACGATGGGACGACCTGCAGCTTGGAACTCACGCACACTGGCGGTGTAGAAAGGATGGATAGCAGCAACCGCTTTGCAGTCCAGTGCCGCATACAACTCGCGCCACTCACGGGTGGGTACAACGGTACCGACCGCTAAATCCATGGGCGCAATCATTTGCGCAATGATCATGGGGTCGGCGGGAAACATCTCGCCCAGCAAGGTGATGGTGGGCTTGGCGCTTCTGCCTTGGCGGGGAGCGGCAACTGGGCCAGCCATGGCTTCTTGGCGGGCATAGTGCAACATGGCGCCAGCCAGCACGTCTTTGGCCTCGGCATGGGTGGGTACGCCAAATCCTGGCACATCGATGCCAATGATGCGCACACCGTTGATTTCTTTGGGCAACAACTGCAGCGGAACACCGCTGGCGGTGGGCACACACAAATTGATGATGACGATGCAATCGAGCTTGTCGGGATCGGCTTGTTCGTAAACAGCGTCGCGGATGTCTTCAAACAATTTACCGGTGACCAAGGTTTCAGAGTTGAACGGCACATAGCCCACGGTGCGGCGTGCGCCATAAAAATGCGAGGTGAATGTGAGGCCGTACACACAACAGGCCGAGCCGCTCAAGATGGTGGCAGTGCGGCGCATGCGTAAACCCACGCGCAAAGAACCAAAAGCAGGACACATGCTTTGCGGTTGGTCGTGCGGGCCTTTTGGGTAGTCGGCTGCGTACTGCGCCAGCACTTCGCTCTTGCCCGCTTTGGCCGCCGCATCCAACATTTGGTCTTTGCCCGCATGACAACCCAAGCCATCTGCGCTGGTAGCAGCAGCGTTGGGTAAGGGGGTGATGGGAATGATGTCGCTCATGGGATTCACACTTCGTCGTAAACCACTTCGAGGGTGGGTCGGTCAATGACGGTTTTGCCGGTCATATCGACTTCGGTGGCGGGCGTCATGACAAAGTCACGGCCGGTGATGTCGGCGCTGAACAAGCCAAGCAGCTCGTCTTGGGTTTGTGGCTTGGGTCGCACCGGCGGCGCGTCGGCCACGTTTTGCGCCAGTTCAGCAAACAAGGGGCCCCACATACTGTCTGGCGTGCCAATGATTTCGTAGCTCGCGCTTTTGCGGCGTATATCTTCATTGGCTGGAATGGCGGCCAAGACCGGGATGCCCGCATTGGTGGCAAAGGCCTGGGCTTCGCCGGTACCATCGTCTTTGTTGATGACCATGCCGGCCACGCCTACATTCCCACCGAGCTTGCGGAAATACTCCACCGCGCTGCACACGTTGTTGGCCACATAGAGGGACTGCAAGTCGTTGGAGGCGACAACGATGACTTTTTGGCACATGTCGCGGGCAATCGGCAAACCAAAGCCGCCGCAGACCACGTCGCCAAGGAAGTCGAGCAACACAAAGTCAAAGCCCCACTCGTGAAAACCGAGTTTTTCAAGGGTTTCAAAACCGTGGATGATGCCGCGTCCACCGCAACCGCGACCCACCTCGGGACCACCCAACTCCATGGCATAAACGCCGTCGCGAATGAAGCAAACGTCGCCAATCTTGACCTCTTCGCCAGCGAGTTTTTTCTTGGAAGATGTTTCGATGATGGTGGGACAGGCCTTGCCACCGAACAACAAACTGGTGGTGTCGCTCTTGGGGTCGCAACCGATGAGCAAAACTTTTTTACCCTGCTGAGCCATCATGTAACTGAGGTTGGCCAATGCGAAACTTTTGCCAATGCCGCCCTTGCCGTAAATGGCAATGATTTGGGTTTCTTTGGTCACTTCGCCGGTGTGCACCGCGTCTGGCTCAATAAACGCCTCTTGGCGCAGGCGGTCTACAAATTGCACAGGTTTTTCGTTGGCAGTACTCATCAATTTCTCCAGTCCATGACCATCTTCAAACAGTGGGGGTCGCCAAAGGCGACTTCATAAGCTTCGAGTGCTTTTTCAGGCGTTTGGGTGTGGGTCAGCAAACCATCCAAGGACAGGCGTCCGCTGTGAATAAGTTCGGTAACAGCCAGCAGGTCGGGTTTTTTCCATTCGGTGGCGACACGTATTTGCGCTTCCCGCATGAACGCCGGTGGGTAGGCAAACGACAAATCTTGTGTGTAAAAACCCGCCAGCACCACCTCGCCGCCATGGGCCAAGCGGGAGATCAAGCTGTTGAGTAATTTGCCGTCGCCGCTGACGTCGTAAATGGCTTGGTAGTCTTTGCGGGTGTCTTCATCAGGGTGAATGACTTTGTAGCCTACGCCGCCAGTTTGTCGAACCGCATTGGTCTCCCAAACGGTGGGCGCTGGCAGACCTGCAGCCACCACCAAACGTGCCAGCAAACGGCCCATGACGCCGTGTCCGACGATCAGGTCGGGGGCGATGATGGGGTCGCGTTTGCCGCCAATGGAAACTGCGTGGTAGGAGGTGGCGGCCAAGGCCAACAAAATCGCATTGGCACCCAGGCTTGCGTCAACTGGAATGACACGGCTGTGTGGCACCACCATGGTGGCACCAGCACCACCGAAAAGGTTGTGGGCACCTGTGAAAGTGTAGGAGCCAGGTACAAACACCCACTCACCCTCTTTCACTGGGGACGTTGGCGGCGCATGTTTGACCACACCTACTGTTTCATAACCTGGGACCAAGGGATAAGCCAATCCTGGAAAAGCTGGCATGGTGCCGGTCCAAAGCAAGCGCTCGGTACCTGTGCTGATGCCGCTGTAAGCGACCTCAACCACAAGGTCTTCTACACCCGGTTCCCGCAGGTCAAGAAGCTTGACCGACAACTCACGGGGGGCATCAAAAACAATGGCTTGGGCTTTCATGGTTTGTATTTTTATGTTGACGGTGGATTGTGTCAACTTGAATTGACGTTATTTGCTAAAAAATAGGGAAAACACTTAATTTTTCTGTGCCAGCAGCAGTCGGGTGTGCAAAGGCATGGGGTTTGCAATGTCAACCACCGACACAAAACCAGCCTCTTTCAGCAAGGTTTTCAGCTCCTCTGGAGAGCGCAGGCGGCCACTGCCCATGGCCAGCAAGTAAAAGTGGAAATAAGCGTCTCCCACCGAATGTGCGCCTGTGGCCTTGGCCATCGGTTCAGCCAACAACAACATGCCGCCCGCAGGCAGGGCTTGGTGAATGGAGCTGAGCAGGGCCTTGACGGTGGCGTCAGGGTGGTCGTGCGCCACCCGCACCAAGGTCACCAAGTCAGCGCCCTTGGGCAAGGCGTCGCTGATGAAGCTGCCGCCATGAGCGATAGCCCTGTCTCCCAAGCCGTTGGCTTGGAATCGCGCCTGCGCCAAAGCTGCAACAGGTGGCAAATCAAACAACATGAGTTGGAGTTGGGTGTGGTGTTGCCCCAAAGCTGATATCCAACCGCCTTGTCCCCCACCCACATCCATCACACATCGGTGCTGAGAAAAATCATAGGAAGCCAGCAACTCCTCAATGACAAAACGCTGCGAGGTCGCCATCAGCTCCGAATAGCGAGCCACTTTCTCGGCTTCCCAAGAGGGTGGTTTGTCGCTATTCATGTAGGGCCAATAGGCTTGCATATGTGGCTGTATTTCATCGCGCAACAAGGCCAATGTGTCGCGCATGTCCTCGTACAACACCGCGTTGTGCTCGATCATCAAACGCAAGCCCACGTCTGCTGCCACGGGTGCGCCTAAGGCACCCAAACCGAAAAGGTCAGCGCCGCGCATCTCCAATAAGCGCAAGGACACTGCAGAGTGCAACAGCCGCTGTAGCGCAGGTGAACTGATGTGACACTCCTTGGACAGCTCATCCAAGGTCTTAGGGCCGTCACGCAAAATTTCCAATAAGCGCAAGCGCACACACGACAGTAAAACTTGCGAGTGCACAAAGCCCGCCATCAACTGAAACAACTGTGCTGCACGTCGACGGGTTACCCATCGGGTGATGGGGTTGCCAATCGCCCAGCGGTAAAAGCCAGGCGACGTCATCCAACCATCTACCCACTTGTCAAACTGGCTGCGCCAACCAGTGCGAGATTGCCCTGTAGTGAAGCTCCCTTTGGCTAGGTCTAGGCTTTTCATGGTCTTGATGCGAAGACTCAAGCGTTTTCTTTTTGCTCTGTGACCGCAACATGTCGTTGGATTTGCTCATATGCCGACTGCGGCACCAAGCGTTCAGATTCCATGCGAACCAAGTGCTGCATCGCTTGGCGATGCGCACATGCAGGCACTGAGTCCACAGCAGCATCCATCAATTTTTCAAAATAGGCCAATGCACCTGCCAACCCTAAGTCGGCAGCGGCACTGGGTCGGCCATGCTGAGCGTCTTGGCCCACCGGTTTGCCTAAGGTCTCGGCTTGACCCATGACATCGCGGATGTCATCTGCCACTTGGTAGGCTTCACCCAGCGCTTCACCTAAAGCTCTCCAAGGTGCTGGGTCTACCCCAGCGGCGAGTGCGCCAGCGCAAGTGGCAGCAACAAACAAAGCACCTGTTTTGGCGCGTTGGTATTGGCTAAGGGCTACCTTGGTTTCGCACTCCCAGGCCTGTCCTGCAACGATGCCATCTGGGGCGCCCACGCCATCGCTGATGGTGGAAATCAGGTCTGCCAGACGAGCGGGATGAAGTCTTCCTGCACGGGCCATTACTTGGTAAGCCATCACGATCAAACCATCGCCCGTCAGCAGCGCCAAAGGTTCACCGTACTGCTTATGCACCGTGACTTGGCCTCGACGTGTGTCAGCATCGTCAAAGCAAGGCATGTCGTCATGCACCAAGGAGGCACAGTGCATGAGTTCAATCGCCACGGCGGCGGCGTCCGAAAGTGCCGGTGCATCATCGCCACAGGCTCTGGCAACGGCCAAACACAGCTGTGGGCGAATCCGCGCACCGCCTGGGAACACCGCGTGGCGCATGGCAGACATCAAGCGCGGTGGAGCGCTCAAGGCTTGAATATGGGAAAAATGCAGTTCTAGCGCGGCTTCAATGCGTGTTTGCATGCTCATGGCGACCCCCAATAATGGCGTGGAACCATCGCATCGACCCATCGAGGCAATGTCCACAGTGTCAATTTAACATGACACTATGGATTGTCAATCTGGATTTATATGTACCTAGGGTTTACCTGGGGTAAATTTATGGCTTACATGCCTAAAGGACTGACGCCAAACAACCACGCATGACCGCGAGACAACAAAATAGCCCAAACCACCACGCCTATGCCAATCGCCAGCCAAGTGGCAGCGCTGGAAACCTCGGGCTCAAGCGCTCCACTGCCTTGGCCAGCGGACAAAGATGCGGCGGCCAAGCGGTCACGTTGACGGGCGGCTCGAAAGTTGAGCACCGACCAGAGCAAAAAAGCGCCAAACAACACCACATCAGCCAAACGCGGGTTGGCCAACAAATGTGCCAACGCCCATACCTTGACCGACAACACCATGGGGTGGTGCAACTTGGCTTTGACAGCGTTGCGTGGAGCGTGGGCACAGGCCAACAACACCAAAGACACCAGCATCAACACAGCCGCACCATGCTTGGCCCACACAGGGGGTGACCACAACACAGGACTGTCCCATCGCACCTGGTCAAAACCAAACATCATCAAGCCAAAGCCCACCAAGGACACCAAGGTATAAGCCCCTTTGTACGCTTTTTCGCCCAAGCGCTCCAAGGTGGCTTGACGCCAGTTTTCAGCAAAGACGCGGGTGGAATGCGTGCCTAAAAACAATACCAATCCGAGTATCAGCAAAGCCATGCTTGGCCCCTTTCATCCATGGTCAATGTTGACGGTGCAAGACCCAATCTGTCAAGGCTCGCAAAGCTTGTGTGTTGGGCAAAGCGCTTTTGATCAAGGCAGCTTGGGCTTGGTCAGCCAAAGCCTTGGCTTCTTGTCGAGCCCCTGCCAAACCCAGTAAAGAAACATAAGTGGGTTTGTTGTCTGCTGCATCTTTGCCGGACGTTTTACCCAGCACCGCCGAATCAGCCGTGACGTCCAAAATATCGTCCACCACCTGAAACGCTAGGCCCAATGCTTGGGCAAAACTTTGCAAAGCTTGGTAGGCGCGAGAACTGGCGTCGCCAGACACCGCACCCATCAACACACTGGTTTCCAATAAAGCACCGGTTTTGCAGCGGTGCATATGGCGCAAAGCCTCGGCGTCCAGTGCCACGCCCACGCTTGCCAAATCGATGGCTTGTCCACCCGCCATGCCCGCATGGCCAGCACCGCGAGCAAGCAATGCACAGAGCTTGGTCTGCACCGCTTCGGGGATATCACTGTCGTCTGGTGTGAGGCATTCAAAAGCCAGAGATTGCAGTGCGTCACCGGCCAGCAAGGCCTGCGCTTGTCCAAACTTCACATGCACTGTAGGTTTGCCACGGCGCAGCACATCGTTGTCCATGCAAGGCATGTCGTCATGCACCAAGCTGTAAGCATGGATCAACTCCACCGCGCAGGCGGCACGCATGGCCGCGTCTTCCATCCAAGCCACTTGCTGGCCAGCAGCACTGGCTTCCATACTGGCCAAAACCAAAAGTGGGCGCAAACGTTTTCCGCCGTCGAGCACCGCGTAGCGCATGGCGTCACCCAAGCCTGCAGGCGCGTAAGCGGGCACCCCATCTTCTAAAGCCATTTCTATGGCTGCTAAATGGGTCTGGCTCCATTGGTTGAAATTAAAAGCTTTCATTCGCTGCCACTCCATTGTTTCAAGGTACCTGCTTCCAAAACTTTGATCTGTTCTTCCACCGCTTGCAGTTGTGCACGGCAATGGTTCAACAAAAAAGCACCGCGCTGGTAGGTTTGCAGCAATTGCGCCAAAGGCAATTGCCCCGACTCCATCTGGGCTACCAAGCCTTCGAGTTCCTTCAAACCTGCTTCATAGCTTTCGGGAAGGGCTTGCACAGAAGCGTCAGGCGGTGAAGAGGGTTTGGTTTTGGTCATGCCACACTGTATTTAATAAGATTAAAACCATTGTAGGCGGGCGATTTAATCTTGAAAAATTGTAAATATTGCTAAAAGTCGAGGCTACAATCCGCTTCCGCCTGGGGTACCCCCCAGTTTTTCAGTCATTCTCCCTGTGGGGAGTCTTTAGGTCAGGTCGCCCATGTCTGATTTAAGTCTTCAACTGCAGCAGGCCTCTGGCCAACTTCCAGTTTCAAGCTATTTCGATGACGCGTTGTACCAGCGTGAAATTGAGCAACTTTTTAAGCGTGGTCCGCGTTATGTCGGCCATTCGCTTTCCGTGCCACAGGTAGGCGATTTTCATGCGCTCGCCCATGAAAACGAGGGGCGTGCCTTGGTGCACACCCCACAAGGCATACAGCTGATCTCCAATGTTTGCCGCCACCGCCAAGCCGTGATGCTCAAAGGAAGAGGCAACCTGAACGACCCTGCACTTAGTATGAGCGGGAATGTGGTTTGCCCGCTTCACCGCTGGACGTATTCAGGACAAGGTCAACTGATAGGTGCGCCGCATTTTCAGCAAGACCCTTGCCTGAACCTGCAAAACTACCCGCTACAAGAATGGAATGGTTTGCTCTTCGAAGCCAACGGCCGTGATGTGCTGGCCGACTTGGCTGGCATGGGACCACGCAACCAACTCGACTTCACCGGCTATGCACTTGACCATGTCGAAATGCATGTTTGCAACTACAACTGGAAAACCTTCATTGAGGTCTACCTCGAGGACTACCACGTTGGCCCCTTTCACCCAGGGCTTGGAAACTTTGTCACCTGCGATGATTTGCAATGGGAACTGAAAGACGAGTATTCGGTGCAGACTGTGGGAGTCGCCAACCGCTTAGGTAAAGCTGGCAGCCCTATTTATGAGCGCTGGCACAACGCCCTGCTGCACTACAACCAAGGCTCTGTACCCCAACATGGCGCGATATGGCTGACCTACTACCCCCACATCATGGTGGAGTGGTACCCCCATGTGCTCACCGTATCCACTTTGCACCCCATGGGTCCGCGCAAAACCATGAACGTGGTGGAGTTCTTCTACCCCGAGGAAATCGTCGCTTTCGAACGAGGTTTTGTAGAAGCGCAACGCGCGGCCTACATGGAAACCTGTGTGGAAGACGATGAAATCGCTGAGCGCATGGACCAAGGCCGCTTGGCATTGATGCAACGCGGCGAGAATCAAGTGGGACCCTACCAAAGCCCCATGGAAGACGGTATGCAGCATTTCCACGAGTGGTACCGCCGCAGAATGGATACCCTTATATAAATGCAAGCGCTTTGGATGCTGCTGGCCTCCGTATTTCTGGCCAGCATGGGGGTTTGCGTCAAATTCGCCTCCGCTTATTTCCACGCCTCTGAACTGGTGTTTTACCGAGGCATCATCAGCCTTTTGATGATGGGTTTGTACGCCCGTTTTACTGGTACCCCACTTCACACGCCCGTCCCATTGATGCATTTTTGGCGTAATGTGGTGGGGGTGTTTTCGTTGGGTGCATGGTTTTATGCCCTAGGCAAATTGCCATTGGCCACCGCCATGACGCTCAACTACATGAGCAGTGTGTGGATTGCCGCTTTTTTGGTGGGCGGCACCTTGATGGGCACCCTAACTGGCACAAGCGTGGACATGCGCCGCCAAGGCCCGTTGGTGTTGGCGGTGCTCAGTGGTTTTGTCGGTGTGGTGATGATGCTGCGCCCCACCATCGAGCAAGACCAAATGTTTGCTGGCTTGGTGGGCTTGATGTCAGGCTTTGTGTCCGCGTTTGCCTATATGCATGTGATGGCACTGGGGCGGGCAGGCGAACCCGTGGTTCGGGTGGTATTTTATTTCGCGCTGGGCACCAGTTTGGCCGGTGGCGCAGGTATGTTGATTTACGGCGTGTCGCCTTGGAACTGGGACCATGCGGTGTGGCTTTTGCCCATCGGGGTGTTGGCCTCGCTGGGGCAAATGTGTCTCACCCGCGCCTACTCGCGGGGTGCAACCTTGGTGGTCGCCAATTTGCAATACGCTGGCATTGTGTTTGCTGCCCTGTACGGCGTTTTTTTGTTTGAGGAACAATTGCCCACCATCGGTTGGTTGGGCATGTGGCTCATCATTGCCAGTGGTATCGCCTCCACCGTGCTGCGCACCCGCGCGGCTCCCGACTCACCCGCAGAGGATCACTGAACCATGTACACCACCCTGATTTCTGTTGAAGCGTTGAAGTCCAATTCGGCCGTGGTCATTGATTGCAGCGCCGACTTGGCCAAACTCGAGGCAGGCCGCCAGCAATTCGAAGAAGAACACATTGCTGGCGCTTTGTTCGCTGACATCAATACTGATTTAGCGACGCATGACAAAGCCTTGGCGGTCAACGGCGGCAGACATCCCCTGCCCTCACGCGAACACTTTGCGCAGTGGCTAGGCGCTTGTGGCATCAGCGAAAACACCCAAGTGGTGGTCTATGACCGTCAAGCCATGAACTATTGCGGCCGTTTGTGGTGGATGCTCAAGTGGTGCGGCCACGAGGCGGTGGCAGTGCTCGATGGCGGCCTGCAAGCGTGGGTAGCAGCAGGTGGCAGCGTGTCCAGCGGTCCTGCTTTGCCCGTGGCATCTGCGACATTTCCTTTGCGTGAGCCTTTGGTGGTGTTGAAACACACAGCTGAAGTCTTGGCAGATTTAGGTCGTCCTGCGCAAACCATTGTGGATGCGCGAGCGCCTGCAAGGTACAAAGGGGAAACCGAGCCTTTCGACCCAGTAGCGGGCCATATACCTGGCGCTCTGAATCGCCCTTTCAATACCAATCTCAACCCGCAAGGCTTCATGAAAAGCCCAGCTGAATTAGGCGCCGAGTTTAAGGACCTGCTCAACGGTCGCGACGCCAGCAGCGTGGTGCACCACTGCGGCAGCGGCATCAGCGCTGTCCCCAATGTGTTGGCCATGGAAGTTGCTGGACTGGGTAGAACAGCACTTTATGCAGGCAGTTGGAGCGAATGGTGCAACACACCAGGCCTGCCCTGCGCACAGGGCTAAAAGGCTTAATGTCCGTGCATCCACTGCACCGCAGCAGTCACCATGGCAATGCCTGCAAACAACCAAAGTACTTGCATCCCAGTCTCTGCTGCTGACAGTCTTTTTTGCAACTGGGGTATCAAGTCGGCCAAGGCGACATACACATAACTGCTGCTGGCGATCACCAACAAAAACGGCAGCCAAGCTTCGTGACCTTCAATCAGGAAAAAGCCTGCCATGCCGCCCACTACCGTCACGCCACCGGCCAAACACAGCTTCAATAAAGCACTACGCCCCTGACCTAAGCCGCGTTGCAAGACAGCCAAGTCCCCCATATGGTGAGGAATTTCATGCGCCAGCACCGCCACCGACGCCGCTACACCCAGACTGAAATTGGTCATGAAAGCCGCCGCCACCAATACCCCATCGCCAAAGGCATGTACGCTGTCGCCCGTCAGTACCGCCCAACTGCCTGTCAAACCTTCTGCAGATGGGTGCTCATGTGAATCGTTGTTCTCGTGATCATGGGGCCCATGGTGAGCCTGTCCATGCTCATGGCCGTGGTGCCATAACTCAGCCTTGTCCAAAAGAAAGAAGAAGACCAAGCCCAAAAGCAGAGTCAAAAACAAGCTATGGGGTGCCGTGTCGGACTCGAAAGCCTCAGGCAATAAATGCAAAAACGCTGTCGCCAACAAGGCGCCTGCGGCAAGGCTGAGCAAATGCTGTGTAAAGCGGGCCATCAAAGCCCGCGCCAACAGAGCCGCCAACAAAACACTGCCTACGCCGGCGAACAAGGTTCCCGCCATGATGGTCCAAAACGTGAGCGTCATGTCTGCAATTATGCGCCCCGTCCTGAGACACACCCCTGCGTCTATTTTTTGGATTTAAAGCACTTTTGTGTCGTAATTTAGCAAATTTCACAAAAAACAGGTATCTAGGTATTCACTTTTTATCTAAAAATCAATTAAAGTAACTTTAAGTATTGTTTTTATAGGATTTAATGATGAATTTATCATTCATTTTCGGCGTTGCAAATTTTCTGAGACTGACTGTATGTTGTTTGCTTTTAGCTTGCGGCATGACTGGCGCAATGGCCACATCCGGTTCGCCCAATGGCTCAAAACCGCTGAACAAATGCATTGTGGGCGCTGCGCAGTACCACGGCGTCAACCCCTATTTGTTAAGAGCCATCTTGGTGGTGGAAAGCCGACTCAACCCCAAGGCCATCAATGTCAACATGAACGGCACACGCGACATTGGCGTCGCCCAAATCAACTCTATTCACCTGCCCGTGTTGCAAAACCATGGCATTCATGAAAGCCATTTGATGGATGGCTGTGTCAATACCTATGTGGGCGCTTGGTTGTTGCGCAAACAGATTTCGCGGCATGGCCTTAACTGGTTTGGCATTGCCGCTTACCACTCCGTTACACCCGACAAAAATTTCCGTTACCAAGTACTGGTCTATAACGAAATGGTCAGAAGCGGGGCTATCCAAAATATCGCCATGGTGGTGCCACCGTTAGCACGTTAAGACTTCAATGCGCCTGGTCCCAGTTGGCGCCCACCCCCACCTCGGCGAGCAAGGGCACTTTCAGCTCAGCGACGCTGGCCATGATGCGCGGCACCTCGGTTTTGAGCCAATCGATTTCTGACTCCGGCACCTGGAACACCAACTCGTCGTGTACCTGCATGATCATGCGGGTACCGCGTTTTTCTTGGTCCAACACCTGCTGCACCTTGACCATGCTGAGCTTGATCAGGTCGGCCGCTGTGCCTTGCATGGGCGCGTTGATGGCGGCACGCTCGGCGCCACCGCGTCGCGGTCCGTTGGGTGAATTTATTTCGGGCAAATACAAACGCCTGCCAAATACCGTTTCCACATAGCCCTGGGCTTTGGCTTGGGCACGGGTGTCGTCCATGTAGCGCTTGACACCCGCAAAACGCTGGAAGTAACGCTCGATGTAATTTTTTGCAGCGGTGTTGTCGATGCCCAGCGCCTTGGCCAAACCAAACGCACTCATGCCGTAAATCAAACCGAAGTTGATGACCTTGGCATAGCGGCGCTGCTCGCTGCTCACCGTGTCAGGCGTCAAGCCAAACACCTCGGCGGCCGTGGCTTTGTGCACATCCAAGCCTTCGTGGAAGGCTTTGAGCAAGGCCGGGTCGTCGCTGATGTGGGCCATGATGCGCAACTCGATTTGGCTGTAGTCGGCACTGGCAATCACGCTGCCCGCAGGCGCCACAAAAGCCTCGCGCACTTTGCGCCCCTCGGGGGTGCGGATGGGGATGTTTTGTAAATTCGGGTCGTTGCTGGACAAACGCCCCGTCACCGCCACGGCTTGCGCGTAATGGGTGTGAACGCGGCCGGTGCGCGGTTGCGCCAATTGCGCGAGTTTGTCGGTGTACGTGCCTTTGAGTTTGGACAGAGATCGGTGCTCCAAAATTTTGGCGGGCAGCGGGTAGTCGTCGGCCAGTTTTTCCAACACCTCTTCGTCGGTACTGCGCGCACCGGTGGCGGTTTTTTTGATGACCGGTAAACCGAGTTTGTCGAAAAATATTTCGCCTAATTGCTTGGGAGACGCCAAATTAAAAGGTTGACCGGCGATGGCGTAAGCGTCTTGCTCGAGCTGCATGATGCGCTGGCCCAAGCTGTGGCTTTGCGCGGCCAAGGTGGGCGCGTCAATCAACACGCCATTGCGCTCGATGCGGTATAGCGCCTCGCTGCTGTCGATCTCCAACTGGTAAATGAACCTTAGCTTGTCATCGGCTTGCAAGAGGGGCCACAGCCGCTGGTGAACGGCCAAGGTGAAGTCGGCGTCTTCACAGGCATAGTGCGAAGCTTTGGCCACATCGACTTGGGAAAATGAAATTTGGTGCACGCCTTTGCCGCACAGGTCTTCAAAAGACAAGCCTTTGCGACCCAAGTGCCGATCGGCCAAGCTCTCCAAACCATGGGGTTTGTGGACCTCAAGCACATAGCTTTGCAGCATGGTGTCGTGCACATAACCCTGCACCTCGATGCCATGGTTGGCCAACACATGGCGGTCGTACTTCACATGCTGTCCCAGCTTGTGTTTCGCCGGGTTCTCCAACCACGGTTTGAGCTTGGCCAGCACTTCATTCAGGGGCAATTGCGTGGGTGCATCGGCGGCGTTGTGGCCCAAGGGGATGTAAGCGGCCTCACCTGGCGTGATGCACACGCTGATGCCCACAATCTGCGCTTGCATCTCCACCAGCGAGGTGGTTTCGGTGTCCAAGGCGACCAAATCGGCGGCTTCTATCTTTTGCAGCCATGCGTCAAAGCTGTCCCAACCGAGCACGGAGTCGTAATGCACCTCGGCGCTTACCGCGGGTGCGGGTGCATCGAACAACACACCCACTTCGCCCACGCCCGATTCGATCAGTGGGACACGGGCGGCTTTGGCAGAAGGCTCAGCACCCTCACCTGCTTCCAGTGAAGTGACCAAGCCTTTGAATCCGTATTGCTTGTAAAAATCAATCAACCCAGCTTGGTCGGGCGCTTGCATGACCACGCCATCCAACGTAGGCAGGCCCGCAACATGGGCGCTCAAATCGCAATCGGTTTTCATGGTGACGAGTTGTCTGCCGGTGGGCAGCCAATCCCGCGCTTGGCGCAGGTTTTCACCGGCCACGCCTTTGATCTCGTCAGCTCGCGCCATCAGAGCTTCCAACGAGCCGTATTCCATGAGCCACTTGGCCGCGGTTTTGGGGCCAACCTTGGCTACGCCGGGGACGTTGTCCACCGTGTCACCCACCAAAGTTTGGTAATCAATCATCAGCGAGGGTGGTACACCAAACTCGTCGGTCACGCCGGCCACATCGCGTTTTTTGCCATTCATGGTGTCGATGATGGTGATGCGCTCGTTCACCAACTGGCTCAAATCTTTGTCGCCACTGGAGACCACCACGCTCATGCCTTGGGTGCTGGCCATGTGGGCCAAGGTGGCAATCACATCGTCGGCCTCGACCCCGGGCACATCCAAGAGTGGCCAGCCCATCAGCCGCACCAAGCGGTGGATGGGCTCGATTTGGCTGCGCAAATCGTCGGGCATGGGCGAGCGCGTGGCTTTGTACTGGGGGTAGATGTCGTCGCGGAAGGTGGGGCCTTTGGCGTCGAACACGCACACCGCATGGTGGCTGGGGTATTCGCGGCGCAGGCTTTGCAGCATATTGACCATGCCGCGAATCGCGCCAGTGGCTTGGCTGTTCGGATCGTTACGGTCCACCCGCAAATCGGGCATGGCGTGGAAAGCGCGGTACAAATAGCTGGAACCGTCAACCAGCAACAGGGTGGGTGTGTCTTGCATGGGAAGGATTGTGCCTACAATCCGCCATCTTCTCCCAGCAGCTGCTCTACTTAATCCACCATGGCCGTTTTCACCGAAGTTTCTGAGCAGCAAGCCCGTGATTTATTGGCAGATCTGTCCCTCGGCGAATTGGTATCGTTGGAAGGCATCAGCAGCGGAATTGAAAACACCAACTATTTTTTGACCACCGACCAAGGCGCGTATGTACTGACCTTGTTCGAGCGACTGACCCGTGAGCAACTCCCCTTTTATTTACATTTGATGAAGCATCTGGCGGACCAAGGCATTGCCGTGCCAGCGCCCCAAGTCAATGTCCAAGGTGAAATATTGCTAAGCGTGGGTGGCAAACCAGCAACTGTTGTCAATCGCTTGGCAGGCAGCTCGCAACTCGATCCCAGCCCTTCGCATTGCCACGCCATGGGTGCAAGCTTGGCGCAGATGCATCTTGCTGCGAGCAGTTACGAGCATCAACAACCCAATTTGCGCGGCCTTGCGTGGTGGAACCAAACCGTTCCAACCATTCTCCCCTTTCTAAGCGGGGCGCAAGCGACGACCTTGCAACATGAGTTGGCTTTTCAAAACCATGTTCAATCATCTTTTGCTTACACGGCTTTGCCCAAAGGCGCTGTCCATGCTGATGCCTTTCGCAATAATGTGATGTTTGTTAACGATCAGTTAAGTGGGGTTTTTGATTTTTATTTTGCAGGCTTCGACAGCTGGTTGTTTGATTTAGGCGTGTGCTTGAACGACTGGTGCATCGATTTGGCAAGCGGTGTCTTTGATGCAGATCGATTGATAGCCATGCTTGAGGGCTATGAAGAAGTTCGTCCTCTGTCTGGCGCAGAGAGAGCGCTTTTCAACCCCATGCTGCGTGCTGCAGCCTTGCGTTTTTGGATTTCCCGTCTGTGGGATTTTCATTTGCCCCGAGAGGCCAGCCTGCTGCAAGCCCATGACCCTGGGCATTTTGAACGCGTGCTGCTTGAGCGTTTACACAACCCTGTCACACTCTGACCTATGAAGCTTCAAATTGTTACTGCGCGTACTGGCGTGGCTTGGGTCAAGGAGGGCATTCGCACGTTTTGGCGCCAACCCTTGGCGCTGAGTGGTTTGTTTTTTATTTTTCTGGGTTTGATATCCCTGACCTCTTTGCTGCCTTATGTCGGGGCATTTGCCGGCTTAATCCTTTTGCCAACGATGTCGCTGGGTTTGATGGCAGCGTCTCGTGAAGCTGTGCTTGGCAAATTCCCCATGCCCTCCGTTCTGTTCATTGGCTTTCGTGAAGGTCCTCTTCAGTCCCAACGCTTGCTGCTGATTGGCTTTTGCTACGCCATGTTGTTTTGCTTGATTCTGGCTTTGTCGTCTTTGTTTGATGGGGGTGAATTCGCCCGTATGTACTTATTAGGTGGCGAAATCAATGAAACCATTGCCACCGACAGCCGTTTTCAAGATGCCGTGATGTTT
>CAMATW010000002.1 GCA_945861305.1 Bordetella parapertussis | reverse complement strand
GCAGTTTGCAACATGGAGATGGAATCGTTGGCATTTTTGACGGCTGCATTCAAGCCGTTGATCTGCGCTGTCATGGTCTCGCGAATCGACAAGCCAGCTGCGTTGTCAGAGGCACGGTTGATGCTCTTGCCTGTCGACAGGCTTTCCATCACGTTTTGCTGAACGCGACCATTTTTGTTCAGAGCGTTTGAAGCCATCAAGGCCTTAACGTTGGTGTTGATCACATTACCCATTTTGTTACTCCTGTCTTTGCGTTTTCATTAATCTAAGAACTTGCTCAATGAGCATCGGTTCTTAGTGGAAAAACAGAAAGTGGTCTTTGTCTTCCCGTTAGCTAAAGAATCGACCTCTGTTTTTGTTACTTGAGCCGGTCTTTACATTTTTTCGCTGAAAATGACGCCTTTAAGCGAATCTATGCTTTTAGCTACACGCAAAACTTCTTCAGAAGGAATGGTTCGAACCAATTCGCCCGTCTGGGTGTTGTGCACAGTGATCACTGGGCCGTTGGTGTGTGGGTCCATTCGAAATCCCAGTTGCTGATTACCCGACTTGGCCAGCTCATTCAACTTGGAAATTGCCTCTTTAACCTGTTTTTCTTGCTGACCAACATCTATCGTTATTTCTGCTTTCACAGGAGCCTGAATGGTTTGAGGCCTTTGAACGGCAGTGGTCTTTACAACAGGTGCCGTCTGCGTGGTCTTTTCGGCACTACGCACTGGTTTGGCTGCAGGATTGATGTTTCCAATGTCATTGGCCATGGGTTTCTCCGTTGGGGCATATCAGATGAACTACCAAGGGCTAGAAAATTACCCTTCTTGTCCAACTAATCGGCACGAGAAACACAAACTTGAGTGCTGAAGAGCACTCTTTTTAAAAAAATCTAATCAGTAAAGCCAATTAATTAATTATTGGACTTGCTCATTCCGTCGAAAGTGCTTTTTAAGCTGGTTTTGAGTGAATTATTCCTACCCACCATGCTGTCCATGTTGGCGAATTGTTTTTGGTACCGGGCCAATAAAGCATCCATGCGGGTTTGAAGGTTGGTAAGGTCTTCTTGGTATTTTTTGTTTTGGGTTGTAGTGTTGGTGCTGACGGTTTTGACAGGTCCCGATGCCTTGAGCAATTTGGTTAAGGCCCTTGAGGCGTCTCCTGCTATGCCTGCATTTGCAGTGCTGTATTCGCCCAGGTCGTTCATGTTGCCGGTCATGGCGGTGACGACTTGGTCAAAACGGTTGGTAAGCGCATCGGTCAGCTTGGCATTGTCGAGCGTCATGGTGCCCACCATATCGATACTGATGCCCAAATCACGCACGTTTTTGATCTTGCTGGATGAGGCGGACGCGCTGGAATCGGTAAACATCAGGTTGCGCAATTGTTCGCGAACCGTTCGCACCATAGAGTCACCAACCAGGGCTCCGCCGTAAGTTTCTACTGTCGATTTGGGATCTGACAGTACATTGAGCATGGACATGGCTTCGTTGTAGGCGGTCACTACATCTTTGACTTTGGACATCAAGCCGGAATTGTCACGGGTCAAATCAATCGAGGTGGTAGCAACGGCTTTTAAGTTCAAGGTTACGCCCGTCAAAGCGTCACCCACTTGGTTGCTGGAGCGGGTGAAACTAACGCCATTAATATTAAAAGTAGCGTCGGTTGCGGCCTGAGAAGTATTGGCGGTGTCAAAACCGACCACCTTTGCAGTGCTGTCTGTTAAAGAAAAGGTGTTGGCAGCCCCGGTCTTGCCTGACAGTACGATTTTGTAGTCGCTGCCGGAGTAAACCAATTGGGCTTTGACTCCGCTCAGAGGCGCGTTGCCGTTGATTTCTTTAACGATATCGGTGGGGTTGGTAGCCGCTATGGTCTGTGTAGCCGCTACGCTGCCACTCGAGGCAGCACCTGTGCTGTAACCCGCGAGGAAGGTGCCCGTATAAGAGCCATAAGCGGTACCTGCACCTGTGGTTGCACTGGCTGACAAGTTGACAAACGCTGCAGCCACTTGAGCTGCAGTTACGCTACTGCTGGCAGTGAACTGCAAGCCATTGATAACCACCGATTCACCACTGGCCAAGGGCTGGAAGGTGATAGGGTGGGCAAGACTCAAACTACTTGCGGTCAAACCAGTGATGGCAGTGGTGGCATCAGAAAAACCCGCGGATGAACTTGAACCAAACACCGCTCGCTGTGGCTTGGCAAGTTGTGTGACGGTCAAGGCGTGTGAGCCTTCTGTGGCAGTGGATCCAGCGGTCGCGGTGACGGTTGCTGTGTTGCCTACACTGGCTACGGCGCCATCAAAATTACGCTCATCCTTCAAAGCATTTAGCGCGGTTTGCACGCCCGCTGCCACATAAGCAATGGCGGCATAGCCCGAAATACGCGACTCGTTTTTGTTGATCTTGGCATTGATGGCATTGGCTTTGGGTACGCGCTCGGCGTCCGTCAAGTTTTGCGCCAAAGAGGCTACGTCCACACCGGATCCCGTGCCCAAGGCCGTGATGAGTTTTTGCGCGTTGGTGCGGTTATTGGCAGCAACGCTGGCCGCAGTGACAAGCGCCGCTGGTACGGCAGAACCGTTCGATGTGCTGGATGAAACAGATGTGGCCATGGGTCAACTTTTAAGGTGAATCAGTCTTATCGACACATGTTGGACAAACTTGAGCGCTCAATTGATGTAATTGAAAAGTGATAGTTTTGAAATCTTTGCAAAAGTGCTTTGTGCCGACTCCAAGGCCAACTGGTCTTTGTTCATCTTGGTGATGGCCTCGGTGTAATCCAAGTCTTGTACATCCGACAAAGTGGTTTTCAGGCGCAAGGTAATCTCGTCGAGCACGCCGCCTTGCGAGTCCACCACGTTCATATCGGTGCCCAACTGCGCATTGGCGTCACTGATGCCTTGCTGCATACGGTCAAGCTCTTTGATGCCGCGTTGAATATTCGGTCTGTCGGTGTTCTTCACCGCGTCCACCATGTCGGACAAAGCTTGGAAGAAACCCACGCCTACCCTGTTGCCCTTGTCATCCACACGCACCAAATTCACAAACGCGTCAATCCCTGGGATGTTGAGGTTCATGCGGCGGTTGTCTCCCACCGGCACCAACATGCGGCTTTGGTCACCTTGGTAGACCACCCTTCCCTTGGCGTCTGCCCCAAAGGGCTCTTGGGCAACGCGAGAGCCGGCAAACAAATAATTGCCATTGGAGTCTTGGGAGTTGGCCATGCTCAAGATTTGATCTTTCAGTTGCGTCATCTCCAAGGCGATAGTTTTACGGTCCGCGTCACTCAAGGTGTCGTTGGCCGCTTGAATGCCCAATTCTTTTAAGCGGTACATCACTTCGCTGGTGTTTCTGAGCGCTGTTTCCTCGGCTTGCAATCGGACGTTGACCGCATTCAAGTTGCCTTGGTAGCTGGCTTGACGCGCCATTTCAGACTGCAAACGCGTGATCAACGAAGATTTATCGGGTGCGTCACTGGGCCTGTTGATTTGTTTTCCCGTCGACAGTTGCGTTTGCGTTTTAGCCAAGCTGCTTTGGATATTGCCCAGCTGCTTGCTGGCATTATCAAAAAACATACTGGTCGAGACTTTCATCACCATGGCTTGAATCTCCTTCAGCGAATCTGAACAATCGAGTCAAACAACTGACCCGATATTTGCAATGACTTGGCAGCCGCTTGGTAAGCCTGCTGAAAGCGAATCAGGTCGGCGGCTTCGTCGTCTAGGTTGACGCCAGAGACTTTGTCACGCGACTGCTTGGCCTGGGCATTCACCACCGTCAAGGCTTGTTGGGTGATCTTGGCCTGCTGAGCGGCATTGCCCACGGTATTGACTTGATCGATATAAGAATCAGAAAAGCTTTTGTTACCAATCACGCCTTTTCTAGCCAAATCAGCCATGACCAGCATGTTTTCGTTGTTACCCAAGCCGTCGCGGTTGCCGTCTACCGCAAACACATCGCCCACATCGGGGGCGCGGGTAAATTTAATGGCCAAGCCTTGGTAATTGACCACGGGGTTCAATACCGTGATGTCGTACTTTCTTTCTGCCAACACCGTGCCTGTAGCGCCGTCTTTGATGGTGTAGTGGTCGGCAGCGTCAAATATCACCACCAAATTTTGAGCGCGCAGTTTTTGCTGCGGATCGGTGGGTTGTCCTGTAAAACTGGCTGCTATGCTGGCTTTACCCTCGCCTGTCACAAACACTTGCAAGTCGTCGGGCACCTTGCCTTCGATGTAGGCCGCAGTGCGCAAACCCACAATACTCAAGTCGAAAGGTGAACCTACGTTGGGCGTTGTGCCAAAGGACAAGCGGATATCTGACTTGGCGGGGTCTCCCAAGGTGCGCGTCAGACGCACTTGGCCTTGTATGACGCCATTGGAACCGCTTAAATTGAGGTTAAAGGCATTGGACGATTGACCATTGACGTCTTTGGGACCCAAGGTGATGGTTTCGCCCTCACGTCCCAGAGCATTTTCCAAAATCAAATCGCCGTTGTCGGCAATACGCGCTGTGACACCGGTAGTGTCTTGGGCGGATTGAATGGCCTTGACCATGCTAGGCATGTCTAGGTACTCATTGGCGACTTTGGCGTTTTGATTAACAGTACCTATATTGATGCCATTGATAGACAGGGGTTTGCGGTAGTCCAGCGCTGCTGCATTGAAGCGAATCTGGTTGTAGACCTCCACACGCATATCGGAAATTTTGTTATCGACCAAGCCCTTTTGCAGCCAAGCAGCCACTTTTTGCGGTGTCAAGGTTTCGCGAGCCTCGAGCACCAAGGGGCCTAATGGGTTGTTATTGAGCTTGATGGCACCATTGGCGATCAAGGTCAAACCGGTGGCACCCGCTTGCAATTGCTGGATATGCGCGGTTTCTAGTTTGGCGGGTGTGGGCGTAGGTGCTGCAGGCTGGCCCAGTCGATCAAACTGCTGGGCATAGACCACGCTGCCTTTGGCACCATAAAACACATTGGTGTTGAGGTAACCATTAGGGCCAGACTTGTTCACATAGGCATCACTGAAGGTGACAGGCTCACTGAACCCGTTTTCTTTGGTGAGCACTTGATACTTCTCGTCAATGCTCATTTGACTGCCAATGAGCTGACGACCGTCCCGGGTCAGCAACTGAAGTTGTTGACCAGGCTTGGCGTTGTCCAAGTAAATGACGGGGTTTTCCATGCCCGCCGCCAGCGTCGTGACGGGCGCATACAGTCGGCCACCACCGACCTCAATCGGTACAGGTGTGGAGGTGAAAGGGTTATTGATCAGCTTGGTGTTGCTCACACCCACGGATGCGGGGGGCGGCGTGTACGCCACCTTGGCCTTGACATCACTGGCGTTTTCGTTGTTTGAGGTCACCCGAAACAAGGCACCTGTCGCCACCCGCATGGGGTCGCTCAACACAATGCCAATGCCTTGGGCTTTGCTGACCGCGGTGACATCGATATTCATCAAAGGCTGGCCCATATTGCCATAACCATCGATACCGTTTTTCTGCACCTTGTTGACCTCGTCGACAAAACTTTGGGCTAAGAAGTCGAGGTTTTTTTGAGCCGGCTCAAGCACCTGCGAAATAAAGGTATTGAGTCCGCCAAAGGTGCCACCGCTGGCCCCCGACAAAGGCTCGGTCTTGCCATAAGGGTCGATCACCATGTCCAACTTGCTCTTGGAGTTGGGGTCCATGCCCACGGGCCGCGACTTGATGCCGTCGACCACCAAGCTTTGCTTCATGGTGGTGCCCAAACTGACCGACACCATACCGTTGGATGTGAAACTGGTTTTGATGCGTGAGTATTCAGACATCTGACGCAGCAGCAAGTCCCGCCTGTCAAGCAGCTCTGGGGGTTGGCTGTCTTCGGAAGTACCCTTGGTCAATTGCTGGTTCACCAAAGACAACTGCTCGGTCAAGGTGTTGAGTTGGCCCGATGCACTCTCCAAGGCTTGGCGGGTTTCGTCAGCAACCAAATTCAACTGACCCGACAACTCGGCAAAACGTGAGCCCACTCCCTCGGTAGAGCGTAAAAAACTGGTGCGCATCACGCCTGAAGCCGGGTCGACCGACAAGCTGCGGGCCGATTCAAAAAACGTGTCCAGCGCAGAACTCAAGCCCACGCTATCGTCGCCCATGATGTCCATCACCCTTTGGGTGTATTCCACCATCGGGGTTTGGGTAGATAAATCGGTGTTGCTGTTGCGCAGATTGGATTCGGCAAACGTGTCGAACGCCCGCTTGACCGAGGTGAACAACACGCCGGTGCCCAAGAACATATTGGCTTGTTTGGAGGGTGCACTTTGTGCCAACGTTGAGGTCTGGCGTGAATAGCCCTCGGTACTAACGTTAGCAATGTTGTTACTGACGGTGCCCAAAGCACGCTGATAGGCGGCAACCGCCGTGCTGCTGATGCCGAGTAAGTCACTCATGGCTCATTCCCCATTTTCATGGGTATGGCAGGCGCCAGCGGCAAAGCTTTCAAGGTGTTTTTCTGCAAAGCCATAGCGGCTTGCGCTTTGTTGGCCAAGGACATGGGCAACACGGGTGCGTTCAAGGGCATGCCGTTTTGAATGGTGCTGGTTTGACGCAACTGCAGCAACTCGGTGGTGCTGGGCACAGATTTTTGCTGGCTCAGGTTTTTCACCACCACATCGGCAAAGCCAAGTGCATTGCGCTTGGCCATTTGCATGGAAATTTCTTTGTCGTACATGCCCTCAAAGGTTTCTTGGGCATTGTTGTGCAACAAGTCGCTTTTCATGGCGCTGGAAGCTTCGCGCATGGACTTGAGCATCATTTGGATGAACAAGGCCTCAAATTGTTCAGCCGACTCACGCATCGCACCCGCTTCATTGCGCTGCGCTTTGCCGCGCAGTTCGCCCAGAGCCGAGAAGTCGTTGTACGACTTGGCGCTGGTGATGTTGGTGAATTCGCTCATGGCTGTCTTCTAGGGGCTTAGATGATGATCAACTCGGCGCGCAAGCTACCTGAGCTGCGCAAGGCCTCAAGAATGGCGATCAAAGACGAAGGGCTGGCCCCGACTTGGTTGACCGCGTCCACAATTTCACGCAAGTCCACACCAGGTTTGAACAGGAACATGGGGTTTTTGGGTTCGTTGACAGCGATGTCGGCGTTTTGCACATCCCGTGTTTGGCCTTGCGACAGCGGGGCAGGCTGAGACACCTCGTTGGTCGCCGTGATGGCCACCGAAATCGTGCCATGGGAAACAGCCGCCGCAGTGACACGCACTGCACGGTTGATGACCACAGTGCCTGTGCGTGAGTTGATGACCACACGGGCATTGGGCTCTGAAGGTGTGACCTCGATGTTTTCCAAGAGTCCCATGAATGACACTCTTTGGTTCAAGTCTTGTGGGGGTCGTACCGATATCGATGTGCCATCAATAGCTTGTGCCACACCATCGCCAAATTTTTTATTGATAGCGGCAACAATACTGCTGCTGGTGGAAAAGTCGTTGTCGCGCAGGTTCATCACCAAGAATTCAGCCTTCTCAAACGGGTTTTCAACTGCACGCTCGACAATTGCACCACCAGGAATACGTGCTGCTGTGGGCACGCCAATCGCTACCTTAGAGCCAGCTGCCGAAGCATCAATGCCCGTGGCCGTCAATGCACCTTGGGCCAAGGCGTAAATTTCGCCGTCCACACCGCGCATGGCGGTCATGATCAAGTTGCCGCCACGTAAATTGGTGGCCTTGCCTATCGCAGATACGTTCACGTCAATGCGCTGGCCTGGCTTGGCAAAGCCGGGTAAGTCGGCTGTCACCATCACAGCTGCAGCATTTTTGATGTCGATTCGACTGGCGGATGCCGCTTGTTCAAAGTCAGACATAGGGCCGTCAATGCGCACACCCATTTGTGCCAACATGGCTTTCATGCTTTGCGTGGTGAAGGGTACTGAGGCATCGTCACCGCTGCCTTGCAAACCCACGACCAAGCCAAAGCCGATCAACTGGTTGGGGCGCTGTGCCGCGACGGTGACCAAGTCTTTGACACGGTCAGCCCACACGGGCATGGCCAAGCTACAAGCCAAGCTCAGCAAACAGGTTTTGATGAATGAGGTTTTCATGGCGATTTAAGCGTGGATTAGAAGGGCCAAAATTTCAACAAGGCACTGGTGCCCCAGCCGGGTTTGCTGGCAGCTGCCAAGTCGCCGCTACCGCGGTAAGAAATTTGGGCATTGGCCAATCGCAAGGACTGAACCGTGCCGTTGGGGCCTATGTCTTGGGGGCGAATCACGCCGGCAACTTGAATGACTTCAGTGCCTTCGGACAGACCCAATTTTTTCTCGCCACGCACCACCAAATTGCCATTGGCCAAAATTTCGGTGACAGTGACAGTGACAGAACCGGTCAAGCTGGCAGCTTGGGCCGCTGAGCCCTTGCCAGTACTGCCCGTTTTAGCGGCATTCAAACTCAGACCGTCAAAAAAGGGATGGACATTGCCTAGCAATTTATTTGCGCCTGAGGGTAAAGCCGTGTTGCTGGCGTCACGGCTAACATCCGTTTTTTGGCTGCGGTCAGCTTGTGTCGATTCATTCAACAGCACCGTAATGAGGTCACCGATTTGGTAATTTCGGCCTCGGCCAAACCAAGCATCGCTTTGGCGGTTGCCGTAAATGCCACCAGTCGCAGGGGCGGTTTGGTCTTTCGCCAAGGGATAGACCGGCGCAAAGTCGGGTGAGGGCGACAAGCTTGACAACACGGGTTGTTGCGCGGCACAGCCTTGCAGCAAAGCCAAAACAACCAGAGAAGAAAGAAGTGTTTTCATGGTGAAAGAGCCTTAATGGATTACAGGTTCTGGTTCAAATACTTGAGCATGCCGTCGACCGCTTCGATGGACTTGGAGTTGATCTCGTAAGCGCGTTGGGTCTCGATCATGTTGACCATCTCTTCCACCACGTTCACGTTGGACGCTTCCAACGAACCTTGGTTCAACACCCCAGCACCCACGGCGCCAGGCTGCAGCAGCTGCACCTGACCGCTGGAAGCGGTGGCAGCCATCAAGTTACTACCCAAAGGCTTCAAACCACTTGGATTAATGAACTTGGCGATCTGAATTTGACCCAGCACCTGAACACCCTGACCGGCAACCAATTCGACAGACACGGTGCCATCGCGGCCAATCGTCAAAGACGAGGCGTTGTTGGGAATGGTGATATTGGGCTCGAGCAAAAAGCCGGTGGAAGTCACCAGTTGTCCGGTTCCCGACAGTTTGAATGCGCCGTCGCGGGTATAGGCAACGGTGCCGTCTTGTTGCTGAATTTGGAAAAAGCCGTCACCCATGATGGCGACATCCAAGGGGTTTTGGCTATTAACCAAATTACCTTGAAGGTGCATTTTTTCTGTGGCCACCACCTTGGTACCCGTACCCAGCATCAAGCCGGTAGGTGACTGGGTGTTGGCCGTGCTTTGGCCACCCGCTTGGCGGATGTTTTGGTAAAGCAAGTCTTCGAACACTGCGCGGTCGCGCTTAAAACCCGTAGTGGAAACGTTGGCTAAGTTGTTTGAAATGACATTCATGCGCGTTTGCTGCGCATCCAAGCCGGTCTTGGAAACCCATAAAGCTGCATCCATCGCTTAACCCCTGTTCTTCAAAAAATCAGCGCCTATGGCGCTTGCCATCAAGTGGACAGTTTGAGCATGGATGAACCGGACTGGTCGTTTTCGTGGCTGGCTTTGACCATCCGGACCTGCTGCTCAAACATGCGTGACTGCTCGATCAGTTTGACCATGGCCTCGGTGGGGCTGACATTGCTGCCCTCGATTGCCTGTGTCGTGACTGACGTCTTCACAGGACCTGAAGCAAAATCCGCGCCTGACGGTTTATCGTGCGCCCGAAACAAGCCATCTTCGCGGCGAGTCAAGGGGGTTTTGCTGGCGTCACGCAGCAAAAGCTGACCAATTTGGGTCTCTTGCTGGACACCAGGCTGGTTGGGGTCGTGGATAAAAACACCACCGTCTTTGGTAATCGTTGCTTTGAAGCCAAGGGGAATGGCAATCGGGGACTGGTTGTCGCCCAAGACCGGATGACCATTGCCGGTTTGCAGCACACCGTTGACATTGACCTGAAGATCGCCACGACGGGTGAAACCTAGCTCGCCGTTAGGCGCTTGCACGCCCAACACCGTCTGGTCATTCATCAAAATGTCCAAGTCACGGCCGGTGGCCATCAAGGGGCCAGGGGCCAACTTGATGAAGTCCATGTGCATGGCTTGGGGTTGGTAGTTGGAGTCAAAGCCCTCGCCTTCGGCTTTGAACGCCTTGAGCGAGACCTCATAAGAGCGCTTAAAGCCCGTGGTCGTCATATTGGCCATTTCATTGGCCAAGGCCTGACGAGCCAAACGCATTTCAGTGATTGCAGCAGAAGCGTTAAAGGCTAGGCGATCCATGTCGATTCTCTAAGGAGGGGCTTTACGCTCTGATTTGAATAATGGATTGGGTCAGCGTGGTGCTGGTCTCAATCGCCTTGGCATTGGCCTGGAAGTTACGCTGCTCGGTGATCAAGTCCACCAATTCCTGCGTCAAGTCCACGTTAGCCCGCTCGGTTGCACCAGAGCGCACCGTGCCGAAACCTGCAGAACCAGCCTCACCATATTTCGGTGTGCCAGAAGACGCGGATTTGTAATAACTGGTGTCACCAATCTGGCGCAAGCCGGTGGGGTTGGTGAAGTTCACCAAAACCACTTTGCCCAGCGATTTTTGTGAGCCGTTGGAGTAAGAAGCGTTCACCAAACCATCGTCACCGAGTGACAAGCCCACCAAATCACCTTCAGGTGCACCGTCTTGCGACTGCGACAACACCGCATAAGGCGAAGAAAACTGGGTTGACTTGGAGTAATTGATGTTGATGGTCAAAGCACCTTTACCGTCTGGCAGGTACACCGTGTCCAACTGCGAACCTTGTTTGGGTGACACCAAGTTACCGCCAGTGTCAAAGGTCAGTTCGCCTTTTTCCAAAAAGATGGGCGACCACTCGGGCAAAGCTTTGTAGCCGTCAGGACTGAAGGTTTCCTTGCCAAACTCGTCAATGTACTGCGACACGGCCACGCCATTCACCACTTGGGTGTACTGGGTCGGTTTGATCCAGCTGGAGGTGGAACCACGGCCGCCATCCACATTAGCCAAGCCCCACTGGCTGTCGCCAGAGACCTTGATAAAGGAGTTGGTCGACGCAGTGCCCGTGGTGAATTTCAAACTGTTGGTGGCAGTGTCGTAAGCCACCTTCACACCCGACACCATAGGGCCAGTCAAACCTTTTTGATCCGATGGACCAGCCAAGCGGTTGATGCCGTTTTGCAGCGCCAGCACAAAGCTGTCAATCGTGTAAGTGTCCTTGGGTTCCAGATAAACCGTGCCCTTGACATCGTCCACCGACACCACAAACTTGTTGTTGGTTAAGTTGACGCTGAAGTTGTTGTTGGCGTTAATGCCCAAGGGCGAGCCCTTCATGATGGCGGGTTGCGAGGTGATACCGCGAATCGCCGTGGCCGAGGTTTTCACCTCATAGTTGCCGTCAGCCAACAAACCAAAACGCTCTGAGGCATAGGTGCTTGGGGCGCTCAATTTGATGCTGGAGCCGTCTCCTGTGGTGCCTGACTTGAAAATAAATTTCTCGTTCACCGTGTCGTACTCCACCTTCATGCCATAGCGCTGCATTTTCAAAGGGCGGATAGCATTGTTGATATTGTCGGGTGCACCTGCTGTCATCAAGGCGTCGCTGCCAGAATCTTGGGTGACAGGCGTGGTAATGCCCATCTGATTGTTGATGCCCGACAAGGCGACGATGGTGCCTGTGCCCAAGGGTGGCGTGAAACTGAATTTTTGGGAGACAGGGTCGTAAGAAGTCGTTACAGAGTTGCCCAATTTGGGAATGCTTGCATTTTTCCCGCCCACTGACACTGCTGCAAGGGCTTTGGCGTTCAAGGTCAAGTTTGTGATGTCAGCGCCACCGGCATCGGTGATCTTCAAGTCTTTGCCGTTGACCACAGACACGCTTATCTGGGACACACGCGTGTCATTGAAAGTTGTCGCATCGCTGGCCTTCAAGGTCGAGCGAATCTTGGTTTGCAATGCCAAGGCCAAGTCGGTCATGGGCGAGCTGCTCAAGGTGAGCTTGTCTATGGTGATGGAACCAGTAGTGGGATAAGTTTTAGCGCCAAGGATGAAGCTGAAGGATTCAAATTCATCCCCCGCGGCTTTTTTAGACATGGGAAAGCTGACATTCGATAAGGTGTAAGAACCCGCCGCTGTCACTACGCCGGTGGAGTCTAGCTTGGGTGCCACGATTTTGACGGCGGCGCCCTTGGTCAGGAACTTACCAAACCCAGTGTCTGCGGTATTCACACCCATGGACATGCCAGACACAAAGGTCCCACTGGTGGCACCCGTGGCAATATTGAAACTGAAGGTGTCGGGTTTCCAAGTTAGCGTCAATGGATCGTCTGAAGCTCGGCTGACGGTGGGATAAACGTCACCGGTAGGTGTGCCAGATAAATTTGTCCAACCGGTCACGACATTGACCGCGGCATTCATATAACCGGCCAATGCGGTCAACTGATCAGGACCGAGGGTGGTGCTATTGGGATCGAATTTGGTCAGCTTGGGTATTGCGATTGCTGCGTCGGCGGCCAAAATGCTGGCCATGGTGATGGTCTTGGTCAGCTTCAAACCGGCCGGCGTCGTCATGTTTACCGTGAAGTCTTTGAAATGGCTTAACAGGTTTTCTGGTGTGGTTGTATAGGCTTTGGTGGCAAAGGCCACGTTGTCCAGCGCCAAGTTAGAGCCCGCGGCAGAGCCGTCGATAGGCGTACCAGGCGTTGCCGCAGTCGTGAAGCTGAACTTGGAGATTTGGTAACCCGAACCATCGGTGATGGTAAAACCTGTTCCCCCTACGTTGACTTTGACGTTCACCAAGCCGGCTTCGAAAGACGACCAACCTTTTAAAGTCAATTCACTTTGGATACTGGTTTTCAGCTCTTTAGAAAAGGCCTCGAGGGTGGTCGAATCCATCTTGGAGATGTCCAAATCGGTGATTTGGGTAGATCCAATTTTCATGTTCAGCTTGGTATACGTTCCGGCCGCACCTTTAGCAATGGTGCCGGAGGAATAGCTGTTGTTGATAGTCACTGGCGAGCCGGCACTGACGGTGGTCAGATTCAAACCAGACACTTCCGTACCGTCGCCGCTTGTCAATCGCATTTCATTGCCGTTTTGTACATTCACCGTCACCTTAGCGGCCGCATCGCTGCTGTAACCAAAACGAAGTACCAAATCCAGTTGGATGCGGTCTTGCATATTGGTTGCCAATTCCTCCATGGGCTTGGTGCTGAGTGGGTCTTTCAGGGTCAGTCGACCCGAGACTGTCTTGCCTCCCAAGGTGAAGCTATAGCCTTTGAATTCGCTAGCTGTTGGGGTGGTGCTAAATTCCACATTCGACAACACATTGCTGCTGCCACTGAGCTGGCTATTGATTTTGTTGACCACCTCTTCATAGGTCATGTCGGTGGAGTCCAGCTGAACCATGCGGGTTTCTGTCAGCGTGTTTTCTTTATTGGTCGATGAGATGGCAAAGTTTTGCTGTCCAGCGAAGTTGAAGTAACGCTCGTCACCAAATTTACGGTTGATCACATTGGTCAACTCTTTGGCGATTTCTGTACCCGACAGCGTCAGCGCTTGACCTGCCAAGTGGTCTAAGCCTATTTTCACCGGCACGCCCGAACCGTCCACATCCAAGCTGAACATATTGCTCAACTGGGTTTTTGGTAAGCCCTTGAAGTTAATACCAGTTAACGAGGTCAAGCTAGGCGCCAAACCACCGGTGACCGTGGCAGGCTCGGACGAGCGCTTGTCGGTCAATTGGTTGAGTGAGAACTTTTGGGTTTTGGAGTTGACCAACAAATCACTCACCTGGCTTTCAGGCTTTAACTGACCGTATTTGTTCACATACATCTTTTCGCCAGTGCCGGAGTCGGTGGCTTGTTGCAAAGCGGCTGCCACAAGCGTGTCACCCACATACACATAGGTTTGCCATTTGTTGTTCGGGTCGGCTTGGCTCGCGTTCTGGGTTTTGGCGTAATACACCGTGGCCAAATAACCGTTACCACCCTTGTCATACACCGTTAAAGCGGTGCTTTTGTTAAAGGTGGTGGGGTCGTTGCGGCTGAAAGCTTTGGTGACCACTTGCGCGTCAGCCGGAAAGTTCAAGCCCAGTTGCACCAGCGAGGTTTCTTTGGCCATGCCGGTGGTTTTTTGCGGAATGGTCAACACGTTCATATCGCTCAAATTGGCTTTACCGGTCGAGTCGACTGACGCCGCCATCAAACGCTGGCCTGCTGAGTTCACCACGTTGTACTGGTCGTTCATCATGAACGAGCCGTTACGCGTGAAAATATCTTGGAAACCGTCACCCGATTTGAGCGGGAAAAAACCGTCGCCAGAAATCGCCAAGTCCAAGGTGTTGGACGAGAAGTTCATATTGCCCTGACCAAACTCTTGGGTCACGCGCTTCAAGGACACACCCTGACCCACCGCAGAGGTGGCTTTTTGCAAAGGTGAGGTGGCAAAAATATCGCCAAAGTCGGCGCGACTGCGTTTGAAGCCCACGGTACTCGCGTTGGCAATGTTGTTCGATGTCACGCCCAACTGAGCAGTGGCTGCATTCAAACCGGTGAGTGAGGTAAAAAAGGACATGGTTCAGATACTCCGTTGTATTTTTTGCGTGTGTTTTAGTAAGCGATTTGCTTGACGTCATTCAAGCTGACACTCTTGCCGCCGTCGACCTCAAGCAGCCAGGTGTTGTCGGCGGTACCGGCGTTGCTGACGCTGCGCACGGTAGAAAACATATTGACCACCGGTTGCAAGGCCTTGCCTTGCGAGCTGACCAAAACCTGCATGGTGTAACTGCCGTCGGGCATGGCCGCACCGCTGTCGCTCATGCCATCCCATGACAACTTCATGGAGCCTGGCGCTTGCGCTGGGTAAACCAGTTTGCGAACAGGCTGACCTTTGCTGTCCAAAATTTGCATTTGTACGCCCTCCGCACCACTGGGCAAATCCACGCTGGCTTGCACGGGTTGACCGTCCAAGAGCGTGGCGGGGGCATTGGGCACAGCAACTTTGCGTCCAATCATGGAGGCGCCGGCAAGCATCTTGTCGCCTTGCATGCTTTTCGCCATGTTTTCCATACTGGCTTTCATGGCAGTTGTGGCTTCGAGCTGCGAGAACTGCGCCAACTGGGCTACGAAGGCCTCGTTTTTCACGGGGTCCAAGGGGTTTTGGTTTTTCAATTGGGTGGTGAACAAGGTCAGGAAAGCACCTTGGTCCATGGTGCTGCTGGTCGCCTTGACTTTGTTCTTGGCGATGTAGTCCTCGTAGCTAATGATGCCGCTGGGCAAAGGTGCTTTGGGTGTAGATGCAGTCGTGGCCATATCAGTCTTTCAAATATCAGGATTTGGTGATGTCCAAAGTGCGCATCATGAGTTGTTTGGCGGTGTTGACCACCTCGACATTGTTTTGATAGGAGCGCGAAGCCGCCATCATTTCGATCATTTCCTGCATCTCGTTGACGTTGGACAGATACACAAAGCCATTGGCGTCGGCCGTGGGGTTTCCAGGGTCGTACATGCTGCGAATGGGGGTAGGGTCATCGACGATTTGGTCGACTTTCACACCACCTTTGTAGGGAAAGCCGCCGTTGGTCATTTCGTCTTTGAGCAAAGCTTTGAAAACGGTGCGCTTGCCGCGAAAGGCTTCTTCCTCGGATTTGGCAACCGTGGTGGCGTTGGCCAAGTTCGAAGCCGTGGTGTTCATGCGCACTGTTTGTGCATTCAAAGCGGTGGCGGCAATGCCGAAAACAGAATCTAGGGTTCTCATGGCTTATCACTCCCCTTTTATGGCTTTGCGAAGACCACTGATGCGGTTTTCTAAAAAGCTCAAAGTGGTTTGGTAGTCGGCTGCAGCTTTACCAAAATTGGCTTGCTCAACGTTGATCTCAACGGTATTGCCGTCAAACGAACTGTTGAAAGGAACGCGGTAGCGCATACCGTTGTCGGGCTGCTCTTCAAGAGCAGCAAAATGCTTTTCATGCGTGGCGGCGATGTATTCGCGCTGGGTCTCTTTGAGCATGGCTTTGAAGTCCAGCTCTTCCGCTTTGTAATTGGGTGTGTCCGCGTTGGCGATGTTTCGCGCCAACACTTCCATGCGCTGGCTGCGAACGCCCAAAGCACGCTCGTGGATGCCAAATGCGTTGGTCAATAAATCCATCATCCCCTCCTTGCCTTGTTGAATTCGCCGTTTTCACGACGCTTGGATTGAAAAACACAAAAACTCAGACTGATCTTGCAAGTTATGTGCCATGCCAAGCTGAGTACTTATCGTTGCGATTCGGGCTGGGCGACCGGCAAAGCCTGTCCAAAGTGCCGACACTGCGGCAAGTTTTTGCCGCTTCATCGCAAATAGTCCTGGTTCAAGTAAGCGCCAACCCGCAGCACCTGAGCACGCTGCTGGTTGTTGGCCACCTGTACCGGCGGGCTGCTGCGGGTGAGGGTTTGCGCCAGCTTTTGCGCCTGCGCTTTTGCGGTCTCGTACAAGCCCAGTCGCTCATTGGCGTGCTGGTGCAGGCCTTGAACGATGGAGTTGCGGGTAATAAAGGTATTGGGGTCGCGGTTGACATACAGCTTTTGCGCCTGTGTACCTGCAATATTCAAATCGGCGTTGGGCGCTTTTTCGCGCCGTGCGGCGGGGGTAAGCACTGTTAAGTACAAATCGTCCAAATTGGTCGGACCCATGGATTTGAGGCCGTTTTGGTCAAAGTACTTCTCCACCATATCTAGCTGCTGCAAAACACTGTGGCCCAAAATAGCTTTTGGATTGCTGGCAAAACCGGCGGTGGCGGCACCTCGGTCGGGCCCATCGCAAAACTGGATGATGCCGTGGCAACGGTTGTTGGTGGCCTTGGGGTTCATGCCATCGCTTTCCATCAAGGTCAAGCGGGCAAAATCATCTGGCGCAAACTGGTAGTGGCGCGCCATACCCAATATCTTTTGATATACCTGCTGCTTTTCTTCAGCCGGTACATAGCCTTTCTCCACAGCACGGTCCAAGGTTTTTTGCAAAATTGCATTCTGCCCTGGCAAAACAGGGAAGTTAGTGCTTGCCTGCACACGCTTGCTCTGCAAAGCTTGTTGTGTAGACAGATTGGGCGCAGCCTGCTGGGCTTGGGTCAACACGCTCAAGTTCAGGCGCTGTCCTGGGTAGATACGGTCAGGGTTGCTGATGCCGTTGACACGCGCGACGTCTTGGGACAGTCGCAACGCCTCAGTATTGGAAACAGGTCTGCCCAATTCAGCCAAATGGTCTTTGACAATGCTGCTCAAGGTGTCACCATCTTGAACCGCCACGCTTTTAACCTGCGGGTTCAGGATGGTCGAGGAATTGACACCCGACCTTTGTTGTAGTTGTGACAAAGTTTGTGCAAAACCCACCCTCCCCGGCAATGCCAAACTGGTGCCGCGTGAAGAATTGTTCGCGTCATTTGGATTGACAAAAGTTGTTCTAACGAGTGCTTTGGGATCAACATTGAAGTTCATTTTGCGTTCGACTCTGGTCTGAAATTCGGTTGGCATCAAATTTGCATCGGGTGTAAACATGACGCTAAAACGTCAAAACTTTCACACCCTTGGAGACCATCTTGCAATTGCTGTGCCGAACCTTTCAGACAGTACCCAAACCGGCCCGTAGCGCCTTGGCGTTGCTGGCTGTGCTCTTGGGCGGCGTGGTGTCTTTGACCCAAGCCCAAAACACGCCAGCAGTGGCCACAGCATGGCCTGCACTGGAGTCGGGTGCCAAACAATTCGTGGTTGACAGTCTCAAAGTCGATCCTGTATTGGTCAGCATCCTGCCCATGGACAGCCGCATCAACATCAAAGCCTGCACCCAAGACATCGTGTTTGACCAGCCTTATGGCAATAAACAAAGCGTTCGTGCCCGCTGCGCACAGCCTTTGTGGCAACACTTTGTGATGGTTCAGGTGAAAAACACCTTGGGCAACCAAATCAACCAAGCCAATAACAATGGCCAAGTCAGCCGCACGGTCTGGGTCAGCACCCAGACCCTAAAGCGCGGCACCACCCTGCAAGCTGGCATGTTCAAACAAGCCGATCTGCCTGTACCGTCCTATGAAACCCGTTTTGTGGGCGACGAGCGCGAAATGCTCAATATGGAGTTGCTGCGTGACTTGCCAGCCAATACCCCATTGCGTCAACAAGACCTGAAGTCCTCCACCATGGTCAAGCGCGGCCAACAAGTGCTGGTAGCTGTCGGTGAAGGCAAAGGCTTTTTGATCACTGTTCGGGCTGAAGCCCAGCAAGATGGCACCTTGGGTGAGCAAATTCGCTTGAAAAACCCTGAGTCGGGTCGATTATTGTCAGCGGTCATCACTGGCATGAACACGGCACGCGGCTTGTAATGAGTACAAAATGTTTCTTTCTAACTTTTTGCCATTTTTTTACTGCATTGGCCTCAAGTCTCAAGATTTGGGGTCGATACTGCCAATGTCGAGAATTAATTAGTCTCTTCTCTTTTACCCTAAGGATTCAACATGTCTGACCCTGTATCCAATAACTCTCGAATGGCTAACCTCTCGGCGTCACGCACGACAGTTGCCAAACTCGACGCCAAGCCCAGTGCTGGCAAGAACGACAGCGCTGTGGAAGCCAAATCCACACCTGCGCCTGCCGCGCCTGGTGCTGACACGGTCAACCTGAGCAAAATCTCTCAACGCATCAAAGATGTACCAGACTTTGACCGTGCCAAAGTGGAGTCCATCAAAGCTGCATTACGTGATGGCGCTTACCCGATCAACCCACGTCGCATTGCTGAAAACTTTGTCGCGTTGGAAAAAATGATCTGATCTCCTCAAGGACTTTTCCATGATTGCTGAAACCCTCAACGCAGTACCCCAAGCCGTCTCGTATGCCGATGTGCAGCTTGACCGCTTGGTGGATTTGCTTGACGAGGAATTCAACGCCCTCAAAGAACAAGACTTGGACGCGTTTGAAGAATTGCTGAATGAGAAAAACCAAATATTGGCTGATCTCAGTCAGTTAACGGGCGTGCGCCAGCCCGAGGACGCCGATCTCTTGGGTCCTGAATGGACCCCGTTTCGCAACCGCATGGTGACCTGCCGCGATATGCATAGGCGCAATGAAATTTTGATTTTGCGCAAACTCGACGCCATCCGTGGCGCCTTGGAAAGCTTGAATGTGAACGACCCCACCAGCCCCGTGGAGGTCTATGACCGCTTAGGTCAAATCAAACGTCTGCGCCGTATGCGCGGCTACAGCGAAGCCTGATCTGCTTCAGGCTCGCCCTTAGCCTCGTCTCCAGGCTGAATACCTTTTAACCAATACACCCAAGACAAAATCACCGCTACTGCGGTGTACATGTCTTGCGTAATTTCTTCTCCCACATCGAGACGGCTAAGCAGCGCCAGCAACTGAGGATCTTCGGCCACGTAAATGCCTTGGCGCTTGGCCTCGGTGATGATGCGCAGCGCCAACTCCTCTTGGCCTTTGGCCACCACGCGAGGGGTTTTTTGTTTGCCGTATTCAAGGGCAACTGCTTCCAAGGGCGCTTTCATGGTCTTAAGCCCTTAAATCGATGACCGAGCCACGGGTGCCCGAGGACTCGCCCACCCGCGCCAGTGGACGCGGGGCGTTGAAGATTTGAAACGACTGCAGCTGCAGCCCTGCCGAGCCCAGCTCTAGACCCAATTCGCCCGAGCGCTCTTTTGCTAAATGCGCGACCTCGCCGCGCAGCGCCCACATCACCAAATCGACGTCATTGCCTTTGGAAATTTGGGTGTTCAACCAAAGCTCTCCCAGCACACGGCTGCGCGAATGGATGTCCACGCTCAGGGGCGGTTCTTCTTGGCCCTTTTTGCGCGGGGGCCGCTGAAAATGCAAGTCCACGGGGTCGGCATCGATAAAGGGCAAGATGACATGCAAGGACAGCTCGCCTTGCTGCATTTTTTGTGCGCTCTGGGCTTGTGCGGCCTCGAATTCTGTCGAGGCATCTTCCACTTGGCGAATCATGTCCTTATTGTTGCCCTCTTCGCTCAGCAAGCCCAATAAAGTTTTCAACAAGGTCTTGGGGTCGTCCGCTCCCACTTGGCCTTTTAACAAGATGTTTTCAATACTGCGGGCTTGACCCATCACGGCTTTGCGCAGCATGCTGGGGTTCATTTGCGCCAAGGAGTTGCGTTGCTGCAAAAGGCGTTGCAGCCATGGGCCGATCTCGGTTTGACCATCCAAGCTGCCTTGACCCACATCATTGAGTAACTTTGAAAATGTCGCAAAGCCCGGCGGGTGCATCAGCAACATGCCCAATCGGTTGGACTGAGGCTCGGGCTGCGCCGCCATCTCGGCGGACAACGGTGGTGTGGTGTGCAACCCAAACAATTGGTTGACCGGTGTGGCTGTGGCCACTGGTGCTTGGCCGTTGGGATAGGCTTGGATTAAAAAGCCCCAACTGCCTGCGTTATGGCTGACGCGCAAAAAAGGTTTGTCACCGTCTTTGAGCACCCAGCCATTGGGTAGCTCGAAAAAGAAATCTTTTAACCAAAGGCGCACCCGCTGATCGCGCACCTCGACCGTGGCTTGAACAATTTGCCCATCCCGCAAGCCCAGTTGTTGCGCGACAGGTGTTTGCACCCAGACCGAGCGGTTCTCTGCCTGGACTGGCCCTATCCGGCTGGCAGCACTGACAAGTTCGGAGCCAAGCATCGAGGGTTGATCAGGGGTAACGTACCCAGTTGCGTTTATTGGGTTCAACCAGTGCTTGGAAGTTGCCGGCTTGGTGTGCCGCTGCACCACCCACTGGCGTGGGTAAGGGGTTGGCAGGCGGGCTATTGGGCTGCGCACTGGTTTTCGAGGGCGCACTGGGCATGAGTTTTTGTATCAACTCGGCTTGGTCGGCCAAGTTCAGCACTGTGCCAGGTTGCAGCTTTTTGGTATTGACTTTGGTGAAGACTTTGGGGTTGTTCACCACCACCCAGTCGCGCAGCACATCGGCTTTGAGGGGGCTGTTGGCATAGTATTTTTGAACCACTTTGTCCAAGGTGTCGCCTGCCACCACGGTATGGGTTTTCCAAACGGGAGCGACCATCTCTTCAGCCAGGGGCTTGCCCACCGGCGCCACAGGTTTTGCCACCGCAGAAGTTGCGGCTGGCATGGGGTCTTGGGCAATATCGGCCTTGACCAATTTGATGGACTTGGAGATGGGGTTTTTCCCGGGTGTGACTTCTGCGGGCATGAACTCTTTGGGCAACTCCAAAGGTGCTTGGCGCACAGAGTCTGCGGCCCAGACCGAAGACATCATGGCTAAGAAGAGCATCAAGGGCATGGCAAAGTTTCGGGGGCTGGCATACAACATGGTCAATCACTCCTGAGATTCAAGGCGTATGCGGAATGGCTACCCATTGCGCATTAGCGGGAAATTTGGTTCCTGCGGTGAGCTTGAGCTCCGCATAATAATCGCTTACGGCTACCACCTCAGCCATGGCAATACGTTCCAAAGCTTTTGGCTCCAAAGCGCGCAGGGGCAATTTAAGGCGATCGGCAAGCACCATTTGGCTGCCAACGCGAATACCACTGGCGGCACCCCCTGCAATGCGCACGCTGCCCGCATTGATATTCACCACCTGAAACTGTGGCACTTTGCAAGACAGCACTTTTTCCATGCCCCCTTGAAAACTTTGGATGCTTGCTTGAATTTGTGCCACCACCACGGGGGACAAAGGCTTGGACTCTATGCCCACAATGCGTGGCACATCGATGCTGATTTGTTGCGAACCGCGAAACGCAGGGTCTTGGCCTTCGCCGCGACCAATGAGCTCCCACCTCACGTCATACACGTTGGCACCAGGGAAAGAGTCGCTGCTTGCCGACACGTTCAAGCGCAACACCCAAGGCAGCAACTGCTCGCCCTGGCCTACCAATAATTGCTCGTAACCGTCTGCAGGTAATTTGCGTTCACTGACACGCCAAGACTTGGCGTGGTGAGAAGCTGCAAACACCTGTTGGCGAAATTGCTGGCCAATCAACTGGGCCTCATAGCGGCGTCCTGCTGCCATGGGAGAGCCATAGCGCACTTCCCAGTTCAGCTGGTGCCAAACAGCACCATCCACAGCGGGGGACACACAACTGGGGGCCAACGCGGTTTTGCCATCGAGTTGCATGCCTGTCGCCGTTGGCTGCTTATCCATGTCTCGGCCGTAGGCCAAGATACGCACACCGCGCACTTCCATGCCGGTGACATAGCTGTTGCTCTCGCGCAATGCGCCGTTGCCATCGACCCATTGGGTGGAACGCACTTGGGTGGGACCCTCAAGCGAGCGCTGCACCAATGACTGGCGAATCGCCTCCAAACGCTCTTCAGCGGTCAACGACTGCGCAGAAGAAGACGCTATCAGGCTGCTGGCCAAGACCAGCGCCGCCACAGCAGAGCAAACAAAGCGATTGCGCATATCGATCAACCTTTAAGAGGTATGGAGCTTAGCGACGTGAAGCGATTTGTGTCAGGTACAGGGTGCGTAAATCTTGCACCGCATTGCGGTCTAGCGACAAAGTGGTTTCATAGGTGTCGTCGCCGATGGGCGTGATGCTCACCAAGTTGGCGCCATAAATCACGCCTTCCACACGAGCGCGGAAGGTGTCATTTATCACCGTCATATCAGCCACGGTGGTGCTCGCATCCATTTGTTGGCCATAGACCTGTTCGGTCAAAGCGCGGTAGGCGTCAAGCTTGGAAGCGCGAATCGCCAGCAAGCGTTGCTGCGCGGGGTTTTTATGGTTTTGAATGCTGATGACAGCATAGCCAGTGGCGACAAAGGTTTCGCGCTTTTCCATCATCGGGGTGATCATGGAAACAGGTGTGGGCTCAGGCGCCACGGAAGGAGCAACCTTGGGAGCGGCAGCGCTGACAGGGGCAGCCATGGCCACCACCGGTGCTTGCATGGGGGCAGACAAGCTGTGAATGGTTTCGCAAGCTGTCAGACCAGACAAAGCGGCGGCGGTGAGAGCAATTCGGTACATCATGGTAAGTTCCTCTGAATGGGTACAAGCTATGAATCGGCGCACAGTAGCTCTTCTTTAAGGTCTTTCATTCTTTTAGTTGGAATACTTTTGGCGACTTGTCCAATTTGCCCCTTGCGTCACAATCAGTACAAGCATGAAGTCTTCCTCTCATTTCATCGGCAACAGCCCGATCGCGCAAGCCCTGCGCCGCCTGATCTCCACCATTGCCAACTCTGCCGCCACGGTGCTCATCACGGGCGAAAGCGGTACGGGCAAGGAGTTGCTTGCGCGTTCTTTGCACGAACAATCCGACCGGCTGGGAGGCAGTTTTGTACCTATAAATTGCTCAGCTATTCCCAAAGAGTTATTGGAAAGTGAGCTTTTTGGTCACCGCAAAGGCTCCTTCACAGGTGCGGTGGCAGACCGCATTGGTCGCTTTGAATTGGCGCACGGCGGCACCATCTTTTTAGATGAAATTGGCGATATGTCACTGGACATGCAGGTCAAATTGTTGCGTGTCTTGCAAGAGAGAGTGATTGACCCCGTAGGCTCGACACGGCAAATTCCCATCGATGTTCGTGTCATTGCCGCCACACACCGCGATTTAGAAACAGAAATTCAGGCTGGACGTTTCCGCGAAGATTTGTACTATCGGCTTAATGTGCTGCCGGTGGTCACCCCACCCCTGCGCGAGCGACCCCAAGACATCCCAGAGCTGCTGATTTTTTATGCCTTACATTACAAATCGCCGCAGTCGCAGGCGATTCGCTTCAACCCCGCATTTTTAGACGCCTTGGTCAACTATGCATGGCCTGGCAATGTACGCGAACTGACCAATTTGATGGACCGCTTCAGCACTTTGTATGCGGGTCAAGAACTTGATATTCGATCGATCCCGCCAAGTTTGCTGCCCAAAGGCTTGGTGCCAGTGCAAGAACGCATGTTGGTGGAAATGGGGCCGTGTGTGTCGCAAGACATGACGCCGCCGCCCGAAGTGTTGGCAGAGATGGGTGGGCTGTCCTTGGTGGACCAACCCGAACCCCAAGACAACGAGATCGAGAGCATCATCATGTTGGCGCAAGGCATGCCGCACTTGCCACCTGAAGGCATGTCTCTCAAAGACCGCTTGGCTGAAATAGAGCGCAACATCATCGAGCAAGCCTTGGAACGCTCTCAAGGTAATGTTTCGCGCACCGCCAAACTCTTGAACCTGCAGCGCACCACCTTGATCGAGAAGATCAACAAATACGACCTGCGCACCGCCTGATTTTTATTTCGGGTCTTGGTTAAGTACCGTGATGCTCATGCGACGGTTGCGAGGATCGAACTTGTCCTTGGGGTTGAACGGGTCGGTATCGGCCACACCCTCGATGCGTTTAAAGCGCTCTTCCTTAATGCCTTTTTTCTGCAAAATTTGACGCGTGGCCTCAGCGCGATCTGCCGACAGCGACCAGTTGTTTTTGCCTTCGGGGTTTTGGAAGGGCACCGCGTCAGTGTGACCACGGATAGCTACCTTGTTGGGCATACCACCCAAAGAGGCTGCCACCTCGGCAATCAAGGCCGCTGCCTTGCCTTGCATGCCCACGCCACCGCTTGGGAACATCGCAAAGTCGGCGTTGTCGATGATTTCAATGCGCAAACCGTCTTTGTCGCGACTGATCGCTACTTTGTCTTTCAGGCTTTCGAACTTTTTGTTTTCCGACAGTTTTTCTTTGAGCTCTTGTTCAAGCTTTTCAAAGTTTTCTTTGTCCTCTTGTTCCGCCGCGGCTTTTCGCTCGGCTTTGGTCATTTTTTCAGGGTCAGTACCGCCCTCACCTTGGCCGCCTTCGCCAGAGCCTAAGCCCTCGCCTTTGCCGCCAGATGTGGGGGCTTTAGCCTCGTTTTCATTTTCAGGGCCGGGTTCTGTATCGGGATTTGGGCCACCCTCGGACTTGGGCGTCAAACGCTCGAGCAAGCCGGTTTGGCGCGAACCATAAGGAAAGGCATCGGGGTCGATGATGGAACGACCACCCAAAACACCATTGGAGCCGGCCAATTGACCCACAGGCGTCAAGCTGTGCGAGGTGGGTTTGAAATAGTCGGCAATACTTTTGCGTTGGTCGGCGTTGGACGCACCCAGCAGCCACATCAACAAAAAGAACGCCATCATGGCCGTCATCATGTCGGCCAGCGCAATCTTCCAAGCGCCGCCGTGGGCGCCGCCGTGGCCATCTTCAATTTTCTTGATGATGATGACAGGCGCGAGAGCGCCCGCAGCCGGCGCATCCGCAGCTACCTCAGGTGCGGCCTCGGCAGGCGCGTCTGCGTCTACTTCGGCGTCGGCGACAGCTTCTTCAGCCATGCTTATTTGCCTCTCATGCCGTCAAAGATTTCTCCAAATGACGGTTTATTGTGACTGTTGATGACCGACCTGGCAGCCTCAATCACCAGTGGCATGGGATGACCATGCAAATTGGCAACGATGAGTTGTTGTACGCACTTGTAGATTTCATTGTCTTCTTCGATCACCTGCCCGATACGCACCGCAAAAGGACCGGCGACACCGTAAGCCAACAACACACCCATGAAGGTACCCACCAGCGCAGAACCAATCAAGGCGCCCAGCACAGGAGGGGGTTGGTCAATCGCGCCCATGGTTTTCACCACACCCAACACACAGGCCACAATGCCCAGCGCGGGCAAAGCGCCCTCCATGCTCGACCAAAAAGTGGCGTTGGCCATCTCGTGGTGGTGGTGGTTTTTAATGGAAGCGGTCATCACGTCTTCGACCGCGTAAGGGCTTAAGTTACCCGAGGACACCACCATCAAACGGATGGTGTCACAAATCAATTCCAGCAAAGCATGGTCTTGCAAGATCGGTGGGTATTCAGCAAAAATCGCGCTGGACTCGGGGTTTTCAATATGCGGCTCTAGCGCCACAGCACCCTCGGCCTTGAGAGTTTTCAGTATTTTGGAAACCACCAAAATGACGGCCAAATAATCATCCTTGTGGTACTTGGGGCCTTTAAATACTTTACCAACAGCACTGAAACCCGAACCTACAGCGGCACCACTGTTACTGATCATGCTGGCAGCGACAGCAGCGCCAAAAATCTGGGCAAATTCCCAAGGCGCGGCCTTGATCACAGGTGTCAAATCGCCACCGTGGGCAACGAACACACCGAACACAGCGATCATCAAAACGACTAAACCTATTGCTGCCATTGCAAGCTCCAAGTGTTAAAGCATGCTGACGCAGATGCGCCAACATGCCTCGCAAAACTATCCCAAGATTAACTGATAAATTTGTCGATTTAAACCGACAAATTTTTCAATTAATAAATTCGCGACTGGGGGTAGCGCGCGGGATCAAAGCAGGCACGGATTCCCATGCGCCACGAATTTCAGTCATCAGGCCATGGATTTCATCCAAAGCCGCCAAATCATTGCGTGCGTTCACATGCAGCAAACGGCGCGTAATGTAGTTATAAAGTTCATTCAAATTACCAGCGAGTTCGCCACCTTTTTCAAAGTCCAAGGCGCCTTGCAGGCCCAACACAATGCGGCTGGCGCGGGCAATCGATTTGCCTTTTTCAGCGATGTTGTTGTGCTGGATATGGCCTTTAGTCGTGGCCAAGCTTTCAATCAAGCCGTCAAACAGCATTTGAATGAGTTCGACATTGTTGGCTTTAGAAACGCCGGTGGTGACCTTGACGTCTCCGTAACTTTCAATGGCTCTGGAATTGGCTCGCATGATCAAGTTCTCCTGTGTTCAATCGTTGACCTTGGATAGATCGGCGCCATGCGGGTGAACTTGAGATCAGGCAGCAACGGGTACCGCCTTTTCTTCGCTTGTGGTTTCAGAAACAGACACTTGCACCGCTTGTTCTTGCAGGTCTGAAGTTTGGCGGCTGTTGTTGTTGAGCTGCGACAAATCGGGCTCTAATACCTCGCCGCTGGGCTCCACGCTGGCAGCCATCGCCATCGCGGGCAAGGCGGGGGCAGCCTTTGGCGGCACTTCAGCGGCAGGCTCATCCTCCGCAGGTGGCAACATCGCATCTTCATCAGAGGTCACAGGATGGATCAACAAGGTGGCGGAATACGGCTCACCCAGTCCCAAGCCAATGCGGGCGTAAATCATGCCGGTAACTTGGTCCAAGGACTGCTGAATGCGCAGCACATCGTCGGGTTTGCTGGTTGAAAATTCGACACCAGCTTGGTAAAGACTGGCCAAATGGTGCATAGGCAACCAAGACACCACCGAACCACGGGGCGTAGGTATTTGGCGGTTGTTGGTAGGCACGCCCACAGTTCCTGCTTTGCCATGGCTATAGCCTTCCATGAACACTTGTTCAATGTGCTGGCGCAAGATGGGTTCGTAGTGCGGCTTCAAATCTGACACATGCTTAGCTTCCACCCCTGGCAAAGGAATGCCGCTCATAGCGTCCCACAGGGTTTTGCCAGCCAATTCGCCAAACAAACCATCATCGTAAGTGGCGGGCACTTCTGCGCTTGAATAACCTTGGTAAATGACGTTGACTTTGTCGATCACATATAGAACGAGCAAAAACACCAACAACACGCCCCAAACTAAAAAGAGTTGAAAGAAGCTGTTCATGAGACGCTCCTAGAGGTTTTGAAAATATCTTCTGGCGCGATTTGCAACTGAACACGCAACTTTTTCACCACTGAGGACAAAATCTGACTGATGCGCGACTCGCTTACCTCTAAAACTTCACCGATTTCCTTAAGGTTGAGCTCTTCCACGTAATAAAGCTGCATCACCAGTTGTTCGCGCTCAGGCAATTTACCGATAGCGCTGGTCACAGCATCCATGAATTCGGCCTCTTCCACCATCACATCGGGTTGGTGCGAGGCATCATCGGCAATGCTCATCACCTCTTCGGTGACGACTTCCAAAGAATAGGTTTCAAAGCGACGGGCTTTGCCACGCTCTTTTTGGAAATCGTCCAACTCCTTGCCCATGTACTCTGCCATTTCAGCTTGGGTGGGCGCACGGCCCAACTCTGCCGACAAGACGTGCAGGCTTTGGTTGTGTTCTTTATTGAAAGCCACTGCCGAACGCGGCAAAAACGACAAGCGACGAACTTCGTCGAGCATGGCGCCACGCACACGGCTGTGGGCGAAATTTTCAAAATCCACACCCTTGGTCGGGTCAAACACCCGCGAAGCTTCGAGCAAGCCCATCATGCCGACCTGAATCAGCTCGTCGAGTTCCATATAAGCGGGTACGCGGGCCTTCAAGTGCAAAGCCACGCGCTTGACCAAGCCAAGGTGGGCCAACACCAGTTCCTCGCCTTGCGGGCGAGACTGCTGGTACATCTTCATCGGGGATATGGGTCTCATGTACTCTTCGTATTGCTTTGCAGCAAACGCTCCATGAAAAACTGCAGGCCACCCGAGGGATGGTCGATGGCTCGTAACTGGGTCGATAACTCGGCCAAACGGCGAAAGTCACGCGCAGCAGCTGTGCCTGGCGCCAACTCCATGACCGACTGGTATTTTTTCAGCGCGGCCAAGACCATTTCATCGTTTTCGATGGAGGTCAAATAGTGAATCGACTCACCCAAGAAGCGAACGCAAACGTCGTTCAAACGCTGATAGAGCTTCCAACCTTGGGTTTGGGTATCCACCAAATTGGGCACCAAGTAAATTTCGTCCAGCTTCATTTCCTGCGTCAGCACTTTGATGGTGCCGTAGGCATCAGCGATAGAAGACGGGTCGTCTTGCACCACGATAAAGCGGCGCTGGCAAGCCGCCAAAAACGCTAACACCGACGGTGAAATACCAGCTGCCACATCGACAATGAGGTAGTCAATTTTTTTACCCAAGTTGCTAAATGCCTGCACGATGCTGGCCGCTTGCAACTGGCTCAACGCAGCCAATTCTTGCACACCAGATGCTCCTGGGATGAGCTGAATGCCTTGGCGGGTGGTGATGGTGATTTCTTCAAGGGTTTTTTGACCTGCTAAAAAATGGCTGAGGTTGTATTCAGCACGTGCACCCAAAGCGATTTGTGCGTTTGCCAACCCTAAGTCAGCGTCAAACAACATGACATCGTGGCCACGCTGGGCCAAAGCAACTGCCAAGTTGATCGACACCGTGGTCTTGCCCACACCGCCTTTACCGCTGGCGATGCCGATGACCTCAGTGGTTTTGTTATTACTCATGGGTAGACCTTGTGTGTTGCGCGGCCAAACGCGAGATTCTGGCAGAAGCCATGGCCAGCGTACTGCTCATGTCTTCTGGGGGAGCGTCGGTGTAGCCCAGCGACAAATTCGCCAGTGCCACGGTAACCAATTCTTCGGCCTGCATTTGCACCGTCCATTCGCCGATGCGTTCGCCGCGGCTGGCGCCACTCACGCCCACATGGCCTTCGGTCAGCACCTGAATTAGGGCCCAAGGCTGGCTGGCTTCGTCTAACTTAGAAATCATCAGGCTTTGCCATTGAATATGCGGGGTTGAAAGCACTCTGCGCAATGAAGACTGAGAGGCATCGGCGGGAAGAACCACGTGGAATTGTGCCTCTTTGCTGATAGCGGCAATTTCACTCACGCGCTCGGCCATTTGAACACCTGGGGTATCGATGATGATGAACTTGCGCTGGCCATGCTCTTCAAGCAAAAGTTTCAGGGTGGTGACGTTGGTGGCACGGAAGCAATCGACACCGGACTGGGCGCTGAGTAACTGGGTTTGGTTCCAAGCGCCTGCCCGCTGGTCGCTGTAACTGATAACCGCGACTTGCTCGCTGCCCCAGTTGATGCTGGCATGTTGAGCCAAACGAGCCACCATCAAGGATTTGCCTGCACCGGAAGGACCCGCGAGCACATGCACGCCTTGGTCAGGGGCAGTCACGCTGCTGTGTTGCATGGAATGGCAAAGCTGGCGGCGGATTTCATCCATGGCTGGCTCGACGTCTTCAAAACTTTGGATGCTGTCAATCAGCAAGGCACGCAAAGCCACGGGAATGGCGGCTTCTTGCAGGGCGTTGCGTAAAGGCATGAGGTTGCGGGCCAAGCCCGTGCCTTGCCACGCCATTTGCTGGCTGAGCTTGAATTCTTTGCGCAAAGTGGCGAGTTCTTCGCGCACCATTTGAACGATTTCACGGCCTCGCATGGCGTCGCGCTCTTCGGCCATGTCCTGTGTGGAGGCCAAAGCTGGTTGTTGCACGACGGTTTCCTGTGCGGATGCTGGTGCTGCAGTAGGGGCAATCGCTTGCACTGGCAAGGTTTCTTCTTGAATAGATGCAGTTTTCTCTTGCGCTGCTTTTTTCAGCGTGGCGGCAGGCACAAAACCGGGGACATCATCCTTGGTCGGTTTGGCTGGGCGTTTTTGTATGGTGTCATTGAGCACTTTGCCAAAGCTGGCTGGCTCCTCTTGCATCAAGGGCGCTTCATCGCTGCTAGGCGTGGCAGACAAACTGTAGGTTTTCTCGGTAGGCACAAAGGTCTCAGCCAAAGCGACCTCGGCGTTCATGGGTTCGACATCGACCGCAACGATCAACTCGGTTTTGCCTCTCACCTTGCTGGTAGAGATGACAAGCACGTCGGGGCCGTACAAGGCAACTGCCTTTTCGTTGGCCGCCCGGGTGTCACGGGCAATGATTCGCTTGAGTTCCATGGTGTTTCTCGTTGGTCAAATAAAAGGGTGGTGATCAGTCGCGGTTGGTAGCGTTCACTGTGTGAATCACTTTGACCGCTTGGTCATCTGGAATTTCGCTGTAGGACAAAACCGTCAAATCGCTGACGCGAAAACGCACAGCCTTGGACAGCCAACTGCGAATCAGCGGCGAGACCACCAAGACAGCGGCATGGCCTTCGTCTTCCATGGCTCGCGCACCCATGCGCAGCGCATTGAACAGGTTTTCAGCCAAACTGGGCTCTAGAACCACGGGCTGACCGGGCTGGCTTTGCTGCAACACGTTGTGCAGCAATTGCTCCAAGCCAGGCTCCAAAGTCATCACGGATAAATTGCTGGACTCGTCGACCAAGCTTTGCATGATCATGCGACCGAGCTTGGGACGCACATAAGCCGCGAGCTGCTCGGGGTCGGTGCTGCGAGCACTTGCCTCGGTAAGAGATTCGGCGATAGAGCGCATGTCGCGAATCGACACGCCTTCGTTCAACAAATGTTGCAGCACGCGGGTGACCACACCCAGTGACAGCTTGCCAGGCACCAACTCTTCCACCAGTTTGGGCGACTTGGCAGCCAACTTGTCGAGCAACTGCTGAACCTCGTCGTGGCTGAGCAGATCGGCGGAGTTTTCGCGTAACACTTTATTCAAATGGGTGGCGATGGCGGTGCTGGCGTCAACCACGGTGTAGCCCAAGGTACGGGCCAAATCGCGTTGTGAAGACTCTATCCACACGGCTTCCAAACCAAACGCGGGTTCGCGGGTAGGCGTACCTTGCAGTTCGCCATACACCTGGCCTGGGTTGATGGCCAATTCACGGCCCACTTTGATATCGCCTTTGCCACGCACCACGCCTTTGAGCACGATGTTGTAAGAGTCGGGATCGATATTCAAGTCGTCGCGAATGCGAACGGGTTGCACCAAAAAGCCAAGCTCTGCAGACAATTTTTTGCGCACGCCTTTGACACGGCTCATCAATTCGCCACCGGTTTCGACGTTTACCAAAGGAATCAACCCGTAACCGATTTCCAAGCCAATCAGGTCCACCTGGTCAACGTCGTCCCAATCCAAGTCTTTGGTGGACTCAGTGCTGGCAGCGGCTTGCGCCTCGGCCACTTGAACAGCCTCCTCATCGACCTCGCTGCGAATCACCAACAAGCCCAAACCAGCGGTAGCGGCTGCCAAGGTGATGAACATCAGGTGAGGCATTCCAGGGACCAAGCCCAAGGCCGTCAGGATGATGGCGGAAATAAACAAAGCCGCTGGGTTGGCCAACTGGGTGTGCGCTTGCTCGGAAATGGACTCCGAGGTGGTCACACGTGTCACGATGATGGCGGTTGCCAAAGACAACAGCAGCGAAGGAATTTGTGCCACCAAGCCATCACCGATGGAGAGCAAGGTGTAAATCTTGCCAGCTTCTGAGACCGACAAATTGTGCTGAATCACGCCAATCGCCAAGCCACCAATCAAGTTGATCAACAAAATCAATATGCCCGCGATGGCGTCGCCGCTGACGAATTTGGAAGCACCGTCCATGGCACCGAAGAAGTCGGACTCTTGGGACAACTCGGCGCGGCGCTTTTGGGCTGTGGGTTGGTCAATCACGCCAGCGTTTAAGTCAGCGTCGATAGACATTTGTTTGCCTGGCATGGCGTCCAAGGTAAAACGGGCGTTCACTTCAGACACACGGCCCGCACCTTTGGTCACCACGATAAAGTTGATGATCATCAAAATCGCAAAAATGATGAAACCCACTACATAGTTACCTGCAATCACAAACTCACCAAAAGCTGCCACCACTTTGCCTGCGGCGTCGTGGCCGGTATGGCCATCGACCAAGATCACGCGGGTAGAGGCCACGTTCAAGGCCAGTCGCAACATGGTGGCAAACAACAAGATAGTAGGGAAGGATGAGAACTCCAGCGGTTTGCGGGTGCTGATGGCGATCATGATGATGACCAAGCTGATGACAATATTGAATGTAAACAAAAAGTCCAATAAAAGCGGCGGTAATGGCAATACCAACATGGCCATGATCAACAGCACCAAGACGGGAATACCCAATCCGGTGTAGTCAAACTTGGTCAAGTTCTGTCGAATCGTTGACAGGCTTAAGGTGCTCATGGTCGTTTTGTCACAGTTTTTGAAGCATTAAGGGTTATTTTTCCAAGCGTTTTTCAACGCCCTCAAGGAGATGAAGCAAGCCATGTGCCAGCTTCTTGTATCTGCCTTGGCTTGACACGGGGGTTTGGGGGCGACCGGCAAACCTTGGCCTGTCACGGTTCTTGCTTAAATGCTCTGTCTTTTATGGGAAGCATTGAACGGATATGAACTTATCTGCATTGAATTCAGGCCTAGCGCCTAGCGCCAACCCCGTCTCCACCGAGGCAAATAATCTCGGTGGGGTATTGTCACGCCCCTCCTCAGGCACCCAGTCGGGCGAGGACTTTGCCGCGTTCTTGCGCCAACAAATTGCTTCGCTGCAGACACCGCAACGGCAAGAGCTTGCCGCTGACAGCGCGGACAAACTCGCTAAACAAGGCCAAACATCCACTGCCACCAAGGGCATGCTGGAGCAGCAAGCTTTGCGCCAAGCTTTTCATCCAAATCAATATTTACGCGCCAAAACACCGGGTTCTAAAGGCATGGGTGTGCTTGCACCAGGCGGGCATTTCGCCAAACATCTGCCACCAGCCCAGCCCCACGATACGAAATCTAACGTGGCTAAGGCCGAACGCCACAATCCGAAAGCTGCTGCCAAGGATACGGCTCAGCCAAGCTACCAAGCAGACACTGCCACGCAAAGGGTCAGCCAGCCTGATGAACTTGCATCGCAAAAAGCCCAGAGCTTAGACTCAATAGACGAAAAAGCTGCCGAAGCCAAGGCATTGGCGTCCCAAGAGGGCCAAGTCTTGCAGTCGATTACCCTGAGCCCTGAAGTTGAGATCATCACCGTGACCCAACCAGCAACCAGCGAAAAAAGCTTGACCGATTTCGCTTTGGCCATGGGCTTAGACCCTTCACAAATCAAAGCCTTATTGGGAGATGACGCTGCTGCTGAAGCAGTCGCCATTGCGCCAGCAGCGACCACCCAACAAATTTTGGCCATGAACAACTTGCCCGGCATGGTCCTGAGCAATCCCCTTACAGGCGCTGCACCATCTCTCGAGGCTACTGGCCCCACGGCCTTAAACCCCTTGAGCACCCCCGCCCAAGCCGCTCTTGGAGCCCAGGCCGTACTTAGACAAGCCTTGCCTGTTGCGCCCGAAGTCACCACCTTGGCCAACAGCGATGTGATGACCGAAGACATGAAGCCCATCGGCTTGGAAGTCCAGTGGAGTTCAGCCTCCGCCGACTTGGCAGCAAACAAACAGCTCAACCCGAGCACCAACTTAGCTCAGGCAGTCGTTGCACAAGCCAGCGACACGCCAGACAACATCAGCACCTTGGCAGTGTTGTCCATGATGGACGCGGATTTGCGCCCAGAAGACATTGACCGCTTGAACGAAGAATTCGACAAGCTCAGCGCCTTGGATGACAGCAGTACTTCGAAAGAAGGCACCTCAGGCAGTGGCGTGGCAAGCAACCGAAGTGCTTCGCCAAGCAGCGCCTCCCCCGCCCAGACCTTGAAAACCCACCCTGACATGGCGCAGACCTTTGAAAAACTCAGTCAAAAATTAGCCACCGAGTTGGCCAGTCGCATGAATGACCAATTGAACGCTGGTGAATGGAAGATGAAATTCGCCCTCAAGCCCGCCAGTTTGGGCTTGGTCGATGTACAACTTGAAATGCGTGATGGACAATTAAGCGCTCAGTTCCAAGCCGAAAACGGCTTGACCAAAGACTTGATTCAAAATGGCAGCACGCGCTTGAAGGAGGCTTTGGCTGAACTTGGCATGAACAATGCATATGTTTCGGTAGGACAGGATAACCGTCAGTCGTCGCAAGGTGGCTTCGGACAATCTGGCCAACGCCAAGCCGCAGGGGACAATCGTGTCACACTCGGCGCAAACGGCGTGGGCGAAGAAGAAAACGCAGCAACACCAGCGCGTCACAGCAACAGTGCTTTGTTTGACACTTTTGCATGACGACACAATGAACGAAAGAGGAGTAAATCATGGCAACAGCAGCACCTGAAGCAAGCCCTGCAGAGGGTTCAGAAGAACCGAAAAAGAAAAAACCGATATTGCTGATCGCAGGTATCGCGGTGGTGGCCATCGTTGTGGTGGTTGCCGTGGCCTTTGGCACTTTGTACTTCTCAGGTTTTTATGAGAAAAAAGCTGAACTCGCCGCCATGGACAAACTCGAAGAGCTAGAAGCAGCGGCAACGAAAGCCAAAGATGAAGCGCCTTCAAAGCTAAAAAAAGAAGCGCCCGAAGCCACCCGCTTTGAAAAGAACTATTTTCAAATTGAAAAAGAACTGATGACCAACATCACCGGCTCCAAGAAAGTCATGGTGGTGCAACTCGCTGTAATGACCCACTACGACACACGTGTGTTTGACAACATCAAAAAGCATGAGTTCGCACTTCGCTCAGCCATGCTCGACATCATGCGTCAATCCACCGAGGCCGAAGTCAGCAAGCCCGACTTTCGCAAAGAGCTTGCTGTCAAACTCAAAGACATCATGAACTCTATGCTTGAAGAATACGAGGACTTTGGCGGTATCGAAGAAGTCATGTTCACATCCTTTGTGATGCAATAAACCTCCCATGGCAACCCGACCCAACTTACTCAGTCCTGAAGAGCTCACGGCCTTGGCCGAGGGCTTGAAGGACGGATCGCTCGAATCGGACACCGGTTTCAACACTAAAGTCCGGGTGCGCAAACACGACCTGGCCAGCGAGAACAGCAGCCTGGGCGTGAATGTGTCCGCCATCGATATGATCAATGAGCGGTTCATCCGAATGTTTCGTTTGGGTTTGCTGGAAGTCTTGCGCACCACGCCACGAGTAAACCCGACGCGGGTACAAATCCTGAAATTTGGCGACTACATCAAAACCCTCAAAGCACCCTTGTCGGTGAACACCATCCGCATCAGCCCCCTGCGAGGGAACTCGGTCATCATGATCGACCCCAATGTGGTGTTCAGTTCATTGGACAGCTTTTTTGGCGGCTTTGGCAAAGGCGTCTCCGACCTGCCACATGGTCGGATGTTCACCGCCACCGAAAACCGCATCATTCATATCATTCTCAGCGTGTTTTTCCGCTCGCTTAAAGACGCTTGGGCGCCAATCTTGGAAATCAACTGCGAACAAGTCAGTGCCGAGATCAACCCACAGTTTGCGCAAATTGCCGACGAAAACGACTTGGTGGTGCTGACACGCTTTGACGCTGAAGCGACCGCGTCGGGCGGCAAAGGTTTCATGGATTTGGTCTACCCCTACGCCACTTTGAAGCCTCTGCGCGACTTGCTGCGCAACCGTGTCTCCACCAGTGACGGGAATGAAGAATCCGACAAAATTTGGCGCGAAGACTTGGCGGTCGCTGTTGGCGACTCCGAACTCGATGTGCGCGTGATGATGGGCGAAATCAAAACCTCGCTCTACCATTTGCGAAACATGAAGGAGGGCGATTTGCTTTTCTTCAAGAAACCCGACCAGGCGCAATTCCTGGCCAACGGCGTCCCCACCTTTGGGGTCAATATCGGCACGCGCGGCTCCAATGTGGCTGTGCGGGTTGAAAAGCAAATTGTCCCCGGACAGCTTTGAGACAGGAAAGCACCATGAACGACACCACCGAAACCCAAGACGAAACGCCTCCTACTTCAGAGGAATTTCAAGTCAGCCAACCGGGCAATATCAATCCGGAAGTGCTGCAAAATATCTCGGTCACCCTTTCTATTGAGGTGGGACGCACCAACATCAAAATCAAAGATTTGATGCGCCTGACTCAAGGTAGCGTGGTCGAACTCGACCGCATTGCCGGTGAACCGCTAGACCTGTTGGTCAACGAGACTGTGGTGGCTCAAGGCGAGGTGGTGCTGGTCAATGACCGTTACGGCATACGACTCACCCGAGTCGTACCCTCCACCGATCGCTTGCAATCTATCTAAATTAACCGCCAGCAGCAATCTTGCGACCGTTCAAAGACTGAACTGGACGCGCATTAAGCTTGTAAGGAAATTTAGCCAGCTGTTGCTTGGAAATATCCACAGGCGTTTTCAGGATGTAGAACTGCACACCCTCTGTACAAGGGGGCGTGGTCAGTGAGCCCTCGTAGTTGTAGAAAGCCATTTCCTTGGGCATCATGCTCGAAGGATTGAAAGTCACCTTGGGGGGTAAAAATTCCTCGCCCTCTTTGGGTGGCAAATTCGCCCACAGGGTTTTAATGGCTGCGCTGTCCTTGCCCTCGTTAAGCATGACACCGATCACTGCCAATTTGCCTTCCTTGCTCTTGTGCACAAAGTGGGCCACCATGCTGGCGTTTTTACCGTCGACCTGCTCTTCAGAGGGGCGATGGAAGTGAAACTGCAGCAAATCGAAGCTCTCTTTGCCAATCTTCAAGGTGCTGCCAGGCTCGATATTGACTTGAATCGTATGGCCGTTGTTGAACATTTTGAGCGGGCCTTCCTTGTAGTCCACGCTTAAAGTGTCTTTGGACTTATCAAAGGGGCCAACGATATTCAAAGGCGACTGTTTTTTACCTTTGCCGCACACGGGGAACGCGTCGCCCCAGTGCTCGGGACCGTTGTCGCCTTCATAACCCCAATGAACTTCGTGGGCTTTGTCATCTTTCTTCGAGTGGGCGTCTTTGCTGTCGGCCTCTTTGTCGGTGGATTTTTTACATTCGGACAACACTTTGACTTTTTGACCGGCAGCGGCCAAGGCGTTTTGAGCCGCGCAAACGGTTTGCAAACGGTTGCTCCATTCGGCCATTTCCAAAGCTTTTTGGTAAGCGGCGATGGTGTCAGGGTCTTGGGCGCCTTTGGTCAACAAGCGAAGAGACGCCATGCCCACTTGTCGCTCAGCGCTTAAGCTTTTTTGGGCTTTGTACAAAAGCTCAACGTCTTGCAACACCACACCATTGGCAAAGGCCGACTTCAGGGCCTCCATTTCCTGAGCGGATGAGTTCTCCGGCTCTTCTTTGGGTTGTTGCGAAGCGGCGGCGGCTTCTTGTACTTTCTCTAAAGATTCTTTGGCTTCGTCAAGCTGTTCGCTTAACTCGGCGACTTGTTCATTCAAATGTTTTTTGGCGGAAAGATTCCAGTAAGCCAGTGTTGCGGTAGCAACCAGACAAATTCCCAGCAAAATTTCCAGGATCAGACGCAAATATTTTTTCATGGCTACTCAAAAAGGTTTTTGAAAAGAAATCCAGTTCAGGGCCGATTCTCGCCCAAGATGCCACGAGTCTTATCGGTTTAAAAAGGTCATGACTTTAATTTTTAGGGGCAAAAATACTTCCAAATTACTCATATTTGAGAAGCATTTAGCTTTGCCATGTTTTCAGGAATGCGGTTCAAGCCCTGACAAACACCGTCACCAAGGCTTGTTCACCCACTTGGCGGCTGCAGTGACCATGCACTTTGGGGTCAAAAACAATGCCCTCAGGGAGCAAATCGGCAGAGAAGAAATGCTCGCCTGCAGCAAAGACTTTGCAACTGCCGTCTTGTAAAACTATTTGCATTTGGCCTTGCAATATAAACACCCATTGCGCATGGCTGCTGACATGGAACTCGCTTGTAAAACCCACAGGGCTTTGGCGCAGTTGAACACCACGCGCCGACATCCATTCGCTCAGGCGGGCTTTTTCGCTGCCCTGGTCTAGGGCAATGTCTTCCTCTTTAAAGCGAGCGCGACCGTCCACATCGGTGAACAAAACAGTACGTGTGAAAGTTGTCATGGCCGCATCATAAAGAAGTGGCTGGCTACAATCTACTCTCCTTTCACAGCCTCTGGATCTACACCATGAAACGCTGCATCACTGCCAAGGCTTTGCCATGAGCCGCAAAGTCTTTATCAAAACCTTTGGCTGCCAAATGAACGAGTACGACTCGGACAAAATGGTCGACGTGTTGGGCGCCGCCCAAGGCTACGAACAAACCCAAGACATCGACGAAGCCGACTTGGTGGTCTTCAACACCTGTTCGGTGCGTGAAAAAGCCCAAGAAAAAGTTTTTTCCGATTTAGGTCGCGTCAAACACCTGAAGAAAAAAGGCGTGCAAATTGCCGTGGGTGGCTGTGTGGCCAGCCAAGAGGGCGCTGCCATCATCGCCCGTGCGCCTTATGTGGACGTGGTGTTTGGTCCGCAAACTTTGCACCGCCTGCCGCAGTTACTCGACCAGCGTGTTGCTTTGAAAAAACCGCAGGTGGACATCAGCTTTCCCGAGATTGAAAAGTTCGATCACCTCCCCCCTGCGCGGGTGGAAGGCTCGTCGGCATTTGTCTCCATCATGGAGGGCTGCTCCAAATACTGCAGTTACTGCGTCGTGCCTTACACACGCGGCGAAGAAATCAACCGCCCTTTGGACGATGTGCTCACTGAAGTAGCGGGTCTTGTCGCACAAGGCGTGAAAGAAATCACGCTCTTGGGCCAAAACGTCAACGCCTACCGTGGCAGCATGGGTAACTCTGCAGAGATCGCCGACTTTTCCCTGCTGATCGAATACATCGCTGAAATTCCAGGCGTGGAACGCATCCGCTACACCACCAGCCACCCCAATGAATTCACCCAACGATTGATAGACGTGTATGCCAAAGTGCCGCAGTTGGTCAGCCATTTGCACTTGCCGGTGCAGCACGGGTCTGACCGCATCTTGATGGCGATGAAGCGCGGCTATACCGCCATGGAATACAAGAGCACCATCCGCAAACTGCGTGCGGTGCGACCAGACATCTCCATGAGTTCAGACTTCATTGTGGGCTTCCCAGGTGAGACCGAGGAAGACTTCGGCAAGCTGATGAAGCTCATCACCGATATCGGCTTTGACGCTTCCTTCAGTTTCATCTTCAGCCCCCGCCCAGGAACCCCTGCAGCAAACTTGCCCGACGACACGCCGCACGAGGTCAAACTGCGCCGCTTGCAACACCTGCAAGCCACGGTGGAGGACAACGTTCGATGTATCGGAGAAAGCCGCGTGGGCACAGTACAGCGAATTTTGGTGGAAGGCGCTTCGCGCAAAAGTGCTGCCGAGTTGATGGGTCGCACCGAATGCAACCGTATTGTGAACTTTGATGCGGGACCTCTAGGCCAACGCTTGGTGGGTCAGATGATCGATGTGAGCATCACCGAGGCACTGCCGCACTCTTTGCGCGGCCAAGTGCTGGTTTCAGACTAACGCGGCATCCCCGGAAAGCCGCCGGGCATGCCTTTCATGCCACCGAGCTTTTTCATCATTTTCATCAGGCCACCGCCGCGCATTTTTTTCATCATGTCTTGCATTTGGCCAAATTCATTCAGCAGTCGGTTGACGTCTTGCACCTGAACGCCAGCGCCAGCGGCAATGCGGCGCTTGCGCGTGGCTTTGATCAAGTCTGGCTTGGTGCGCTCTTTGGGCGTCATGCTGTGGATGATGCCTTGTTTGCGCAGGATGTCTTTTTCTGCTTTGTCAAAGTTCACCGCGCCCGCTTTGGCGGTGAGTTGGCTGGGGAGTTTGTCCATCAAACTCGATAAGCCACCCATTTGCTTCATTTGCTGGATTTGCGCCAAAAAATCGTTGAGGTCAAAGCCGTCGCCGCTCTTCATTTTGGCGGCCATTTTTTGCGCGGCTTCGACATCGATGTTGGCAGTGACTTGTTCGACCAAAGCCAGGATGTCGCCCATGCCCAATATACGCCCGGCATGACGCTCGGCGTCAAAGGCTTCTAAACCATCGATTTTTTCGCTGGTGCCTGCAAACTTGATGGGCACGCCGGTGATTTGCCGCACCGAGAGCGCCGCACCGCCACGTGAATCGCCATCGGTTTTGGTCAGCACAATGCCGGTAAGCGGAAGCGCCTCTTTAAAAGCCCGTGCGGTGTTGACCGCGTCTTGGCCCATCATGGCGTCCACCACAAACAAGGTCTCCACCGGTTTCACAGCGGCATGCAAGGTTTTGATTTCTTGCATCAATGCTTCATCGATGGCCAATCGGCCTGCTGTGTCCACCAGCAACACATCGAAATAATGTTTCTTGGCATAGTCCAAGGCAGCCAAAACAATATCAGCCGGTTTTTGGCTGGCATCGCTGGGAAACCATTCAGCGCCAGCTTGCGCAGTCACTGTTTTAAGTTGCTCAATGGCGGCCGGGCGGTACACGTCAGCTGAAACCGTCAACACTTTTTTCTTGCGCTTGGTGATGAGGTGCTTGGCCAGTTTTGCAGTCGTGGTGGTTTTACCCGCACCTTGCAGACCCGCCATCAAAATCACCGCAGGCGGTTGTGCCGCCAAATCAATGTCAGCAACGCCCTCGCCCATGGTGGCGGCCAACTCTTTTTGCACGATGCTAACCAACACCTGACCAGGCGTGAGTGAGCTCAGCACCTCTTGTCCCAAAGCCTTTTCTTTCACGCGGGCAATAAAGTCACGCACCACCGGCAGCGCCACGTCGGCTTCGAGCAATGCCATGCGTACTTCGCGCAGCATATCGCTGACATTGGCCTCGGTGATGCGGGCTTGACCGCTGATCTGTTTGACCAGCTTGGAGAGTTTGTCGCTGAGCGCGGTTGCCATAGTTACGCCTGAAAGAAATCGGGGGGATGCGCCCTAAAGGGCGACAAGACGCTAAACTGTCATCATGATTGTATTCAGCGCATCGACCTTCAGCACAGTATGGGGTTTGGTTGCCGCTTTGGCTTATGCGCTGGGCGCGCTCTTAGGCGGCAGGCTTTCTCCCCAACAAAGCCGAAATTACCTATGGGTGATTTCCCTCTTCCATGGCCTGAGCGTCTTGGCCAGCCTCATCCCCGAGCCCGACGCCACCCCTCGCTTTGGTTTCGCGCCCGCTTTGTCCGCCACCGCTTGGCTGGTGCTGATGGTCTACACCTTGGAACACCACTGGTTCCCCCAAATGAAAACCCGCTGGGTCCTCACAGGTGCTGGCTTGGTGGCGGTGACGTTGCCCTTGTTTTTCCCTGGACACGAATTACATGCCGCGGCCTCGCTGTGGCTGCCGCTTCACTGGGCGCTGGGCATGGCCTCCTATGCTTTGTTTGCGGCGGCCGTGGTGCATGCAGGTTTGATGAACCGTGCAGAGCGTCAAATTCGTTTGGCTGAAGCCGATCCCTCTGGCCTGCCCCTGATGACCCTCGAGCGGCTGACATTTCGCTTTGTGCACATTGGTTTTTTCCTGCTCACAGCCACCCTTTTTGCGGGGCTTTTGTTTGGTGAACGCTTGTATGGGTCCGGCAACGCCTTGCGCTGGGACCACAAAACGGTTTTATCGATCATGGCCTGGCTCACCTACGCACTGCTGATTTGGGGACGCCAAGCCAGGGGGTGGCGTGGCCCCTTAGCGATTCGCTTGCTCTACTTAGGCTCGGCCATGTTGCTGCTGGCCTATGTTGGATCACGCTTTGTGTTGGAAGTGCTGCTGCACAAAGTCCTGTGAAATACCTTATTTTGTTTGCCGTCCTGGGTGTGGTGCTTTGGTGGCTGAAAACGCAGCGCCGCGAAAGCAACAACACACAGGATGATGCGAGCCAACCGAACAAGGCTCAGCATATGGTTCGATGCGGGCATTGCGATCTGCATCTGCCCCAATCCGATGCGCAAGAGGGTTCTCTTGGATTTTATTGCAGCGCAGCGCACCGAGACGCCAAGGAAGGCTAGCAAACATGTCCGCTTGTTGGTCCAAGGGATGGTATAGGTTTGCCAAGCACATTCCCTCGCCCAACTTTGAGCCTCGGCCAACGGGCGTTTCAACCGATTTGCTAGTGATTCATTCCATCAGCTTACCCCCAGGGCAGTTCAGTGGTAACGCTATTGAACAGTTTTTCACCAATACCCTTGACCATGACAACCATCCCTACTACGAACAACTTCGTGGCGTCAAGGTTTCTGCGCATTTTTTGATTCGCCGTGGCGGCGAGTTAATGCAGTTTGTCAGTTGTGACCAGCGCGCTTGGCATGCCGGCGTGTCAACCCACGCAGGTCGCAGCAATTGCAATGACTTCTCTATTGGCATAGAGCTTGAAGGCTCAGAAGGCGAAACTTTCAGTGCATACCAATACGAAAGTTTAATTTCTCTTTTACCCATGCTCATGTCTGAATACCCGATTTCTTGCATTGCAGGGCATGAACATATCGCGCCCGAACGCAAAAAAGACCCAGGAGAGGGTTTTGATTGGCGGTATTTGCAACAAGGTGTGGGCCTGAAAGCTACTTACTTTCCCGCAGAGCTTGGCTTAATTTAATTTATTCGCATTTTTTTTACAAACACTACACGTAGTGTGTTGAAAAGAGTTTCGACCCCATATATAGTGTGGGGTAGTCACATTTTGTTTTTTGCCTGTTACCAGAAACAGGCAGCACTTCATAAGTTAACCAAAGCATTCAGAACAACAGGAATTAAATCAAGATGCAAATTGCTTCCTCCTCTGCAGTCAGCAGCAACTATGTCAACCCCGCTGACTTGACTGACGCCAATAAGTCTTCTGCGCTTCAGACCAACCTTAGCAACTACCAAATCATTCGACGTAACGGTGCTGTGGTTCCTTTCGAGCCAGCCAAGATTGCTGTGGCCATGATGAAAGCGTTTTTGGCTGTTCACGGCACGCAAGGCGCAGCATCTGCCAGCGTGCGTGAAACCGTTGATCAACTCACCCAGGCCGTTGTGCGTGCACTGATGCGCTCACGCCCAGGAGGCGGCACTTTTCATATTGAAGACGTACAAGACCAAGTCGAGCTCGGGCTCATGCGCGGCAGTCACCATGAAGTTGCGCGCGCCTATGTTCTGTACCGCGAAAGAAGAACCCAAGAACGTGCAGCCCAAAAAGAGCAAGCGCTTCCCGCTGAACCCGTCTTGCATGTCATAGACGGCGGCAAACGCATGGTGCTTGACATGGCGCGTCTGCGTGGGTTGGTTGAAGCTGCATGTGCGGGTTTGAATGCAGACATCCAAGCGCAGCCCATCCTCAATGAAACCATGCGAAACCTCTACGACGGTATTCCCATGGAAGAGGTGCATAAAGCCTCTGTGCTGGCAGCTCGCACACTTATCGAAAAAGAACCCGACTACACCTACGCCACAGCCCGCTTGTTGATGTACTCCATTGCAAAAGAAGTCTGGGGCAAGGAAGTCACCCAAGCCGAAATGGCCCAAAACTACATCGACAACTTCGCCGGTTGCATCAAAAAGGGCGTTGATAACGAACTCCTTGACGCTCGTCTGCTGCAATTTGACTTACCTCGCTTAGCCAAGGCACTCAAAGCCGAGCGCGATCTTCAGTTCGACTACTTGGGTTTGCAAACTCTGTATGACCGCTATTTTCTGCACGTGCGCAAACAGCGCATCGAGTTACCTCAGTCTTTTTTCATGCGCGTAGCCATGGGTTTGTCACTGGGCGAAGTCAATCGTGAAGATCGCGCTATTGAGTTTTATGAAGTATTGTCATCATTTGACTTCATGTCCAGCACCCCTACCCTTTTCAACAGTGGCACCTTGCGCCCCCAGTTGTCAAGCTGCTACCTGACCACCGTGCCAGACGATCTTGATGGCATTTACGAGTCCATCAAAGAAAATGCTTTGCTCTCCAAATTTGCAGGCGGCTTGGGCAACGACTGGTCTCGTGTTCGTGCTTTGGGCTCTCACATCAAAGGCACCAACGGCGAGTCGCAAGGCGTTGTGCCCTTCCTCAAAGTCGTCAACGATACCGCGGTAGCAGTTAACCAAGGGGGCAAGCGCAAAGGTGCTGTCTGCACCTATTTGGAAACTTGGCACTTGGATATTGAAGAGTTTTTGGAGTTGCGTAAAAACACCGGCGATGATCGCCGGCGCACGCACGACATGAACACCGCCAACTGGATCCCCGACTTGTTCATGCGCCGTGTCATGGAAAAAGGCGAGTGGACATTGTTCTCCCCTTCAACCACCCCAGACTTGCACGATAAATTCGGCAGTGAGTTTGAGAAGGCCTATACCAACTACGAAACACAAGCCAAGCAAGGTTTGATTCAGCCAACCAAAACTTTACAAGCGGCAGATCTGTGGCGCAAGATGCTGACCATGTTGTTTGAGACCGGTCACCCTTGGATCACTTTCAAAGATGCCTGCAATGTGCGCTCACCCCAGCAACACGTTGGTGTGGTGCATTCTTCTAACCTGTGTACCGAAATTACCCTCAATACCAGCGACACCGAAACCGCTGTTTGCAATTTGGGCTCGGTCAACCTGATTCAGCACCTTAAAGAAGGCGCAAACGGGCCTGAACTCGACCACGACAAACTCAAACGCACGGTGAACACTGCCATGCGCATGCTCGACAACGTGATCGATATCAACTACTACGCTGTCAAGAAAGCCCGCGACTCCAACTTCAAACATCGTCCTGTTGGCATGGGCATCATGGCTTTTCAAGACAGTCTGTATGAAATGCGTGTGCCTTATGCGTCCAAAGCTGCTATCGAATTCGCCGATCGCTCCATGGAAGCTGTTTGCTACTACGCTTACTGGGCTTCCACAGAACTCGCCAAAGAGCGGGGTCGCTACTCCACCTACCAAGGTTCTTTGTGGGATCAAGGCATCCTCCCGTTGGACACCCTAGACATGCTGGAAAAAGCCCGCGGTGGTTATATTGAAGTCGACCGTAGCACCACTCTCGACTGGGAAGCTCTTCGTCAAAAAATCAAAACTGACGGCATGCGCAACTCCAACTGTGTCGCTATTGCCCCAACTGCCACCATCTCCAACATCGTGGGTGTGGACGCATCTATTGAGCCATGTTTTGGCAACCTATCTGTCAAATCGAATTTATCAGGTGAGTTCACCATCATCAACGCCTATTTGGTCAAAGACCTTAAGCGCCTTGGATTGTGGGACGACGTGATGGTCATGGACCTCAAACATTTCGACGGCTCTTTGCGTCCCATTGACCGCGTTCCCCAAGACCTCAAAGATTTGTATGCAACCGCCTTCGAAGTGGAAACCCAGTGGTTGGTCGAGGCTGCGGCACGTCGCCAAAAATGGATAGACCAAGCGCAATCTCTCAATATTTACATGGCGGGGGCGTCAGGTAAAAAACTCGATGAAACCTACAAGCTTGCATGGTTGCGCGGCCTCAAAACCACCTACTATTTGCGTACCACCAGCGCCACACAGGTTGAAAAGTCCACGGTTCAATCTGGCTCGCATAACGCCGTGTCCTCGGGCTCTGGCTCGGGTCTGAGCGCCATGGAAATTGCTGCAGCACGTGCACGTGCACAAGCCCAAGCACCGGCAACCGATATCAAGGTGTGCGGTATTGATGACCCCACTTGTGAAGCCTGTCAATAAAACCTCCTGTTTGCCAAGCGCATACACCCGTGTGTGTCGATGCAAATCAACAACAAAGCAAGAGAGGAATGTGAATGAATTCTGTGACTTTCTCATTTCTCCATTGATAATCAGAATAATGGAAGCACCACTATGTTGACCTGGGAAGAAGAAGTACTGCCACTGTCGCCTGTTCCTTTGCAAGGAAATGTTTCGCCGCCTCCTGCGGTTGCCCCGCCAACACCCACCATGCGTGTTCTCGACGATGGAGCCGTGGTGTCTGCCATATCCCCCACCGCTCCAGCTACCCCTGCCCAAACTGCAGACACTCGGCGTGTGAATGCGGCTGACAAGCGCATCATCAATGGTCGAACCGACGTCAACCAGTTGGTCCCCTTTAAATACAAATGGGCTTGGGAGAAATACCTCGCCACCTGTGCCAACCACTGGATGCCGCAAGAGGTCAATATGACCCGCGATATCGCCTTGTGGAAAGACCCCAATGGCCTGACCGAAGATGAGCGCCGAATCATCAAGCGCAATTTAGGATTTTTTGTAACTGCAGACTCGCTGGCTGCCAACAATATTGTGCTGGGCACCTACCGGCACATCACAGCGCCCGAATGCCGACAGTTTTTGCTGCGTCAAGCATTTGAAGAGGCTATTCATACCCACGCCTACCAATACATCGTTGAATCTTTGGGGCTTGATGAAAGTGAAATCTTCAATGCCTACCACGAGGTTTCTTCTATACGCAAAAAAGATGAGTTCTTGATTCCCTTCATTGATGCCATCATGGACCCCCATTTCCACACTGGCACACCTGAGACTGACCAGACCCTGCTTAAGTCTCTCATTGTGTTTGCGTGTTTGATGGAAGGCCTGTTCTTCTATGTCGGCTTTACCCAAATTTTGGCTTTAGGTCGCCAAAATAAAATGACGGGCGCTGCAGAGCAATACCAATACATCTTGCGCGATGAATCCATGCACTGCAATTTTGGTATTGATCTGATCAACCAAATCAAACTTGAAAATCCTCATTTGTGGACAAGCGAGTTCAAGGCAGACATCATCGACCTGTTTCATCAAGCGGTCGAGCTTGAATACCGCTATGCAGAAGACACCATGCCTCGCGGTGTTCTGGGCATGAACGCCTCCATGTTCAAGGGTTATTTACGCTATATCGCGAATCGCCGCGCCACCCAAATTGGCCTTGAGACTTTGTACCCTAATGAAGAAAATCCGTTTCCTTGGATGAGCGAAATGATTGATTTGAAAAAGGAGCGCAATTTCTTTGAAACACGCGTGATTGAGTACCAAACCGGCGGCGCGCTGTCTTGGGATTGATCGACACCATGCATGACCTATTTGTCCAAACACTTGCCGACTCAGTTCAGCAGTGCTTGGACTCACCCCGTTCATGGAATTGGACATCTGTCCAGTTCCATGAATCTCTTGGCTTTGATAAAGGGCTAAGTGTTTTGAACCAACGATCTGAGAACTTGATCTAGGAGTATCTAATGGCAACTGCAAAAAAAACCGCTGCAAAAAAACCAGCAGCAAAGAAGAAGCCAGCAGCAAAAAAAGCTGTTGTTAAGAAACCAGCTGCAAAGAAAGTGGCTGCTAAGAAACCTGTAGCGAAGAAAAAACCAGTCGCTAAAAAAGCCCCTGCTAAAAAACCAGCAGCTAAGAAAAAACCGGCGGCTAAAAAGGCTCCTGCCAAGAAGCCTGTAGCGAAGAAAAAACCAGCCGCTAAAAAAGCACCCGCTAAAAAGGTTGCTGTAAAAAAAAAACCAATCGCTAAGAAGGTAGCAGCCTCAAAACCTGCCGCACACGTAGCTAAGCCTTCAGCAGTGCAACATGTGGCACAAACCACGCTGAACCCACAAGCTGCTTGGCCTTTTCCGACAGCGTCAAAGCCCTAACTGATTCAGTTAGAGACTTTCGCCCACTCTCAACCCGGTGCATGCACCGGGTTTTTTTATGTCAACTGGTAATTTTGTGGGCCGCGGCTGGCTATTTTGATGGCGCCTATACGGTTACCGAGTTCGGAGCACTTCACCAAATCCCAGCCCTGCTCTAAGCCGAACAACAAAGCGCCGCGCCAGGCATCGCCGCATCCTGTGGGGTCGACCACAGCTTGGGCTTTCACAGGATCCACCACATGTTTATGGCCCTGCTGCCAAACCTCACACCCCTGTGCGCCCAAAGTCACGATCAGGCCTTTGACATGGGAAGAAATCTCGGCTGAACTCCAACCAGTACGGTCACTCAGCATTTTTCCTTCGTAGTCATTTACCGTGACCCATGTCGCCAATTCAATAAAATGGCGTAACTCTTGGCCATCAAACATGGGCAAACCTTGACCGGGATCGAAGACAAAAGGAATGCCTGCTTCAACCATCTGTTGCGCATGGGAAAGCATGGCGTCGCGTCCGTCGGGTGAGATGATGCCCAGACGTATATCCGGATGTTTTTCAACATGCAAAGCGTGGGCTTGCATCATGGCGCCAGGATGAAAAGCCGTGATTTGGTTGTTATCCAAATCGGTCATGATCATGGCTTGGGCCGTGTAGGTATCCTCAATTGTTTTGATATGTGCTGTTGATATGCCAAGGTCTTGCAACCGTTGCAGATAGCTGGCACCGTCATTGCCTAAGGTTGCCATGGGTAAAGGCTCAGCACCTAAAAGTTTCATGCTGTAGGCAATATTTCCGGCACACCCACCAAAATCTCGCTGCAATCGAGGCACCAGAAACGACACGTTCAAAATATGAAGTTGCTCAGCAAGAATTTGTTCTTTGAAGCGTCCCTCAAAATGCATGATGGTGTCAAAAGCCAATGAACCACAAATCAGTGCTGCCATGAAAAATCCTAGTTTGTTAAGGGTAAAAAAGTAAGGCTCGAAAACCGTTAATTTTGCCAGCCAAAGGTTCTTCCACAGAAAAAACTATTTCCACTGTTTGGGTGCGCATTGGTTTGAGTACCTCTGGCAGATCTATCTCTTGGGCTAACCACACCTTGCGCACCACGTCCCCCTCCTCATCATTGGTCAGGGTGAGTTCAAGCGCAGGAGCGCCTAAAAAATAGGCAGATTGATTTTTAACTGATAAGGTAAACGAGAATCGATCGTCCCCAAGCTGTTTAAAGTTGGTGTTGTCAATGGCCACTTTATCGGGCTCTTTGGGCCAATCCACTCGACAGCCAAAGGTCTGACAAACAGAATTGAAAAACGGCGACACACTGAGATTCATCGCGACCAATTTGTCGCGCTGAAACACAAGTATTTGCCCCAATAAAACCGCAGCTGCCAGAAGTATCACCACCACCGCTAATGCAGGACTTGTATTATTTACAGTTTGCCACACAGGAGGTGTTGTAATTACAACGGAAGAAACGGGTACAGCAACAGCGGCGACAACGGGGGGCTCTGTAGCGGAGGGCTCTATTTCGCTCTGTGTGGGGTCTATTTCAAATAAATGCTGATCGACCTCGAACACATGAGCACATCGTCCACAACGCACCCATGCATCGGCTGCGCTGTAATGTTCAGCTTGAATCGCAAAAGCGGTCTTGCACTGAGGACAAAGGGTGACTATCGACATAGGTGTCGATTTTAGGTTGTCATCAACACCCAACCGTCCTGTGTATCGGCGACTTGGAGTTGCATGTAGGGTGAATAGGCGAGTTGTATTTCTTCGACCTGTCGGCTCAAAATACCAGCCAAAACCAAGTGCCCGCCTTGCTGCACATGACCACACAAAAGTGGGGCTAGCACCTTCAAGGGTGCGGCCAAAATATTGGCGACCACCAAGCCATAGACCCCTTGAGCCATATCAGGCAAACCGGTATTCACAAACACTTGATTGGCGGTTGCGTTCGCTTGGGCAGCTGTCACTGCATCGGGATCGATATCCACAGCGTCCACGCTGCCCGCACCGCACATGGCAGCGCCAATAGCCAAAATACCCGAGCCACAACCGTAATCCAACACGCGACTTGCCGGCACCACATGATGGGCAATCCAGCGCAAGCACATGCGCGTGGTGGGATGCGTACCTGTGCCAAATGCCAAACCAGGGTCTAAACGAATCACCTTGCTTGCTTGTGCAGGTGCTTCATGCCAAGTGGGAACCACCCACAACTCAGGGGTGATTTCGACAGGTTCAAACTGCGACTGGGTTAAGCGCACCCAATCTTGAGGCTGTACTTCAGCGATGCGAACAACGCTTGCATGGTCAAAAAAATCTTGGAACTTCAATAATTGAGCGGCTTGCTCGGCCAAAGCTTGCTCGGCAAACAGCGCAATCACCTGCGAGTGAAGCCAGCCCGAAGCAGGTGCAGGCATTCCAGGTTCACCAAACAAGGCTTGCTCTTGCTCGGTGTGAGCGTCGGCGTCTTCTACGGAGACGCTTAACGCATCTAAAGCCAAGAGCGCTTCACTGATGGTCTCGACTTGGTCTTGAGCACACAGCAGTAATAACTCGAACATCAGACTGCAGACGCTCTCACAACCAACCATTCTTCCAAATAGTGAATATTGGTACCACCCGCTATAAAGCCTGGATCCATCATGAGTTCACGGTGCAAAGCAATATTGGTTTGAATGCCTTCCACCACGGTTTCTCCCAAAGCGGTTCGCATACGCGCTAAAGCATGTTCGCGGTTATCTCCGTAGACAATGATTTTGCCAATCATGGAATCGTAATGGGGTGGAACAAAGTAATTGCTGTAAATGTGGGAGTCAACCCTGACACCTGGGCCGCCAGGTGGATGCCACATGGTGATACGCCCAGGTGAAGGTGTGAACTTGAACGGGTCTTCGGCATTGACACGGCACTCCATCGCATGGCCCTTGATCACCACTTGGCGTTGGGTGTAGGGCAATTTTTGCCCTGCAGCGGTCATGATTTGGGTTTTAACGATATCGATGCCTGTAATGAACTCGGTCACGGGGTGTTCAACCTGGACTCGGGTGTTCATTTCAATGAAGTAAAACTCGCCGTTTTCATATAAAAACTCAAAGGTACCCGCACCCCGGTAGCCCATTTTTTTGCAAGCCGCCACACAACGCTCGCCGATGCGTTCAATGAATTTACGGGCAATGCCAGGGGCTGGCGCCTCTTCAATGACTTTTTGGTGACGCCGTTGCATGGAGCAGTCGCGCTCGCCTAAATAAATGGCGTTTTTGTAGTTGTCGGCCAGAATTTGAATTTCAATGTGCCTTGGGTTTTGTAAAAACTTTTCCATGTAGACCGCAGGGTTGCCAAAGGCAGCGCCTGCTTCAGCCTTGGTGGTTTGCACCGCATGGATGAGGGCCGCTTCGTTGTGCACCACGCGCATACCTCGCCCGCCGCCACCGCCGGCGGCTTTGATGATGACGGGATAGCCAATGGTTTTGGCAATTCTGCGGATTTGGGCTGGGTCATCGGGCAACTCGCCTTCAGAGCCAGGCACACAAGGCACGCCCGCTTTGATCATGGCTTGCTTGGCTGACACCTTGTCACCCATCATGCGGATGGACTCTGGAGTGGGACCAATGAAGGTGAAGCCACTTTTTTCAACCCTCTCGGCAAAGTCAGCGTTTTCACTTAAAAAACCATAGCCTGGGTGGATGGCCTCGGCGTCGGTCACTTCTGCCGCAGAAATGATGGCGGGCATGTTCAGGTAGCTGAGGGTAGAGGAGGCAGGGCCAATGCAGACGGCCTCTTCGGCCAACTTCACATATTTGGCTTCGCGATCAGCTTCGGAATACACCACCACCGCTTCCACACCCAGTTCTCGGCAAGCACGCTGAATTCGCAGCGCAATTTCGCCACGGTTGGCGATCAAGATTTTTTTAAACATGCGCTGGCGTCACTCGATATGGAACAAGGGCTGACCGTATTCCACAGCTTGGCCGTTGTCGACCAAGATGCGGGTGATGGTGCCGCTTTTGTCTGCCTCGATTTCATTCAAAATCTTCATGGCTTCGATAATGCAAATGGTTTCACCCTCTTTCACCACGCTGCCAATCTGCACAAAAGGCTTGGCTTCAGGACTGGAAGAGGAGTAATAAGTACCTACCATCGGCGACTTGACCACATGACCCGCAGCAGCAGCTTGTTCAGCTTCGGACAAAGCTGCTGACGCTGTTGGGGCCGGCTGGACTGATAAGGGCGCAGCCGAGATGGTTGCAGGGGCTGGCGCTGCGACCATGATGGGTGCACCCACAGGCCCTTTGACAATGCGCACCTTGCCTTCGGCTTCGGTGATTTCCAATTCCGACACATTGGAGTCAGAGACCAAGTCGATCAATGTTTTAAGTTTTCTTAAGTCCATGTATTTTGTAGTCTTCTGCGGTTAACAGCGTTTAAAGTTATGCCATTGTAAAGATAACGGCAAAGTCATTAGGAGTTGTAATTTACACCCATTCGCGCATTTCTTGACTAGATAGTTTTCCTAATTTTTGCACAATCAGTCCGCCTTGGGCATTTAAAACCAGTGTAAAAGGTAAGCCGCCCTCAGGGTTGCCAAGTTTTTTCACCAACTCGGTACCGCCCAACCCTGCAAATCCGATGGAATAGTTTACGGGGTTTTGTTTCAAAAAGCGTTTGACAGCGCTGGGTTGGTCAATGGCTAATCCTACAACTTGCCAGCTTTTTGCTTGATTTTCTTGAAAAAAGGCCTCCAATAAGGGCATTTCTTCAACACAAGGGGTGCACCAAGTGGCCCAAAAATTCAGCACCAAGGGCTTGCCTTGAAATTGAGAGAGACGCAAAACTTCGCCATTGGGTTGGTCAAATTCAGACGTCCATAAAGCTTGCGCGGCTTCAGGGGGCAGAGCCTTGGGCTTGAGTCTGGTCCAGTTAAAGGCCGCACCAGCCACCACGGCCATGACAGCCGTGCCCAAAAGAAGTCGGCGCGACGAACGCCTTGGTGTATCGGTCAGAGGGTCATCCATTCGTGGAGTCTACCAACCGCCGCACAGCCTCGGCATCCCCCCGCCAAGGTCGGCCATGCGCATCTGGCAACAAAGCACCGCGCAAATCGTTGTAGTCGTAAACCATGAAATGCACACCTATTTCTTCATTTAAAACGTCGCAACGGCTTCTCACACTCAAAGCGTCTACCGTTTCCCCCTTGAAACCGCTGACGGCGTGCACCTCGTAGCGCACACCTTTGTCTATCAGCAAAAGTTCAGCCGACTTGGCATCGTCGCAAAACAACTGAATATAGATATCGGACAAGCGGGTAGCGGTTCCTCGCCAAACAGCGCCACTCAGGTGCGGACGAAACTCTGGGACACGCTGCATCCACTTCAAGGCCAATTCACGCAAAGCGGCAAGCTCCATCGGCTGTGTGTCCGCACAAAAAATGTCTATGTACTCGCGAACTGCTTGTTCGATGAGTTCGTTGTTTGGCAACGCAGTTCGGGAATTTAAACCAAGTTCACGAACAGCGCGGCGCTTGGCAGGACCGTACTCCAAGCCCTCCTCCACGATGAGTCGGGCTGCAGTAGCAGCAATTTCTTCAGCTTCGATGGAATTCATGGTGCACGAATTGTGCCGCACACACTTTTACAATGGCCGATATGCATATTCATATATTAGGCATCTGCGGCACCTTCATGGGCGGTTTGGCTGCCCTGGCCCGCGAAGCCGGCCACCGCGTCACTGGCTGCGACAGCGGTGTCTACCCTCCCATGAGCGACCAACTGCGCGCTTTGGGCATAGAGCTGATCGAAGGCTACAGCGCCGACCAACTGGTCTTGAAGCCCGATATGTTTGTGGTGGGTAATGTGGTCTCTCGCGCCCGCTTGCCCGACGGCACGCCGCGCTACCCGCTGATGGAAGCGATTTTGGAAGCCGGCCTGCCCTACACCAGCGGCCCGCAGTGGCTGAGCGACCACGTGCTGCATGCCGCGGGGCTGAGTCGCCATGTGCTGGCCATCGCTGGCACCCACGGCAAAACCACCACCACCGCCATGCTGAGTTGGGTTTTAGAGCACGCTGGCTTGACGCCCGGTTTTTTGATCGGCGGCGTACCGCTCAACTTTGGCGTATCGGCCCGCTTGGGAAGTTTGGCCAAGGGCCAAAGCCGCCCCCTGTTTGTCATCGAAGCCGACGAATACGACACCGCGTTTTTCGACAAACGCAGCAAGTTTGTGCATTACCGGCCCCGCACCGCCATTTTGAACAATCTCGAATTCGATCACGCCGACATCTTCCCCGACCTGGCCGCCATCGAGCGCCAATTCCACCACTTGGTGCGCACCGTGCCCGCCAGCGGTCGCTTGGTGGTGAATGCCGAGCAAGACAGTTTGCAGCGGGTGTTGGACCTGGGCCAGTGGAGCGAGGTGGCGGGTTTTGGCGTTTCGCCCCATGCTGCATGGCAACTGCGCGGCGAACCCTCCGACTTCGAGGCGCTGCACCACGGCAAAGTGAAAGGCCGGGTGCAATGGGCTTTAGGCGGGGTGCACAACCAAATGAACGCCTTGGCTGCCATCATCGCCGCCGAGCATGTGGGCGTGGCCGTGGCTGATGCCTGCCAAGCCTTGTCATCGTTTGAGAATGTGCGCCGCCGCATGGAAGTGCGCGGCCGCGTGGGCGCGGGAGAGCAGGCCATCACGGTGTATGACGACTTTGCCCACCACCCCACCGCCATTCGCACCACGGTTGACGGCTTGCGCCGCCAAGCCGGCACGGCCCGCATTTTGGCGGTGTTCGAGCCGCGCAGCAACACCATGAAACTCGGCGCGATGAAATCGCAACTGCCGTGGAGTTTGGAGTTGGCCGACCTGGCGTTTTGTCACACCTCAGGCTTGGACTGGGACGCCGCCGAGGCTTTGTCACCCATGGGCGCAAGGGCGCAGACCGCTGGCGACATCGACACCTTGGTAGCGCAGGTCAAGGCCGCTGCCCAGCCCGGTGACCATGTGCTGTGCATGAGCAATGGCGGCTTTGGCGGGGTTCATGTCAAATTGCTGCAGGCATTGAAGGCCTGAGCCTGCGTTGCGGGGTGAAACCGGGCATTGACTCAGAGGCGGAGCTAAGGTCTGTCTGACCCAGTTTGGCATCCAACTGGGGACCATTCAAACCGCTTCAAACGGGTTGATGACTTGCACACCACAACCCATGAAGTCGCGCACATTGCGGGTCGCCAACACCAGCTGGTGCTCTATCGCGGTGGCGGCGATCAGCATATCGGGCGCGCTGCGCGTGATGCCTTGGGCCTGAAATTGGCCCCGCAATGCGCCTCCTCTCTGCGCAATAGAGGGGCTGATGGCATACACGGTGAGCATTTGCGCCAGCAAGCCGTTGAACAGCGCCAGCTTGCGGGTATTGGGTTGCCAAGCCAGCCCAAAGTGGGCTTCCTCCAACGTGACGGCTGAAATGGCCAAGCTCTGTACCGATGCCAGCCAACGCATCACCTGTGCGTCTGGGGTGCTTTTCACAAACTCACTGATCACATTGGTGTCTGCCAACACCATGGGGCCGCTCATTTGGGCGAGGCCTGTGAAGGGGCTGCAAAAGCGTTGTCGCGCTGCCAAGCCGCTGGCCGCACGGCGGGGTCGGCTCCAACCAAGCCCGTGTCATCTTGCGGCGGGTAGGTTTCGCGCAGTTGCAACAACTGGCTGTAAAAACTCTCGGCCACCGGCTTGACCGCGACCTCGCTTCTGGCGAAGTAGTCGGCCGACACCAGCACCGCTACCGGTTTGTTGCGGTTGGTGATGACCTGGGGTTGCAACTGGGCAGCTGCGATCAGGGCGGAGAGCTGCTGTCGAGATTCAGCGATAGAAATGGACATAAAAATCCTTTATGTACTTTTGAAATGTACATTATAGGCATTTCGTACCCGCTTGCGCGCCCTGTTTTGGGGTGCGAGTCGCGGCTGACGAGGGCCGCCTTCGGGCCCATTGCCGCCCTTGCCTGCGCCCCAGGTCGGCGTGGTTTTACTTCTTGCCGCGCCGCGCCTTCACGCCGGCAGACAGCGCCTCCAGCGCTTGCAAGGAATCGTCCCAAGCCAAGCAAGCATCGGTGATGCTTTGGCCGTAAGCCAAGTCTTGCACCTTGTCTTTGCCAGGGGTGAACTTTTGCGCACCCGCTTTGAGGTGGCTTTCGATCATCACGCCAAACACGCTGTGCGAACCACCGGCCAATTGATCGGCAATGTCTTGGGCCACCACCAACTGGCGCTCGTGCTGCTTGCTGCTGTTGGCATGGCTGCAATCCACCATCAGGGCGGCCGGTAATTTGGCAGCTTCCAATTCTTTGCAAGCGGCGGCCACGCTGGCGGCGTCGTAATTGGGCGTTTTGCCGCCGCGCAAAATCACGTGGCAGTCAGCGTTACCTTGGGTTTGCACAATCGCCACTTGGCCGTTTTTATGCACCGACAAAAAGTGGTGGCCACGTGCGGCGGCTTGGATGGCGTCTGTCGCGATTTTGATGTTGCCGTCGGTTCCGTTTTTAAAACCAATGGGGGCTGACAAGCCAGAGGCCAATTCGCGGTGCACTTGGCTTTCGGTGGTGCGGGCGCCAATCGCGCCCCAGCTGATCAGGTCACCAATGTATTGGGGTGAAATCACATCCAAAAATTCGCTGCCTGCAGGTACGCCGGCGCGGTTGATCTCAATCAGCAACTGGCGCGCAATGCGCAAACCCTCGTCGATGCGAAAGCTCTCGTCCAAGTACGGGTCGTTGATCAAGCCCTTCCAACCCACCGTGGTGCGGGGTTTCTCAAAATACACCCGCATCACAATTTCCAAGGTGTCGGCGTATTTTTCGCGCTCCACCTTCAAGCGGCGCGCATAGTCCAAGGCGGCAGCCGGGTCGTGGATGGAGCATGGGCCCATCACCACCAACAAGCGGTCGTCTTTGCCCGCCATGATTTTGTGGATACGCTGGCGGGTTTTGGCGATCAAGCTCTCGACAGCGGTGCCGGCAATGGGAAAGAAGCGGATCAAATGTTCAGGGGGCGGCAACACGGTGATGTCCTTGATGCGTTGGTTGTCGGTTTGGCTGGTCTGGTCATTGATCGGCGCATAAGCATCATGCTTGGGGGTTTTCATCGAAGCTCCTTGGAAGCGTTTCAAATCGGTGGCAATAGAAAGAGGGCAAAAAAAAACCGCCGTTGTTTCGGCGGTTGGTTCAGGGTTCAGTGCGCTGTTTGCGATTAAACCTCTCGACCGCCATTGAAGCGTGAGAAGAAGTAAGCAAAGTAAAAGTGCAAAGAAACCATAAGCTTTAATGTAGCACAGGCTTTTTAAAGCACTTGAGGCAACTTTTAGGCGGTACCGCCAACGGTTAAGCCATCGATGCGCAAAGTGGGTTGGCCCACGCCCACGGGCACGCTTTGACCTTCTTTGCCGCAGGTGCCCACGCCAGGGTCAAGTGCCATATCGTTACCGATCATGCTCACTCGGGTGAGCGCATCTGGACCATTGCCTACCAAAGTAGCACCCTTGACGGGATACTGGATTTTCCCGTTTTCCACCCAGTAAGCCTGGCTGGCAGAGAACACAAATTTGCCCGAGGTGATATCGACCTGGCCTCCGCCAAAGTTGGTGGCATACAAACCTTTTTTGATGCTAGCGACAATTTCTTCTGGGGCCTTGTCGCCTGCCAACATATACGTATTGGTCATGCGCGGCATGGGCACGTGGGCATAGCTTTCGCGCCGACCATTGCCCGTGGGGGCAACACCCATCAAGCGAGCGTTCAAGCTGTCTTGGATGTAGCCCACCAAAATACCGTCTTCAATCAGCACATTTTTCTGACTGGCGTGGCCTTCATCGTCCACATTGAGTGAGCCGCGTCGATCAGCTATGGTGCCGTCGTCAAGCACGGTAACGCCTTTGGCGGCGACACGTTGGCCGATCTTGCCGCTGAAGGCGCTGGATCCCTTGCGGTTGAAGTCGCCCTCCAAGCCATGACCAATGGCCTCGTGCAACAAAATACCTGGCCAACCAGAGCCTAGAACCACAGTCATTTCACCTGCGGGAGCAGGATGTGCTTCCAAGTTAGTCAGCGCCGAGCCCACGGCTTCATCCACATAACGGGTGAGGCAATCCTCATCAAAATGCGACAAACCAAAGCGACCACCGCCCCCTGCCGAGCCACTTTCACGCCGTCCGTTTTGCTCCACGATGACCGATAAAGACAAGCGCACCAAGGGGCGCACATCCGCGGCCAAAGTTCCGTCAGCGCGGGCCACCATGACCACGTCGTACTCGCTGGCCAAACCGGCCATGACTTGCACCACACGCGGGTCTTTGGCGCGGGCTTGCTTTTCCAAGCGCTCAAGCAACTGAACTTTGGCGGTACTGTCCAAGCTGCCGATAGGGTCAAGCCCGTGGTAGAGCGACCGGCTGGGCGCGATAACTCTCGCAGGCACGTGGGCGCTGGCATTCAAGCCTGCTGACGAGATGCTGCGCACCGTGTGAGCCGCGTCCATGAGCGAAGCCATGGAAATATCATCGGAATATGCAAAGGCGGTTTTTTCGCCGCTGACTGCGCGAACGCCCACGCCTTGGTCGATGCTGAACGAGCCGGTTTTGACAATGCCCTCTTCCAAGCTCCAACCTTCTGATCGGGTGTACTGGAAGTACAAATCAGCATCATCCACTTGATGGGCTCGGATGGCCGACAAAGCTTGGGTGAGATGGGATTCATCCAAACCGTAAGGGGTCAGGAGCAGGTTTTGCGCGATGGTCAATCGCTCGAGGGTGGGTTCGCGTGAAATCATGGGACTATTGTAGGAGTCGATCAACAACCCTGTGCGCCACGGGTTGAGAGTAGGCTAGGACTGCACCAACTGCTTGGCTTTGGCGATGGACAGCAAAATGCCAATGCCAAAACCCAGCGTCACCATGGCCGTCCCCCCGTAGCTGACAAAAGGCAAGGGCACCCCAACCACCGGCAAAAAACCGCTGACCATGCCCATGTTGACAAAAGCATAGGTAAAAAAGATCAAAGTTATGCTGCCAGCCAATAAGCGTGCAAACAAGGTTGGGCCTTCAAGAGAGATCGCCAAGCCCCTTAAAACCAACACCAAAAATCCACCTAACAAAAGAGTATTGCCCAACAAACCAAATTCTTCAGCGTAGGCTGCAAACACAAAGTCGGTGGTGCGCTCAGGAATGAAATCGAGCTGGGCTTGCGTGCCTTGCATAAAGCCTTTGCCCCAAAACCCGCCCGAACCAATGGCAATCATGCCTTGTATGGTGTGAAACCCCTTGCCTAAAGGGTCTCGCCCAGGATCCAACAAAGTACACACACGCTGCTGTTGGTAATCCCTTAAAAAGGGCCAATCGATACCTTTAGCGCATAAGCTGGGTTCAAAAATCACCAGCAAAACAACGCCGATAAGACCCAAAACCAATGGCGGAATGATCAGCCACCAACTCAAGCCCGCGAAAAAAATAACATATAAGCCTGCTGCCATGACCAAGATGGCAGTCCCTAAATCGGGTTGCTTGACGATCAGGCCCACAGGAATTAGCAAGATCAGGCCGCCCACAAAAAAATCCAAAGTCCTTAGCTGACCCTCACGCTTTTGAAACCACCACGCAAGCATCAGCGGCATGCCAATTTTCATGATTTCACTGGGCTGAATCACGATGCCGACATTCAGCCAGCGCTGAGCGCCTTTGCGAGTTAAACCGAACAACGCCACCGCCACTAACAAAGCCAAGCCCACGGTGTAAATGGGTACAGCCAAGGCCATCATGCGTTGGGGCGGAATTTGCGCCACCACAAACATGATGCCGCAGGCAATCAGCACATTACGGCTATGGTCTAGAAAACGCTGTCCCTCGGCATAACCCGATGAAAAAATGGTCAGCAATCCAACTGCTGCCAGAAGCAAAACCGCAAAGCCTAAAACAGTGTCAAAGCCTTTGACCAGCGGCGTGATGCGCTGAAACACACTGTATTTACCAAGTTGGGTTCCCATGACCGAAGTTTATCGGAGCGCCATGGGAGAATCCATTCCCATGTATGCACTTTATGAAGAAGGCGGAAAATTCCTCACAGGACGGGTATTGTCCGAGGCTGATGCGTCTGCACAACTCGAACTCGACAGTGGCAAACGTGTCAAGGTTAAATCCAACCAATTGCTGATGAAGTTTGACAAACCGCAGCCAACAGAGTTCATGCTTGCGGGCAAGGCGGTGGCGGCCAGCATGGAAGTGGACATGGCTTGGGAGTTTGCACCCGAAGAAGAATTTGGGTTTGCCGACTTGGCCCGCGACTATTTCTCTAAAGACGCCAGTCCCAGCGAGCAACTGGGAACCCTGCTTTGCCTGTTTGATGCCCCTCACTATTTCCGCAGAGCCGGCAAAGGTCGCTTTCGCAAGGCCTCAGCCGATATCGTGCAACAAGCCCTGATCGCTATTGAAAAGAAAAAGCAGCTTCAACTGCAAATTTCAGATTGGGCACAAGAACTGATGCTAGGTCGCTGCCCTCCCCCAGTGCAGGCACAGCTATTCAAGATTCTCTTCAAGCCTGATAAAAATGCCCCCGAGTACAAAGCTGTGGTGGAGGCTTCTAAACAAAGCCAAACCGCGCCTTTGGTGTTGCTGCAAAAAGCGGGCGCAATACGCTCTGCTTACGACTTTCACTGGCAACGTTTTTTGTTTGAGCATTTCCCCAAAGGAACGGCCTTCCCACCCCTTCAAGCGCCATCCATCACCACTGACCTTCCTTTGGCCAATCTCAAGGCCTACTCCATTGATGACTCCCAAACCACCGAGATTGATGACGCTTTATCGGTTCAAGGTTTGGGCGGCGACTGCATCACTGTGGGAATTCACATTGCCGCACCGGCTTTGGCACTCAAGCCAGGGGACCCAATCGATATGTGTGGCCGTGCCCGTTTGTCTACGGTGTACATGCCAGGCCACAAAATTACCATGCTGCCCGACAGTGTGGTCCAAGCCTACACCTTGCAAGAAGGACGTAACTGTCCAGCCTTGTCTTTGTACGTCAGCTTTGATGCACAAACTTTGTCCGTACTCAATACCGAAACTCGCCTAGAGTTGGTGCCCATTCAAGCCAATATGCGCCACGACCAACTCGATACGGTGGTCACCGAAAGCTGGCTTTGCAAAGAGGCAAGCAATTTGCAAACCCCAACAGTGGTCGCCATGCCCCATGCTGAATTGGCATTCTTGTTTCGTCTGGCAAAACATCTGAAAGCAGCGCGAGAAGTTGTTCGTGGCAAACCAGAAACCTTTAACCGTCCCGATTACAACTTCCGCTTGGCAGAAGTAGCTGATACCGGCCCAGATGGACATGAACGCGTAGGCATCAGTATTCGCACACGCGGATCCCCGCTTGACCTGATCGTGGCTGAAGCCATGATTTTGGCCAACAGCACATGGGGGCAATGGTTAGCCAGTTTGGGGGTACCCGCTATCTACCGCAGCCAAGCTTCTTTGGCGCCTGGCATCAAAGTCCGCATGGGCACCAAGGCCTTGCCCCATGCGGGGATCGGTGTCCCCAGCTACGCTTGGAGTACATCCCCGCTGCGCCGCTATACGGACTTGGTCAACCAATGGCAATTGATTGCCAGTGTGCGCCATGGGGCTACCGCGGCACTGGCAGCGCCCTTCAAACCTAAGGATGCAGAACTGTTTGGCATCATCACTGCTTTTGAATCAGCCTACGGCGCCTACAACACGCACCAAGCCAGCATGGAGCGGTTTTGGACTTTGCAATATTTGAGCCAAAACGCGCTTGCCGAACTCGAAGCTACCGTGATCAAATCCTTTCCCGGTGAACCTGCGCTGGCACGTGCTGACCATTTGCCTTTGGTTTTTTCGGTGATAGGTGCTCCGACACTTGAAAGAGGCAGTCGGGTACGGGTTCGCATAGGCGATATGGACTTGATTGTCTTGGACATTCATGCACAATTCATTGAATCTTTGATGCAAACGCAAGAAGCCACCCCCACCGAAGAAGATGAAGAGATGGCAGCCGGCCCACTCGCCATTGCAGTTGACTTGAATGATGCAGATGAAACCCAGGCTGCGCATTCAGGCGCACCTGGCTGAACATTTTTTGAACGAAGCGGATGCTTGTTACCTTTTTCAATGTTGACAGACTTTTGCCATTGGCCTTGGGTGTTTCGCTGGCTGTTCATGCCGTCTTGCTGGCGGTTCGACTAAGCCCGCCTGAGGATATAGATCGCTTGGTGCGCGATGCTGGCTTGGAAGTGATTTTGGTCAATACCGAGTCTGATGAAACAGCCCCAGCCAAACCTAAGGCTATTGCACAAACCAATTTGGCCGGCGGTGGTGAAACTACGCATGAGAGATCAACCTCACCATTGATCAATTCACCTACTACCCGTTCCGGACAAGCGGACAACCAAGTCCAGCAAAAAATTACCGAAAAGGAACGCGAGCAAGCCGAACTGCTGACCCGCACCAAACAAACATTGGCCAAACTCAATGCTTCGCACAACACCAGCAAGGATCCTGCGATTGAGAGACAACGCCAGCAACTTATCAACTTGCTGGCCCAAATTGAAAAACGTATACAAGAAGAGAACGCACGCCCACGTAAACGCTATGTCAGCCCCAGCACACAAGAGGCTTCATACGCTCGTTACTACGACTTGCTTCGGCGCAAGATCGAGGCGAAGGGAACCTTGGATTTCCCCCAATCGCAAGGCCAAAAGCTCTACGGTTCGCTGATCATGGTCATCACGATTGACACGCGCGGCCAAGTCATCTCAGCGGATGTTTCCCAAGGCTCGGGCAACCCTTTGCTTGACTTTCATGCCAAGCAGATTGCGCGTAACGCTGGCCCCTATGGCGCCTTTAACGACGCTATGCGCCGTGAAATGGACCAACTCGCCTTGGTCACACGCTTTAGTTTCGACCATAACAACACTTTGCAAACCACATTGCAAGGCGAATGACTTTGCCTACGCGACGCCGTCATCCACTCTTGCTTGCAGGGTTGAGGTGGCTTGTATTTTTCTTTTGGTGCGCTTTGGGTTTACAGGTTTTTTTCGTTGCAAGAATTATGATGATGCGCTATGTGGATCCTGGCTCCACCGCTTTTCAACGGTCTGAGTTGGGGCGTATCAGTCACAAATACTCCGATATTCGTTGGTCACAGAAGTGGGTGGATCGCCCTAAACTCCCAACCCATATTCAACGCGCCGTCATTGCGTCTGAGGACGATATTTTCGCGACACATACAGGTGTTCAGTGGGATGCTCTTGAGCGCGCTTGGAGTAAAAATGCTCGGGCCGAGGCCAAAGCGCAAGCGAAAAATCAAAGCCCTAAAGTGGTGGGTGGTTCCACCATCACGCAGCAGTTGGCAAAAAACCTATTTTTAAGTGGCGAGAGAACTTTCTTTCGCAAGGCACAAGAATTGGTTTTGACGCTCGTCTTAGAGCAGTGCTTGAGCAAGCAACGCATCTTGGATATCTATCTCAACAGCGTCGAATGGGGAGAAGGTATTTTTGGCATTGAAGCAGCTGCACGGCATTACTATGGCCGCTCTGTTGTTCAATTAAGTGCTGCAGAGGCTGCGCGTTTGTCGGTTATGTTGCCTCGCCCTAAGTACTATGAAAAATTTCCACGCTCTCCTTATTTGAATGACCGTGCCGCTACGATTTTGGCTCGTATGCCCTTGGTGGCACTGCCATGACAGAGCTTGTGCGCATTTTGGGCATAGATCCAGGCTTGCAATGTGTCGGTTTTGGGGTGATTGACAGCTCAGGCAGTCTATTGAGCTATGTGGCCAGCGGCACCATTACCACCACGCATTTGCCTCGAGAAGATTTACCTGCTCGCTTAAATGTGATTTTCAATGGCATTGCACAAGTGGTTGAGCTCTACGGTCCACAAGAATCAGCGGTTGAGATCGTCTTTGTGAATATGAATCCGCAAGCCAGTCTGTTGCTCGGCCAAGCCAGAGGCGCGTGCTTAACGTCATTGGTGCAAAAACATTTGCCTGTCACTGAATACACCGCATTACAAATGAAAAAAGCCATTGCTGGACACGGCAAAGCTGCTAAAGCGCAGGTGCAAGAAATGGTGAAACGCTTGCTAAAGTTGCCGGCTTTACCAGGACCAGATGCAGCCGATGCTTTGGGCTTGGCGATCACCCATGCGCATGGGCGTCACAGCGCTCGTATTCGGGACTTGGGGGCAAAAGCTACCAAGCAGGTGCGAGTTGGGCAAGACCCCGCGGTGCGCGCCGCTCGTCCTCGAAGCTGACGATTTCATACGCCTGAGGTTGGCTAAGTAATTCGCGTAGCAAGCGGTTGTTCATGGCGTGGCCTGAACGAAACGCGCTATAGGATGCCAGCAATGGACGCCCTAAGAGATACAAGTCACCCATGGCGTCTAGTATTTTGTGTTTCACAAATTCATCGTCGTAGCGTAAGCCGTCGCTGTTGAGCACTTTGTAATCATCCATAACGATGGCGTTGTCTAATCCCCCCCCCAAAGCCAAACCATTGGCGCGCATATGCTCGATGTCTTTTGAAAAACCAAAAGTGCGAGCGCGGGCAATATCTTTGACATAACTCCCGGTTTCAGTATCAAACTCAACTCTCTGACCAGTTGCATCCACTGCTGGGTGTTGAAAGTCAATTTCAAAGCTTAATTTGTATCCATGGTAGGGCGAGAGCTTGGCCCATTTGCGGTGCTCTGCCTCGCCCTCCATGACCGAGACTTCACTCAGCACACGGATAAAGCGCTTGGGTGCATCTTGCAACACGATGCCTGCGCTTTGCAAAAGAAATACAAATGAGGCGGACGAGCCGTCGAGGATAGGCACTTCTTCCGCCGTGATATCCACATACAAGTTGTCAATGCCCAGACCTGAGCAAGCCGACATTAAATGCTCGACGGTAAGCACTTTTACGCCTTGAGCAGAGATGGTGGAGGCCAAGCGAGTGTCGGTCACAGCAGTTGCCGTGACAGGGATTTCAACCGGATGAGTCAAATCAATGCGTCTGAAAACCACCCCTGTATCTGGGGGAGCGGGGCGCAGACACAACTCCACCCGTTGACCGCTGTGCAGGCCAACGCCGACCGCGCGGGTAAGGGTTTGCAGGGTTCTTTGTTTGAGCACGCCTAGGATTTTAATCAGCTTGTTTACGCAAGAACGCTGGGATTTCGTAGTTATCCATACCACCCGAGGACATGGCGTCGACTTTGGCTGCTGCTTGTGTACGGTCACGTGTTCGCCATACGCTTGGCACATTGACATTGCTGTAGTCAGTTGGCGCTATTGCGCTTGCTGTGCTGCTGGCTATTGGACTGCTCTGAGTCATAGCGCTACTGGGCATGATGGCTTGTGGCGCATAGCCTATGTTGTCTGTTCCTGTGCGCTGAATGACGGTCAAGGGTGGGGCGATGCGTTTACCTGCATGCGCCAAGCCGGTGGCCACAACCGTAACGCGAATTTGGTCACCCAGCGATTCGTCATAGGCTGTGCCATAAATCACATGGGCTTCAGAAGACGCAAAAGCGCGAATGGTATTCATGGCTTCGCGGGACTCAGCCAGCTTCAAGCCGCCTTTAGCTGCTGTGATGAGAACCAAAACACCCTTGGCACCCGTCATGTCGACACCTTCAAGCAAGGGGCAAGCCACGGCTTGCTCAGCGGCAATGCGGGCACGATCTGGTCCGTTGGCTGTGGCAGTTCCCATCATCGCTTTGCCTTGCTCGCTCATGACAGTGCGAACGTCCTCAAAGTCCACGTTAACCAAAGCTTCTACATTGATGATCTCTGCAATCCCGCCGACAGAGTTACGCAGCACGTCATTGGCATAAGCAAATGCCTGATCTTGGGTGACGTCATCTCCCAAAACGTCCAACAATTTTTCATTCAACACCACAATCAGTGAGTCCACATTAGCCTCAAGTTCGGCTAAGCCAGCTTCAGCATTGGTCATGCGACGACCGCCCTCCCAATCAAAGGGCTTGGTCACCACGCCAACAGTGAGGATGCCCATTTCACGCGCCACGCGGGCAACAACGGGTGCTGCACCAGTACCTGTTCCACCACCCATGCCGGCAGTGATGAATACCATATTGGCGCCTTCTAGTACCTCACGAATGGTTTCAGTAGCCGCCTCTGCTGCAGACTGGCCACGCTCTGGTTTGCTGCCTGCACCCAGACCGTTATCACCCAACTGAATCACCCGGTGCGCAGAGCTCACGCGCAAAGCCTGCGCGTCGGTATTGGCGCAAATAAATTCAACACCACGCACGCCGCTCTTGATCATGTGCTCGACAGCGTTTCCACCACCACCACCAACACCAATTACACGGATTTGGGTGTCAGAGCTAAATTCGTTTTTTTCAATCATTTCTATGTTCATTTTTTTCTCCAATTTTTGTGTTGTCTGTTTAGCCGTTCAGTTCAATCAATGTGTCAGAAGTCTTCACTGATGGGAGGAGCTCCTCGCATACACGGTCGCCATCGACGGTGGTCACCAAACAAACAGGACGCATATTGATGCCGGCAATTAAAAAATTTTTTCATCATCAGAAATTCCCTACAAACCAGTCTTTAACTCGACCCATGGCTGTTTTCATCGAGCCATTTTTTTGAGCTACTCTGAAACCTCGTAACCGCGCCAAGCGTGCCTCTTCGAGCAAGCCCATCACTGTGGCGGCACGTGGGTGCGAGACCATGTCTGACAATGCACTGCTGTAGCGCGGCACGCCGCGTCGAACAGCCTTTAAAAAAATGTCTTCGCCCAGTTCGATCATGCCTGGCATCATGGCGCTACCACCTGTGAGCACAATGCCAGATGAGAGAACTTCCTCATAGCCAGAATCACGCAACACCTGTTGCACTAAAGAAAAAATTTCTTCGATCCGCGGTTCAATAACACCGGCCAAGTTTTGTCGACTCAGCATTCTGGGTCCCCTGTCTCCAAGTCCAGGCACCTCTACTTGCACATTGGGATCAGCAAGCAGTTGCTTGGCAAAGCCAGAATCGACTTTGATGTCCTCCGCATCTTTAGTAGGTGTGCGAAGAGCCATAGCGATATCGCTGGTAATCAAGTCGCCGGCAATCGGAATCACAGCGGTATGTCGAATGGCTCCATTGGTGAAGATGGCCACATCGGTGGTGCCTGCACCAATATCGACCAATGCCACACCGAGTTCGCGCTCGTCAGCGGTGAGTACCGAATGACTGGAAGCTAAGGGGTTGAGCATGAGTTGCTCTACATCGAGTCCACATCGACGCACACACTTGATGATATTTTCTGCAGCACTTTGGGCGCCAGTGACGATATGCACTTTCGCCTCCAAACGGATGCCGCTCATACCAATAGGCTCTTTGACGTCATGGCCATCAATCACAAATTCTTGAGGTTCGACCAAAAGCAGACGCTGATCGGTTGAAATATTGATGGCCTTAGCCGTCTCAACCACTCTAGCGACATCAGCCGCAGTGACCTCGTGGTCTTTGACTGCCACCATGCCATGGGAATTCATGCCGCGTATATGGCTGCCTGTAATACCCGTGTAGACACGCGTGATCTTGCAGTCGGCCATCAACTCGGCTTCTTTCAATGCCTGCTGAATACTTTGAACTGTTGCATCGATATTGACAACCACCCCTCGCTTTAATCCACTGCTAGGGGCAATACCAAATCCAGCGAGCTTTAACTCTGCCCCAGGCAATACCTCGGCAACCACCACCATCACCTTGCTGGTGCCGATATCTAAACCTACTACCAAATCTTTGTACTCTTTTGCCATGGAAACCTCTGTGTGTTTACCTTGTTGTTGTTGATGTCAGCGTACTTACCCCGCGCAAGCGCAAGGCATAACCATTCACATGCCGCAAATCTGCCGCTTCCAGAGACTGTGTTTGTCGACCATATCTTTGTGTGACTTGAGCCAAGGTGAGCGTCATGCGCTCAACGCGAACCAGCACTTCATCACTTGTGCCACGACCCAACTCAATTTGTGCGCCGCTTTTGAGTTCTGCGCGCCAACTTCCTCTGGCGGTGAGTTCTAAACCTTTAATCTGAAGTTGTAATTTTCCTAATTCAGGTTTTAATATTTCGTACATGCGCAAGACATGAGCAGACTCTGAGTCTGGGCCACTTAAGCGGGGTAAGTTTTCATCATCCAATTCACCAAAATTTGCGCTGAAGACTTCCCCCTGTCGGTTGAGCAACCGTGATTCAGCGTCATTACCCCAAAATGCTGCAGGTTGATGCTCTTCAAGTTCAACGCTGAGTCTGTTTGGAAACTCTCGTCTGACCAAGGCTTGCCTCACCCAAGGAACATTTTCAAAAGTAGCTCGCGCTTTCACCAAATCAACAGTGAAAAAACTCCCTTGCAATCGTGGAACAACATTGGCTCTCAAAGTGACGGCATTGTTGTGTCTCACATCACCTTGTACCGAAATGGCTGATAGTGCGAACACTGGATGTCGAATGATCCACCACAACAACGCACTCACTAGAACCACGCTAAAGGCCAGCATGAGGATGACACTTGTGATATTCATCAATCGAATATCCAAAGCAATTGGGGTCTCGTCGCTCATACGCATGGCATCGCGTGCTTTCATTGGGTGACCACCCCTTTTTGTGTATCTAAAGATGCACTGGCCAAAATCTGCAAGCAAAGCTTTGGGTATGAAATACCTGCAGCCAGTGCAGACATGGGCACCAGCGAGTGGCTGGTCATGCCTGGACTGGTGTTCATTTCAAGCAGAAATGGCTGTCGATCAATGGCGCGAATCATGATGTCTGCTCGTCCCCAACCACGACAACCCAATGCTTGGTAGGCAGCCACACTCAATGCTTGAATCGCTTTTTCCTCTTCAGCAGCTAAGCCACTTGGACATAGATAGCTCACCTCATCTGTGAAGTATTTGTTTTGATAGTCATATGCACCTTGGGGAGCGACAATTTTCACCACAGGCAAGGCCTTGGCATTTTCACCTTGACCAATGACGGGACATGTAACTTCCTCGCCTTCAATGAACATCTCACACAGTAAATCGGGGTCATGGCTTGTTGCTAGCGCAATGGCTTGGGCAAGTTGCGCTTCATGCACGACTTTGGTCACACCTATCGAGGAACCCTCATGCGGTGGTTTGACAATCAGTGGCAAACCCAGTTGCTTGCTGATACTGTTGATATTTTTGGGTGTTTGTTCATTGGGTGGCAACCAAATAGAAGCGGGAGTTGATAAATGCTCGGCCCGCCAAAGGCGCTTGGTCATGTGCTTATCCATAGCGATAGCAGAAGCCATCACCCCAGAGCCGGTATAAGAAATTCCCATCAGCTCTAAAGCGCCCTGAACAGTTCCATCTTCACCATGTCGGCCATGCAGCGCAATAAAAGCATGGGTATATTGGTGTGCTTGCAGTTGCTCTAACGGGATTTGCGATGTATCAAACGCGGTTGCATTGACACCCAGAGATTGCAACGCAGTGAGAACACCTTGACCTGATAACAATGAAATTTCTCGCTCAGCAGATCGCCCACCCATCAATACAGCGACTTTACTTGTTGCGATGTCAAAGCTGCTCATGCGCCCACCACCTTTAACGTGGTCCAATTAGCACACTGCTCCACGACCATGGCTGGCACTGAACCAATGGAACCTGCGCCCATGCACATCACCACATCGCCATCGCAGGCGGTGTTAACCACCATATCGGCAAGAACTTTTAAGTCTTGGGCAAACACCAGTTGCTGCTGTCCTGCGACACGAACAGCATGCGCCAGCGAACGTCCATCGGCCGCGGCAATCGGTGCTTCTCCTGCTGAATAAACTTCAGTCAACCAAAGTACGTCGACCTTCTGAAGTACAGCTACAAAGTCCTCAAAGCAGTCCCGCGTTCTGCTGAAACGGTGGGGCTGAAACGCCAATACCAAGCGACGGCCAGGGAAAGCTCCACGTGCTGCTGCAATGGTTGCAGATAATTCAACTGGGTGATGTCCATAGTCTTCAATTAGCGTGAAAAAACCACCCCCTTTGGCAGCCATTTCTCCATGCCGTTGAAACCTGCGCCCAACACCACCAAAGTTTGCCAATGCTTTAACAACTGCTTCATCAGGGACATTCAACTCGACAGCAATCGCGATGGCGGCCAATGCGTTGAGTACGTTGTGTGTTCCTGGCAAGTTCAAGACAATGTGCATATCAGGCAATGTCACGCCGTTGCTTCGCTTGACAGTGAAATGCATACGCGCCCCTTCGGCGCGAACATCGATTGCTCGGACTTGTGCTTTTTCTGACAATCCGTAGGAAGTAATGGGTCTTGAAACCTGAGACAAAAGGCTATTGACCACCGGATCATCTATGCACAACACTGCCGCACCATAAAAAGGCATTCGGTGCAGGAATTCAATGAAAGCTGATTTCAATTGATTGAAATCATGCCCATAGGTTTCCATGTGGTCTGCATCTATGTTCGTGACCACAGACATGATGGGACTGAGGTTCAAGAAGGAGGCGTCCGATTCATCCGCCTCAACCACAATGTAATCTCCTGCGCCTAATTTTGCATTTGCCCCCGCGCTGATGAGCCGACCTCCAATGACGAAGGTTGGGTCTAAGCCCGCTTGCGCCAATACACTGGCCACCAAACTGGTGGTGGTGGTTTTCCCATGGGTTCCCGCGATGGCAATGCCTTGCTTGAGTCGCATCAATTCAGCGAGCATGACGGCCCTAGGAACGACAGGAATCAGTTTTTGGTGTGCGGCAATAACTTCTGGGTTATCGGCTTGTACAGCAGTCGATGTAACCACTGCATCAGCACCGGCTATATTGATTGCGCCATGCCCCACTTGTGTTTGAATGCCCAGCGCAGAAAGTCGTTGTAAAACGGGCCCGTCTGACAAATCGGAGCCAGACACTTTGTAACCGAGGTTATGCAATATTTCGGCAATGCCACTCATGCCTGCACCACCAATCCCCACAAAATGAACATGACTGATGGCGTGCTTCATTGCAGCACCTCGTTACATGCCTGCGCAACCTTTTCTGCGGCATTGGTTTTTCTTAATTCATAAGCCTTCGTAGCTATCTCCAGCAGTTTGTCCCTGCTAAGAGTTTGCAACCGATGCGCAAGCATTTGTGGCGCTAATGTGTGTTGTGGTGCCAACCAAGCTGCTCCATGCTCGGATAGAAACTTGGCGTTTATTGTTTGGTGGTCATCGACTGCAAAGGGGAAAGGTACCAATAATGCCGCAACACCGACAGCCGAGATTTCACTGACCGTACTCGCACCTGACCGACAGATCACCAGGTCAGCTTGCGCCATGGCTTGTGCTGGGTTATCTATGAATGCAGTGAGTTCTGCCTCTACGCCGGCTTGTGCATAAGCTAGTGTCAAGTCCTTTAAATGCTTTTCACCACCTTGGTGCAATACGCTTGGTCGATCTTGAAGAGGTATCAATGCAAGTGCTTGGGGTACAACCGCATTGATCGCCTGCGCGCCCAAACTTCCACCCATCACCACCACCCGCAATGGTCCAAACCTTCCTGCAAACCTTTGTGCTGGTTCGACTTGATTTATAAATTCCGCACGCAGTGGGTTCCCCACCCACTCGGCTTTTGGTAAAGCGTTGGGGAAACTGCTAAAGACCCGATGGGAGATTTTGGCTAGCCATTTATTGGCCATTCCAGCAACTGCATTTTGCTCATGCAATATCAATGCTCGGCCACTCACCACACCCATCAAACCTCCAGGGAACGTGATGTAACCCCCAAGACCCACCAGCACATCAGGCTGCACGCGCCTGATCAATTGCAAACTTTGTATGAATGCTTTTATCAACTTCAACGGCAGCATCAACAAGGTGAACACGCCTTTACCTCGGACGCCGCCAAATTGCACCGCTTCGAATGCAAAGCCTTTGGGAGGAATCAGTTGTGACTCCATGCTGGGAGGTGGTGCACCCATCCAATGTACCTGCCAACCTTGTCCACGCAAAACTTCAGCAATAGCCAAGCCTGGAAATATATGACCGCCAGTGCCGCCAGCCATAACCAATGCGGTGGGTGTGCTCATACACGACCTCCATGCATCAGTAGTCGGTTTTCATAATCCACACGCAGAACAACAGTCAACGCGATGAGGTTGAGCAATATAGCCGAGCCCCCGTAACTCATCAATGGCAAAGTCAAGCCTTTTGTCGGCAAAGCGCCTAAATTCACGCCCATATTGATAAAGGCTTGAAAACCAATCCAAATGCCTACGCCCTGCGCCACCAAACCCGCAAACACGCGGTCCATGGCAATGGCTTGACGTCCTATGAACATGATGCGACGCGTCATCCACATGAACACACCAATCAAGGTGACTACGCCTACAAGTCCAAATTCTTCGCCAATCACCGCGAGCAAAAAGTCGGTGTGGGCTTCTGGTAACCAGTGAAGCTTTTCTACGCTGCCACCTAAACCAACCCCAAAGATTTCTCCTCGGCCAAAAGCTATCAGCGAGTGTGACAGTTGATAGCCTTTTCCAAGCGCGTACTTGGCACTCCAAGGGTCTAGGTAGGCAAAAATACGTTCACGCCGCCATTCAGACAAACCAATGATGAGACCAAATGCGATGAGTAAGACAAGTGCAATCAATATGAACATTCGCGTATTGACACCGCCCAAAAACAATATACCCATAGCGATCACTGCAATCACCAAAAATGCACCCATATCAGGTTCTGCCAGCAAGAGTGAACCCACAATGGCGATCGCTACACCCATAGGTGTGACTGCTGCAAAGAATTTTTCTTTAACATCCATTTTGCGCACCATGTAATTGGCCGCATACAAAAGAGTTCCGAATTTTGCTAATTCTGAAGGTTGAAAATTAAAAACACCTAGGCTGATCCAACGTCTAGCGCCATTGATACTTTTCCCCATAAAGGGCAGCAAAACCACGATCAACAGCACAATTGACACAATGAATACCCACGGAGCAGTCTTCTCCCAGGTGTCCATAGAAATTTGAAATACCAGCAAGGCTGCTATGAATCCAACACCTAATGCAGCCAGATGCCGCACAAGATACTGAACTTGTGAAAAACCTGTGGAACGGGGACCATCATTGAGTGCGATAGAGGCGGAATACACCATCACCAAGCCCCATATCAGCAAGCCGGCTATTGCCCAAACCAAGTTCTGATCGAATGCTTTGATGCCTGCAGGCGCAGCACGTGTACGTCCGTATTCACGCCCATGCACACGAACTGGCAATGCGTCAGGTCCTTCTTTAGGTGCATTACCAAACCAACGCCCTACGCGGTCTGCCCAGTTTATGAGGACGCCATCACTCATGCGTGTCCCTCTTCAAAAACCAATGCGTGCACGCAGTCAGAGAAAATTTGCCCACGCTCTTCATAGTTTTTGAACATGTCTAAGCTTGAACAAGCAGGCGATAGCAAAACTGTGTCGCCAGTGCGTGCCTGTTCGCTGGCTTTCGCTACCGCGCTGGCCATGTCTACGGCATGTAAAACGGGGAACTCAACTCCATTCAATATTTGTTGAATGTGTGGGGCATCTTTACCTATCAAAACAACTGCTCGCGCAAATTTCCTTAGCGGCTCTAGCAGTGGCCCAAAGTCTTGGCCTTTAGCGTCGCCACCTAGGATAGCCACGATATTTCTATGCATACCCAAGCTGTTCATGGCTGCCACTGTGGCACCGACGTTGGTTCCCTTGCTGTCATCGACATATTCAATATCGTTGATAACGCCGATTGTTTGCAATCGATGAGGCTCACCCATGTATTCACGAAGTGCATACAACATTGCTGCCATTCCAGCACCGCAAGTGCTGGCCAGCGCAATAGCGGCCAAGCTGTTGATTGCATTATGTTGCCCTCGAATTCGCAGCGCATCTGCTGGCATCAATCGCTGAAGATGGAGTTCTTCAGCAATAGACTTCTTGCCCTCAGTCTCGGGCACAGATGCTCGCACCAGCCAAGTCATGCCATTGACATGCTCTAAGCCATAGTCACCTGCATGCACAGGTACATCAGCACCAAAGGAAATCACTTGTCGTTTTTCTGATTTCTTTTTGGCTGCATCTTTGGGTAACAAAGCTGCCACTGATTCATCATGTCGTGGCAACACCGCAATTGCATGAAGACCATAAATTCGAGATTTTGCAGCGCCATAACTCTGCATATCTGTATGCCAATCCAGATGGTCTTGTGTCAGGTTCAACACACACGCCACCGTTGGCTCAAATTGCGCTTCACCATCAAGCTGAAAACTTGATAACTCCAACACCCATGCTTTCGGCAAATGAGCCAAGTTTTCACGCAACGTATCTAGCAAGGTAGGACCTATGTTTCCAGCCATGGCCACCGTAATTCCTGAGCGCTCAAGCAATAGTGAAGTGAGTGCGGTAACAGTTGTTTTGCCGTTTGTTCCCGTGATAGCAACCACCTGCGGCTGATATGCCTGCTCCTTTGCCAGATAGTCCATGGCATGAGCAAACAGGCTTAATTCTGTTCCATGCCAAAGTCCTTTTTGTTTGGCTACTGTCCATACCGGTTCGACTTGTGCGGGGGACAAGCCGGGGCTTTTAAACACACCCTTTATAGAAGAATCATCTAGCAAGGCTGCATCAAAAGACCCATGTATGAATGTGACCTCTGTATTTTCTGATCGTATGGTCGCTAAATATGGCGGTTTTTCACGGGTGTCAACCACAGTCACCTTGGCACCTTGCGACACACACCAACGAACCATGGCCAAGCCAGACTCACCTAAGCCTAAAACCAATATATGAAGTTCTGCCAGTATCTTCATGCTCAGCGTAACTTCATTGTCGAAAGACCCACCAAACACAGCAGCATGGTGATGATCCAAAATCGAACTACAACCTGCGTTTCTTTCCAACCAGATTTTTCAAAATGATGGTGCAAAGGAGCCATTTTTAAGATACGTCTGCCCTCGCCATATTTGCGCTTGGTGTATTTGAAATAACTGACCTGCAACATCACTGAGACAGCTTCCGCCACAAAAATACCGCCCATGATGGCAAGCACAATTTCTTGCCTGACGATCACCGCAATGGTCCCCAAAGCTGCACCTAAACCCAAAGCGCCCACGTCTCCCATGAAGACTTGTGCAGGATGCGTGTTAAACCACAAAAAAGCCAATCCTGCGCCAGCCATGGCTGCGCAAAACACCAATAGTTCACCTGTACCAGGGATGTGGGGGAAAAATAAGTAACGTGAATACACAGCAGAACCTGTGACATAGGCAAATACGCCAAGCGCTGAGCCCACCATGACCACAGGCATGATTGCCAAACCGTCTAGCCCATCAGTCAAATTGACGGCATTGCTAGAGCCCACGATCACCACATAGGTCAAGCCCACAAAACCCAGTACGCCCAATGGGTAACTGATTTCTTTAAAGAAAGGTAATAGTAAACCTGCTTTGGGCGGTAAGTTGACATCAAAGCCTGAGCGTACCCAGCTGTAAAACAACTCCATCACACGCAAGTTGCTGACCTCTGAAATGCTGAATACCAAGTAAAGCGCAGCCAGCAGACCAATGATGGATTGCCAAAGGTATTTTTCGCCAGAGTGCATTCCCTCTGGGTCTTTTCGTACCACTTTTCTCCAATCATCAACCCAACCTATGACACCAAAACCCAAGGTAACCAACAAAACAATCCAAACAAATCGGTTTGATAAATCCACCCACAGCAATGTAGACACTGCAATCGCCAGCAATATCAGCACACCTCCCATGGTGGGGGTACCAGATTTCACTAGGTGCGTCTCAACACCGTAACCTCTGATGGGTTGTCCAATTTTCAGTTGCGTCAATTTGCGAATCACAAAGGGGCCAGCAATCAGTCCGATCATGAGCGCAGTCATTGCAGCCATCACCGCCCTGAAGGTAAGGTATTGAAATACGCGCAAATAACCATAATCTGGAGACATGGCTTGTAGCCACTGGGCCAAGCTCAAGAACATGGAACCTCCGTGGTGTTGGAAGAAGGTGAACGGGTGTTTACCCAAGACTGAATGGCTTGGACCACACGCTCCATACGCATGAACCGAGAGCCTTTGACAAGCACAGTTTCCACCAAAGGTAATCTGGCTTGTACCTGTGCATAAACCTCATCAATGGATTGGCAATGCTTTGCATTTGAAAATGCCTTGGCTGTGTCGCGACTGAGCTCGCCTAAGGTGATGAGGTAGTCAATACCACTGGCTTTCGCATAGCGTCCAACCTCTGCATGAAATTCAGCCCCTTGTGTTCCCACTTCCCCCATGTCACCCAACACCAACAAACGGGGTTGCGGTGACTGAGCCAAAATATTGATAGCAGCTCGTACAGAGTCGGGGTTGGCGTTGTAGCTGTCATCGATCAACACCATTTGCCGATCTGCCCATTTGAGAAACAGCGATCGCGATCTGCCATTCACAGGTTCAAATGCAGCTATGCCTTGTTCTATGCAAGCCAAAGGGACATCTACTGCAACTGCACAGGCTATCGCGGCTAAGGCGTTATGAACATTGTGCTCACCTGCAACAGACAAGCTCGTGGTCATTCGCCCCTTAGGAGTTTGCACGCTGAGTTGCCACTGTTGCTTAGACCATTCACCATTGACCAAATGAATGTCTGACTCTTTCGTGCTTCCAAAACACATCATTTGTTTATGGGCAGCCAGTTGTCGCCACACATCGGCGTAAGGATCATCGGTGGGGAACACTGCGATGCCATTGGACGGCAATGCAGCAATCACTTCTCCGTTTTCAGCAGCAACAGCTTGCACGCTGTGCAGGAACTCTTGGTGTTCACGTTGGGCGTTATTCACCAAAGCCACATTGGGCGCAGCCAAGCTGGCGAGCTCAGCAATTTCCCCTGCGTGGTTCATTCCCAACTCGACCACAGCGCTGCGGTGGTGAGCCTGCAGTCGCAATAAAGTGAGAGGCAAGCCAATGGCATTATTGAAGTTTCCTTGGGTTGCCAATGCATCCTCACCCTGCCATGCACGCAATATGCTGGCAACCATCTGTGTGACGGTGGTCTTGCCATTGCTTCCCGTCACAGCAATCAAGGGGATTGAAAACTGAGAGCGCCAAGCATGCGACAACTGTCCCAATGCTTGCAATGTGTCGGCCACCTCTAGGCCCATCAAGCCAGCTTCTTTCAAACCGTGGCTTGCAATGGCAACACCGATACCTTGCTCAGGGAGTTGGGCTAAATAGTCGTGTCCATCAAATCGATCGCCTTTCAAGGCGACAAACAGATCGCCCTTGACTAAGTTGCGACTGTCGGTGTGTATGCGCGATACCAGCAGGCTTGGGTCGCCAACCAAGCGGCTGTGCGGCAGCCAAGCGTGTAGTTGACCCAATGAAATATGCAGGTCTTGCGTCATGCACTGCCCCACAGACTTAATGCCGACAACGCTTGTTTTTCATCGGAAAAAGAAATTTTCACACCTTTTATTTCTTGGTAATCTTCATGCCCTTTGCCGGCGATCAGGATGACATCTTGGGGCTTGGCTTTTTCAATGGTTTGGGCAATAGCCTCTGCTCGGTCTATGCAAATGATTGCCTTTGAGAGGTCGGACAATCCATCCACCATGTGCGCAATGATGTGTTGCGGTTGTTCGCTGCGAGGGTTATCACTGGTCAAGACAATCACGTCTGCACCGTCCTCTGCCGCTTTTGCCATGGGCGCTCGCTTGCTTGGATCGCGGTCGCCACCGCAACCAAAGATGCAATGCAACTGTCCATCACGCGCAGTTGTCATGGGCCTCAAGGCTTTGAGTGCCTGCATCAAGGCATCGGGGGTATGCGCATAGTCAATGACGACACATGGCTTTTGTGAGCCACCCAAACTTTGCATTCGGCCTGGTACCGATGGCAATTGTTGGCACGCCTTGATTGCTTGTGAAAGTTCTACCCCGAGTGCCCGCATAGCGGCCAAAACCCCCAGCAGGTTGAGTACATTAAATTCACCCACCAAATCGGTTTTCATGGGGTGAACTTCATCGCCTTCCACCACTTCAAATTCCAAACCGTATTCACCGATTTGCACGAATTGAGCCCGAAGTCTTGCGCCTGAACGCATTGAGATGGTCCAAACCTCTGGCAGCGTTTGTCCTTGCTTGGCTTGCAACTGAGTAGCCAGTGCATGGCCATAGGCATCGTCAATGTTGATGACTGCTGCTTGCAAATCTGGCCAAGCGAACAGCTTTGTCTTGGCTTGCCAATAGGCATCCATAGTGCCGTGGTAATCCAAATGGTCTTGCGTAAAATTTGTAAAGATGGCGATATTTAGTTGTGTCCCATCCAGTCGATGCTCACTCAATCCTATGGATGAAGCTTCTATGGCACAGGCTTTGATGCCATCATCTACCCATTGACGTAGTTGTGCATGAAGTTGCAAGGGATCCGGTGTTGTCATCCCAGTGATATGTAACTGATGCGCCTCACCCATGCCCAATGTCCCCACCACTGCGCATCGTTGACCTGAGCGGCTAAGAGCATGCGATAACCACCATGCGGTCGAAGTTTTTCCATTGGTCCCAGTGACTGCCACCATCTTCAAGTTTTGACTCGGTGACTCAAAGTACGCATCAGCAACAAGTCCGCAGGCTTGTTTTAAATCTGTGTAAATGCCAACTTTTGCCTCGTCCTGCAGCCAGGAATATTGTTCAATACCTTTGGCCTCCACAAGGCATGCGCTTGCCCCTTGGGATAAGGCTTGCGCTACATATTGACGGGCATCTTGCGTCAACCCTGGCCAAGCAAAAAAACCGTCTCCTTGTTTGACCTTGCGACTGTCAATGTGCAGTTGCCCAGTGACCTTTTCTCGCAACCATTTCGCTGCTTGAGGAGGTGTCTGCAATGTATGCATCAAAACGACTCCGCCTCGGCTTTGGCAATGACTTGTGGTTTGACAGCCCTGTCTGGTTGGATACCCAACATCCGCAAAGTCTGCTGCACAGTTTCACTGAACACAGGTGCAGCAACATCGCCACCAAAGTAATGTCCATTTCTGGGTTCGTCAATCATTACTGCAACCACAATTCGTGGTTGTTCTATAGGGGCCATGCCCACAAAAAAGCCTCTGTATTTTTTGTCTGCGTAGCCTTTGCCTTCTTGTTTGTGGGCAGTTCCAGTTTTTCCACCCACGGAGTAGCCCATGGTTTGTGCCTTTGGTGCGGTTCCGCCTGGCCCCGTAACCATATTGAGCATATTGCGAACCGCCACAGCGTTTTGAGCGCTGATAGCGCGTACGCCGACCACCCTTTCTTCACGTTTGATAAGACTGACTGGTACAACCTCGCCATCTCGAGCAAACACCGTATAGGCTTGTGCCAATTGAAACAAACTGGTTGACAAACCATAGCCATAACTCATGGTGGCTTGTTCAAGGGGTCGCCATGTTTTGTACGGACGCAATCGTCCGGCAACAGCACCAGGAAAGGGAATTTGAGGCTTTTGCCCAAAACCTACTTGGGTATACATCTCCCACATATCTTTTGGAGTCATCTTCATTGCAATTTTGACTGTGCCAACATTGCTCGACTTTTGAATCACTTCTGACACACTCAGCATCCCATGGGGATGGGCATCTGTAATGGTCTTTCCGTTCATATAGAGCTTGCCAGGCGATGTATCTATGGGTGTTTCAGGTTTAACCATCCCTTTTTCCATCGCCAATGCGATCACAAAGGGCTTCATCGTCGAACCTGGCTCAAAGGTATCGGTCAATGCGCGGTTGCGCATTTGCACGCCATTGAAATTGCTGCGTTTTTCCGGGGAATAACTTGGGTAATTTGCTAGCGCCAGCACATCCCCTGATTGCGCATCTAAGACCACCACGCTACCAGCAGCGGCCTTGTTGTCAATCACTGCCTCGCGCAGTCTTTGATAAGCAAAGTACTGAACTTTGCTATCAATGCTAAGTTGTAAATCTCTGCCGTCTTCTGGCGGAATTTCGTCGCCAATACCCTCAACGACTTGCTTATGACCATTATTGATGACGCGTCGAGAGCCGCTCTTGCCTGCCAAATGCTTGTTGAATGCGAGCTCTACGCCCTCTTGGCCGACGTTTTCAATATTTGTAAACCCCACCACATGCGCTGCAGCTTCGCCTTCTGGATACATGCGCTTGTACTCCATGGTGGTGTAAATGCCCCGCACACCTAGCTCTGTTATTTTTTTACCTAAGGCCATGTCTGCTTGACGTTTGAGCCATACATGCTTGCGTTTGGGGTCTTTGATTTTTTCTTTAAGCTCCCCGTGAGGGATTTCAAGTAATAGTGCGAGCTCTTTAAGTTTAGGATTGCTTGTGTCCATTTCCTCGGGGCTGGCCCAAATGCTTGGCATGGGAACGCTTGAAGCCAAGATGAGCCCATTTCGATCAAGCACACGTCCACGGTTGGCAGGTATTTCCAACGTTCGCTCAAAACGAACTTGTCCCTGTTTGATAAAGAAATTGTTATCAAGTACTTGAACATAGGCAGCTCGTACGACCAAACCGATAAACCCTAGAGCAATGCCGGCAACAATAAATTGGCTGCGCCAAATAGGCGTTTTGCTCGCGAGCAATGGATTGGTTGAGTACTGCACACTGCGACTGCTCATGGCTGGGCCTTAGGTGTACTACTGGCGGAAACGCTTTCACTGTTATTTTTTTGCGTTGATACATATTGGGTAATTGCAGGCGAAATCGTATGCATATGCATTTGTTCACGAGCAAGTTTTTCTACTCGCAGGGGGGTTGCTTGCGCACCGCGTTCTACGTCTAATCTGTCATGTTCGGTATCGAGTCGTTGGGCTAGGGCCTTGGCTCGGTCAAGTTCGGTGTACAAGCGACGTGACTCGTATTGAGTCCTTACCAAATACAGCGCACTTAGCACCACTGCCAATAGCAGCAATGCGCTCACCCGCGTCATACAGCCCCCTGTAAGGGTAAGCGCTCAGCAATTCGCATAATTGCACTTCGACTGCGCGGGTTAGCGCTGACCTCTTCTGTGCAGGGTCGTTGGCGCCCCAAATCGCGCAGTGCCAAATTCACTGGGCTGGCAAATGGGGCTCGCCGGTCATACACTTCTTTCGCGTTTTTTGTGATGAATTGTTTGACCATGCGGTCTTCCAGTGAATGAAAACTGATCACGACCAGACGCCCCCGTGGTTGTAAGACCTGCAGACTGGCGTCCAGTGCCTGTGTGAGCTCTTCAAGCTCTCGGTTGATAAAAATGCGAAATGCTTGGAAGGTTCGTGTGGCTGGGTTTTGACCTTTTTCACGTGTTTTGACCACTGCAGCAACCAACTCTGCCATAGCCAACGTGGTGGCTGGAAGTGTTCCGAGCTCGCGCCTCGTGACGATGGCTTTGGCAATACCGTTTGCAAATCGTTCTTCTCCATAGTCACGAATCACCTGAGCTATCTGGTCGGTGCTTGCCACGCCCAACCAGTCGTGAACGCTTTGGCCCTGGCTTGTGTCCATTCGCATGTCCAACGGGCCGTCCTGACGAAACGAAAAGCCGCGCTCTGGGTTGTCGATTTGAGGTGAACTCACCCCCAGATCCATCAGCACACCGGCGACGCTGTGGTGCGGCAGTTGGTTCAGTGCTGCGAAGCCCTGATGGCGTATCTGCATTCGGGAGTCGCTCATCGCTTGCGCTACCGCAATCGCTTGCGGGTCTTTGTCGAATACTATCAATTGGCCCGCTGGGGAGAGTTTTTCCAAGATGCGCTTTGCATGCCCGCCTCGGCCAAAGGTTGTGTCGACATAGGTGGCTTCGGCCTGGACGTCCAGCGCCTCGACCGCCTCCTTCAACATGACGGTGGTGTGTGCCCATTCAGTTGTTGCCATTCCACGTTAGAACGAAAAATCGCGAAACACATCAGGCATTTCACCCTGCATGGCTTCGGCCTCTTGGGCGTCATAGGATGACTTGTCCCACAGTTCGAAATGGCTACCCATTCCCAGCAACATCACTTCTTTGGTGATGCGCGCAGCGCTTCGCAATTCAGGCGAGACAAGCACGCGGCCTGTTCCATCCATTTCCACATCCATGGCGTTGCCCAACAATATGCGTTTCCACCATTGGGCGGTCATAGGTAAAGCGGCCACGCGCTCTCTGAATTTTTCCCACTCTGTGCGAGGAAAAAGCATCAAACAACCATGGGGATGACGAGTGATCGTGAGTTGTCCAGCAGCCGTTGCACTCAACACATCACGATGGCGAGTGGGCACCGACAAGCGACCCTTGGCATCCAAGCTCAGCGATGACGCACCTTGAAACACGGCTAACAACCCCTTGTTGACATAAATGTGGCCTTGCAACGTGAAGAATTTCACATTTTTGCACTAAATACCACTTCTATGCACTTTAACAGGATTTTGCTTACTTGCAAGCCCTAAAATGAAGTTTTAGCAGTAAAATCAACGACTTAGCTCGTATTTCGCAATGTCATCTATTTAAAAAATCGTTATTTATTAAGCACTTAGAAGAAATATCAAATGTGAATTATTAGCTTTTTTGGACAAAAAAAAGCAGGCCATATGTGGCCTGCTTTTCACTAAGGGCTGCTAAATGATCAATCACCAAACATTTTTTGCTTCAATTCACGCCGTTGTTGCGCTTCAAGCGACAAAGTGGCGGTAGGTCTGGCCAATAGGCGACCGACACCAATAGGTTCACCTGTTTCATCGCAATAGCCGTAGTCGCCGCTGTCAATGCGAGAAATGGACTGCTCAATTTTCTTGAGGAGTTTGCGCTCACGGTCGCGAGTGCGAAGCTCTAATGCATGCTCCTCCTCGATGGTGGCCCGATCGGCTGGGTCGGGCACGATGACAGTGTCCTCGCGTAAATGCTCGGTAGTTTCACCAGCGTTTGCCAATATGTCTGTTATCAGCTGAACCAATTTCAATCGGAAAAAAGCCATTTGAAATGCATTCATGTACTGCTCGTCAGGCATTGCAAGCACCTCTTCATCAGAGATGGAAGCCGCTGTTTTTGTTTTCCAGTTGTTAGCCAGTTTTGGGTTTTTCACAGGAATCATGGGAACCACCGCCGGTAGGGTAGGGACGGATATGGGACCGTAACTGGCTTTGGCCATGGTGGAGGCAACGCTCAGCCCTGGGGGCGGAGGCATCATGGACATGGCCTTTGCAGCTCGGGGAGACTTCTTGGCGGTGTCGGGTGTGGACTCAGTCCGAGCGGACACAGATACGGCAGTTTTCGACGCAGGCGCTTTGGTATTGCTTGAAGCAGTTTTGGTGGCAGTTGTCACAGTTTTGGTTACAGGTTTCGCAGAGATGGGTTTCTTGACAGGAAGCGTTTTTTTAACCGCTGGTTTTTTTGCAGGCGGCATTGCTTTTTTGGCAGGCACAGCTTTTTTGGCAGGCACAGCTTTTTTGGTAGGCACAGCTTTCTTTGTAGGCACGGCTTTCTTTGCAGGCACAGCTTTCTTTGCTGGGACAGCTTTTTTGACAACAGCCTTTTTCACAACAACAGGTTTTTTAACAGGCACTGCTTTCTTCTTGGACACAGGTTTCGAGGCTGTCACGGTTTTCTTGGCCGCGACAGGTTTTTTGACTGCAACGGGTTTCTTAACAGGTGCTTTCACAACCTTGGTATGAGGCTTTGCAGCCGCGACCTTGGATTTACTCTTGGCTTTGCTGTCGCTCGAATGCTTTGTGGATTTCAATGCAAATCTCCTTACAGGGTGGCGTCGAGTGCGCTAGCACCAAGCCCCATACTGCTTCTGGTTGTTGTTAGATACTTCATGCGTGACCAGTGCCAAGGACTTGACGCAAAACATCGCCTCAAGCCAATGGCGCGCGGATTGTACTCAGCTTATGCACTGTTCTAGGCCCTGCTGGAAGATATCTTTTGGTAAATCGATGCCAATGAATACCATTTTGCTCGTTCGCTTCTCCCCAGGTGCCCAAGCTTGGCCTAAATCACTGCCCATAAGTTGGTGTACTCCCTGAAAAATCACCTTACGCTCCGTACCTTTCATATGTAAGACGCCCTTATAGCGCAACATGCGCGGGCCATAGATATTGACGATAGCGCCCAAGAAATCTTCCAGCTTGGCTGGGTCTAGCGCCCGGTCGGCTTTGAAGACAAAACTTTTGACATCGTCATCATGATGGTGATGGTGGCCGTGATCGTGGTCATGCGCGTGGTGTGCATGGTCATGTTGGTGCGAGGGGTGATCACAATGCTCATCGTGTGCATGTTGGTGATGACCGTCACTTAGGAAATCGGGGTCAATTTCAAGCGTGGTATTGAGGTTAAAACCTCGCAAATCAAATACTTTATCAATCGCCACTTCGCCAAAGTGCACGATATGTTGAGGGGCTCTCGGATTCATATGCTTTAAGCGGTGCTGCAAAGCCTCTAACTCTTGGGCAGAAACAAGCTCACTTTTGCTGATAAAGATTTGGTCTGCAAAGCCAACTTGCCTGCGCGCTT
>CAMATW010000001.1 GCA_945861305.1 Bordetella parapertussis | reverse complement strand
ACCGTCAACAGCTTGGTACATGCCGCTATGTCCGCCAAAACCGCCCATGCCCTCTGAGCAAGCCGCCACCTTCAAATCAACTTGGTGGGAAATCCTCCTGCCCAATTGGTTGCCTGAGAAATTTCGCACCTCCCACCTAGGGCCTTTTTTAATCATCGTGTGGGCCATTGCTACAGGGCTTTTTTTGCTGTCTTTCCTCAGCCCCAACGTGGCCTCGCAAACCACTTTGCTTATTACGGCCTGCGCATATTTGGTATTGAGTGGTGCCGCCATCATGGGCCTGCCCGCAGGCGTGGCGGTACACCTTGGCTTGGTCATCAGCAGCTTGCATTTGCTCAACGAGGCTTTTCATTCAGGCGGCATGTTCTCGGTGGCCATGGGCTGGTTTGCCTTGCTGCCTTTGCTCCCCCTTTTTGCGATTGGCGTGGTCCATGCAGTGGCGTGGTTTGTCGTGTCCTTGATTTGTTATGCAGGTGTTTGGTGGGCAAGCGCCGAGGGTTGGTACCCGCAGCAGTTCACCACCAACAGCGCCATTCAACTCTATAGTGGCCTGAGCTACTTGATGAATTGCCTGATCATGCTGGGCTTGCCGCTGTTGTCTGAACGGGTATTTCAAAACAACCTTGAACGCACCCATGCCCATGAGCAAGAGTTGTTGAAACTGCGTGCCGATTTGCTGCGATCACAAAACTTCAAAAACTCTTTCATCTCTACCCTGAGCCATGAATTGCGAACCCCATTGAATGCCATATTGGGCTTCAACGATTTGCTGGTCGGCTCCTTAAAAAACAACCCACAGGCCTTGTCTTTGGTCAAGTTGTCACACCAGGCCGGCGAACACCTGCTGACGGTGATCAACGATGTGCTGGATTTTTCCCAAATGCAAATGGGGCACCTCAACATCAACCCCGAGCCATTTGAGCTGCGCACGACCGTCACCAGCGCCTTCAAACTGTTCGAGCAAAAAGTCGACAGCATGGACATCGATTACCGCTTGCGCGTGGCGGACGATGTCCCCGTCACCATCATCACCGACCGGCACCGCTTGACGCAAATCTTAGTCAACCTGTTGGGCAACGCCATCAAGTTCACCCACAAGGGGTCGGTGAGTCTGCGGGTGCAGCGTGAAGGCGCATCGCTGTTGTTTGAAGTGCAAGACTCGGGCATTGGCGTGGCCGCTGACCGCATCGAGAAAATTTTTGAGCGCTTTGAGCAAGCCAATGTGCAAACCGCCAGTTTGTACGGCGGAAATGGTTTGGGTTTGTCGATTTGCCACCAACTGGTTCAACGCTTGAGCGGCACCATGGGGGTACAGAGTCAACTCGGCCAAGGCTCGCTGTTTTGGGTGCGCTTGCCCTTGCTTGAAGCGCCAGCGCCAATGCCTGCCTTGGCCTCGGCACAAACCAGAGGGCATTGGCAAGACATGAGATTGCGGTTTTTGGTGGTCGATGACCATCCCGTTAACCGCTTGCTGGCGTGCAACATCGTGCAGGCGCAATGGACCAAAGCCTATCTGTGTCAGGCCAGCCAAGGCCAAGAAGCCTTGGCGTGTTTGCGCCGAGAACATTTTGATTTGGTCTTGATGGACATGGTCATGCCTGAAATGGACGGCATCGAGGCAACTGCGCATATCCGCCAACACATGCAGCCGCCCATGCAGCATGTACCTGTGATTTTGCTCACCGCCAACGTCAACGCCCAGGACCATCTGCGTGGCCTGCATGCGGGTATCAATGCGTTAATGGTCAAGCCTTTTGAGCGCGCAAAGCTTTGCGCTTTGATTGAAGAGCAACTTCTTACTTCAGCAACGTTTTTACAACGCTTGGCCCAAGAACGTTAAGCTGTCTCCAAGAACGCTACAACACCGCGTCCACCACCTCCACCCAATGCCGCACCGGCACTTGGGTGCCGCTTTGCAAATGGGTGATGCAGCCAATGTTGGCGCTCAGAATAGCGCTGGGCTGCATCTCGCTCAGGTTGCCCAACTTGCGGTCGCGCAGCTGGGTGGCGATGGTGGGTTGCAACACGCTGTAAGTGCCCGCCGAGCCGCAGCACAAATGCGCCTCGTTGCTGGCCACGCGCACCTTGAAACCCAAGCTGCTCATGTGGGTCTCCACACCGCCTTTAATTTGTTGGCCGTGCTGCAAGGTGCAAGGCGGGTGAAACGCAAGCTGGCCTTGTTGTTGGGCTTTTTCAGGGTGAATGCGCTGCTGCAAGGTGGGCATCAAGTGGGGCAGCAATTCGCTCAGGTCTTTGGTCAGTTCGCTGATGCGGGCCGCTTTGTCGGCATACGCCGCATCATGGCGAAAGATGTGGCCATAGTCTTTGACGGTAACGCCACAACCCGAGGCGTTCATCACAATCGCTTCCACGCCTTGCGCCACATGCGGCCACCACGCGTCGATGTTGTTCTTCATTTGGACATGGGCCGCGTCTTGGTCGTTCAAGTGGAACTTCACGCCGCCACAACAACCCGCCAGCGGTTCGACCACGGTTTGAATGCCACACGCATCCAACACACGCGCGGTGGCGCTGTTGATGTTGGGGCTCATGGCGGGTTGCACACAACCGGCGAGCATCAATACCTTGCGTGCATGTTGGCGAGTGGGCCACGCACCTGCGTTGCGGGCTTCGGGCACCTTGGCTTTGAGGCTGCTGGGCAACAAAGCCCGCACGCTTTGGCCCAGCTTCATCGCCGGGGCAAACAAGGGCGAAGACAGGCCTTCTTTCAAGGCCCAGCGCATGGTTTGTTCTGCGGCGGGACGGGGGACTTTTTCGTCCACCAGCTTGCGCCCAATGTCCACCAAATGTCCATACTGCACGCCGCTGGGGCAGGTGGTTTCGCAGTTGCGGCAGGTCAGGCAGCGGTCCAAATGCAGCTGCGTGTCACGTGTGGGCGGCACGCCTTCGAGCACCTGTTTGATGAGGTAGATGCGGCCACGCGGACCGTCCAACTCGTCTCCCAGCAACTGGTAGGTGGGGCACGTGGCGGTGCAAAAACCGCAATGAACGCATTTGCGCAAAATCGCCTCGGCTTCCTGGCCGTCGGCGGTGTTTTGGTATTCGGGGGCGAGGTTGGTTTGCATGGTGGTCAGCTCAGGCCCAGTCGGCCGGTGTTGAACACACCGTGCGGGTCAAATTGTTTTTGCAGTTGGCGTTGGATGCGTTGTTGCGCCGCAGGCAAGGGCGAGAACACGGAGGGCAGATCGCCAACAGCGTTTTGGGGTGGGCGAAACAAGGTGGCGTGTCCCCCCGCTTGCGCGGCAACAGCGCGCAACTCAGCTGCCGCAGAGAGCGGCGCCCACAGCCAACGCAAAGCCCCATGCCATTCAATGAAAGGCGCACAGGGCAGGCCCAGTACTGGCGCGGTTTGCGGCAAGCTCAAGCGCCAAAGCGCCATGTCGGCAGCGGAGGGCGAAAAAAACGGCAGGCGTTGATCGCGGCACGCCGACCAATCGGCCTTGGCCTGCGTTGGGGCCATGGCGGTAGCCTGCCCACCCAAGGCGACCACATCGGCGCACATTCGCGGCACAGCCGCATCCACCGCCGCCACCGCGCCACGCAAACGTACAAACAATATCTCTTGCGCGGGGTGTGCCGTGGTGTCGTGCACCCAGCAACTGGCGTTCAAGGGCAGGGGTTGTGCGCCCCAGCGGTGCAGCAGGGCCAAGGCATCTGCCTGCGGCAAGTGGCAAGCCAGCGTGACTTCAGCGGGGGCGTGGGGCAGCACTTTGAGCGACACGTCGGTGATCATACCCAGCGTGCCCATGCTGCCAGCCATGACCCGCGACACGTCGTAACCCGCCACGTTTTTCATCACCTGCCCGCCAAAGGTCAGCCACTCGCCTTTGCCATTGAGCATTTGCACACCCAGCACATGGTCGCGCACGCCGCCTGCAACGGTACGTGCTGGGCCCGCCAGCCCACAAGCCGCCATGCCGCCCACGGTGGCGGTGCTGTGTCCATTGGGGGGAAAGTGGGGCGGCTCAAACGCCAAGCATTGGCCTTGCTCGGCCAACACGGCTTCAAGCTCCGCCAAAGGCGTGCCGCAGCGCACGGTGACCACCAACTCGCTGGGCTCGTAACTGACGATACCGCTGTGCGAACGGGTGTCGAGCACCTGTGCCCCTGATGCACTTTCGCCGTAAAAGAATTTGCTGTTGCCGCCTTGGATGCGCAGTGTTTGCCCTTGGGCAATAGCGTGGCTTATCTGCGCTTGGAATTGTTCGATGGCGGAATACATAGACCCAAGATGTTAGCTGTTCAAGAGTTGTGCCATACGTTGGCTGTCAATATTGCCCCCGCTGATGATGACGCCGATGCGTTGGCCGCGCAGCTCTGGAGCCGCCTGCAAAAGGGCGGCAAGCGACAAACAGCCGGTGGGCTCGACCACCAACTTCATGCGCTCGGCATACCAGCGCATACACGCCACCAACTGCGTGTCGCGCACGGTGTGCACCGCTTTGACCAAACGACGGATGATCTCAAACGTGATGACGCCGACCTGCGGCGACTGCGCACCATCGGCAATGGTTTTCGGTGTGGCAATGCGCACCCGCTCACCCTTGGCAAGCGACTGTTGCACATCGTTACCTGCCTCGGGCTCCACACCAAACACCGCGCAATTGGGCGACAAAGCATTGGCAGACAGCAAGCTGCCGCTGAGCAAACCGCCGCCGCCCAAACACACCCACAGACTGTCCAAAGGGCCGGTGTCTTGCAGCAGTTCCAGCGCAGCCGTGCCTTGGCCGCTCAGCACATGGGCGTGGTCGAACGGTGGAATAAACACCATGCCATCACGCTCACAAAAGCCCTGGGCAATGGCATGGGCGTCTTCGTTGTAGCGGTCGTAATGCACCACCTGTGCGCCGTAACCCAGAGTAGCGGCCAACTTCAGGGGTGCAGCGTCGTGGGGCATCACGATGGTGGCCGGAAATCCCAGTATTTGTGCCGATAAGGCAATCGCTTGTGCGTGGTTGCCCGAGGAATAGGTGACCACGCCCGCTTGACGCTGTGCAGGGGTGAATTGCGAGAGTGCATTGAACGCGCCACGAAACTTGAAAGCGCCCATGCGCTGGAAGTTTTCGCATTTGAAAAAAACCTCGGCACCGAGTTGGCGGTTCAAGGTGGCCGACTGCAAAACCGGTGTGCGATGGGCCACGCCGGCAAGCCGCTTTGCGGCGGCTTGCACATCGTCAAAGGTGGGCAAGCTCACTTGGCGATGACGCGCACCATCTCGAGGCACTTGTTGGAGTAGCCCCATTCGTTGTCGTACCAAGACACGACCTTCACAAAGGTGCTGTCCAAAGCGATGCCGGCATCGGCATCAAACACGGATGTGCAGGGCTCGCCACGGAAATCGCTGGCCACCACTTTGTCTTCGGTGTAACCGAGCACGCCCTTCAAAGCGCCTTGGCTTTGTGCTTTCATTTCGGCGCAAATTTCGGCGTACGTGGCAGGCTTTTCCAGTTCAACCGTCAAGTCCACCACCGACACATCGGAGGTGGGCACGCGGAAAGACATGCCAGTGAGTTTTTTGTTCAAAGCGGGGATGACCACGCCCACGGCTTTGGCCGCACCGGTGCTGGAGGGGATGATGTTTTCCAAAATGCCGCGGCCGCCGCGCCAGTCTTTGTTGGAGGGGCCGTCCACGGTTTTTTGGGTGGCGGTGGCTGCGTGTACAGTGGTCATCAAACCACGCTTGATGCCCCATTTGTCGTTCAACACCTTGGCCACAGGGGCCAAACAGTTGGTGGTGCAAGAGGCGTTGGAAACAATGGTTTGTCCTGCGTAAGTGGCGTGGTTCACGCCATACACAAACATGGGCGTATCGTCTTTGGAGGGGGCTGAGAGCAACACTTTTTTGGCGCCAGCGGCCAGGTGTTTCTCGGCAGTGGGCTTGTCCAAAAACAGCCCCGTTGCTTCGACCACCACGTCGGCATGCACATCGCCCCATTTCAAAGCAGCGGGGTCGCGCTCTTGGGTGAGGCGGATTTTTTTGCCGTTGACTATCAGGTTTTTGCCGTCGACCGACACCTCGCCCTTGAAGCGGCCATGGACGCTGTCGTACTTGAGCATATAGGCCAAGTAGTCGGGCTCCAACAAGTCGTTGATCCCCACAATTTCAATGTCGTTGAAGTTTTGCACGGCGGCGCGAAACACCATGCGACCGATGCGTCCAAATCCGTTGATGCCTACTTTGATGGCCATGATCTGTCTCTTTCTTTTCTTCAAGTTTAAAAAAGGGTGCGCAGTCTCGGTCACACCTTCGGTTCAATAGGGTCAGCCTTGCAATACCTTCAACACAGTCTCGGCCACGTTCTTGGGGGTGAAGCCAAAGTGCTCAAACAACACTGGCGCGGGTGCGCTTTCGCCATAGGTGTCGATGCCGACCACGGCGGACACGCCATATTTCCACCAACCGTCGGTGGAACCCATTTCCACCGCAATGCGAGGCACACCTTTGGGCAACACCGCGGATTTGTAGGCCACGCTTTGGCGGTCGAAGGTGGTGGTGCTGGGCATGGAGACCACGCGCACCGCCACTTTGTGTTCGGCCAGCAAGGCTTGCGCTTTCATGGCGAGTTGCACCTCGGAGCCGGTGGCGATGATGATGGCTTGGGCTTTTTTGTTCAGGCCCACTTCCGAGGGTTCGGCCAAAACATAAGCCCCTTTGTTGATGGCGTCCAAACCGCTGGCGTCCTTGGCCGCGCTGTTACCTTTGGGCAGGTAGGGCAGGTTTTGGCGGCTCAACAGCAAGGCGGTGGGGCGGTTGTCGTTTTGCAAAGCCACAGCCCATGCAACGGTGGTTTCAGCGGTGTCGGCGGGGCGCCACACGTCCAAGCCTGGGATCAAGCGCAGCGATGCAGCGTGTTCGATCGACTGGTGGGTGGGGCCGTCTTCGCCCAAACCGATGGAGTCGTGGGTGAACACATGGACCACGCGCTGCTTCATCAGGGCGGCCATGCGGATGGCGTTGCGTGAATAGTCGCTGAAGGTGAGGAAGGTGCCGCCGTAGGGGATGAAGCCGCCGTGCAGAGTGATGCCGTTCATGATGGCGGCCATGCCGAACTCGCGCACACCGTAGTTGATGTGACGCCCACCGTGGCCGTGCTCGTCTTTGGCCACATTGCCAGCCAAATCGAAGCGCAGGCTGGGCGTTGATTTGGTGTTGGTGAGGTTGGAGCCGGTCAGGTCGGCGCTGCCGCCCAGCAACTCAGGGATCGCAGCGGTGAAGGCCTCCAGGGCCAACTGGCTGGCTTTGCGGCTGGCGACGGTTTCGGCCTTGGTGTTGGCCGCGACCACCGCGTCGACAACGGTTTGGTGGAAGTTTTTGGGCAAGTCGCCGGCCATGCGGCGTTTGAATTCCACGGCCAGTTCAGGGTGCGCTGCAGAATACGCGGTGAACTGGTGGTTCCAGTGTTGTTCGAGTTTGTCGCCTTTGTCTTTGGCGCTCCAGTCGTCGTAGACCTCGGGGGGAACCACAAAGGGTGCATGGTGCCAGCCAATCGCTGCGCGGGTAAGTGCAATCTCATCGGCGCCCAAGGGTTCGCCGTGGGCCTTGGCGGTGTCCACCCGGTTGGGGCTGCCTTGGCCGATGTGGGTTTTACAAGCAATCAGGGTGGGCTTGTCGGCGCTGTGTTTGGCGGTGGCGATGGCGCGGCTGACCGCTTGCACATCGTGGCCGTCCACTCTGATGACACTCCAGCCATAAGCCTTGAAGCGAGCCGGTGTGTCGTCAATGAACCAAGGCGTGACTTTGCCGTCGATGGAAATGCCGTTGTCGTCGTACAAGGCGATGAGTTTGCTCAGCTTCCAAGCACCCGCCAGGGCGCAAGCCTCGTGGCTGATGCCTTCCATCATGCAGCCGTCACCCATGAACACATAGGTGTGGTGGTCGACGATGGCATGGTCTGGTCGGTTGAACTCGGCAGCCAACAATTTTTCGGCCAGCGCCATGCCCACCGCGTTGGTGATGCCTTGGCCCAAGGGGCCGGTGGTGGTTTCCACCCCAGGGGTGATGCCCACTTCAGGGTGACCAGCGGTTTTGCTGTGCAACTGGCGGAAGTTTTTCAGCTCGCTCATGGGCAAGTCGTAGCCGGTGAGGTGTAGCAGCGCGTAAATCAGCATCGAGCCGTGACCGTTGGAGAGCACAAAGCGGTCACGGTCGGCCCAATGCGGGTGCTGCGGGTTGTGGCGCAGGTGCTCCCCCCACAAAGCCACCGCAATATCAGCCATGCCCATGGGCGCGCCGGGGTGCCCAGAATTCGCCATCTGAACCGCGTCCATTGCCAGTGCGCGAATAGCACTGGCCATTTGTTGATGATTGGCCATGGGGGCTCCGTTTGTGTTGTAGGGGATAGAGGGTCGGCGATTTTAACCAAATCTTTTTTGTCCAAGACTAAGCGCCTGGCTACACTGCTTTGCATGGTCAACAGCCCTGTTTCTTTGAACTTCCCTGCCCAAGCCATGCTGCTCGCAGCTGGGCGGGGAGAACGTATGCGCCCGCTCACCGACACCACACCCAAGCCTTTGCTGCAGGTACGTGGCAAGCCTTTGCTCTGGTATCCCTTGCAAGCCTTGGCGACTGGCGAAGTGCGGCGTGTGGTGATAAATACGGCTTGGCTGGAAGATCAAATTCCTGCGTATTTTGGTGAACACTTTGTTGGGCCCGACGCCACGGCCCTGGCATTGGACTTTTCGAAAGAGGGCCGTGATTTTGGCGGCGCCTTGGAAACCGCAGGCGGCATTGTGCGTGCCCTACCAATGCTTGCCGATGTGTTTTGGGTGGCAGCAGGCGATGTGTTCGCACCCGACTTTGCTTTTGATAACGAAGCCTATGAGCGCTTCAAAGCCAGCGACAGCTTGGCCCATATTTGGCTGGTGCCCAACCCAGACCACAACACGGGCGGTGACTTTGGTTTGTCGCCCGAGGGTTTGGCTTTAAACCTACCGCGCAACGCTGGACATACTCTACTCACCTTCAGCACCATCGCGCTTTACAAACGCGCTTTCTTTGAGACCGCTTGGTGCCCCATTCCTGCGGGTAACCCCTATGGTGTGAAAGCACCCTTGGCGGCCATGTTGAGAGCCGCCATGGATCAGGGTTTGGTAAGCGCCTCACTGTTTGAAGGCCTGTGGGTGGATGTGGGCACGCCTGAGCGTTTGGCGCAGTTGAATCTTTGACTTCATTTGCTCACGCTGCTCCTACAATCCCGCCATGACTTCTATTTACGCGCAACGCCGCGCTACTTTGGCCGCCCAACTGGGCGCTGGAGGTGTCGCCATCATCCCCACCGCGCCTGAGCGCGCCCGCAACCGCGACAGCGATTTCCCTTACCGCCACGACAGCTACTTTTATTACCTGACGGGTTTTACCGAGCCCAACGCTTGGTTGTTGATCAACGCCAATGGCCACAGCACTTTGTTTTGCCAGCCCAAAGACCTCGAGCGCGAGATTTGGGACGGCATCCGCTTGGGGCCAGAGGCCGCACCCGCCGCCTTAGGTTTGGCCCAAGCACATTCGGTGAGCGAACTAGACAAAGAAATCCCGAAGTTGCTGGAAAACCAAGCCACGGTCTGGTTTCCTTTTGCCACCCACGAATCTTTGACCGCCGTAGTGGATGGCTGGCTCACCAAGGTTCGTGCAAGAGTCCGCATGGGCGTGTCCTGCCCCTCGTCGCAACAAGACCTGTGTACCTTGCTCGATGAGATGCGACTCGTGAAAGACACGCATGAGCAAGGCACCATGCGCCGCGCCGCCCGTATCAGCGCCCATGCCCATGTACGCGCCATGCAAACCAGCGCTGGCATGTTGCGATCTGGTCTTGACGTTCGCGAGTACCACTTAGAGGCTGAGTTGTTGCATGAGTTTCGCCAACACGGCTCGCAGTTTCCCGCCTACACCTCCATCGTCGCTGCAGGCGCCAACGCCTGTGTGCTGCACTACCGCGCGGATGTGGCGCCCATCCGTGATGGTGAGTTGGTGTTGATTGATGCGGGTTGCGAGTTGGATGGCTATGCGTCCGACATCACCCGCACCTTCCCCGCCAATGGCAAGTTCACAGGGCCGCAAAAAGACCTGTACCAAGTGGTGCTGGCCGCGCAAAATGCCTCCGTTTCTGCCACGAAGGCTGGCGCACGCTTCAACGACCCGCATGAAGCGGCATTGCGCGTTTTGTCGCAAGGTTTGCTGGACTTGGGGCTGCTGACGCTTGCCAAGCACGGTTCTTTGGAAGATGTACTCGAGAAGAAAGCCTATTTCCCTTTTTACATGCACCGCACCAGCCATTGGTTGGGCATGGATGTGCACGACTGCGGCAGCTATGTGGAGCCCGGCGAGGCCAACACCGCCCCCGCCAAAGCCGACCCACTCACCGGCGTCTTGGTGCAACCCCGCCCTAGCCGCGTGCTACACGCTGGCATGGTGCTGACCTTGGAGCCCGGTTTGTATGTTCGTCCTTCAGGTGATGTGCCTGAGGCTTTTTGGAACATTGGCATTCGCATTGAAGACGACGCCATCGTCACCGCGACCGGCTGCGAATTGATCAGCCGCGATGTCCCAGTGGAGGTGGATGCGATAGAAGCCTTGATGGCAAAGTAGTTTTGGCTGCCGCCAGTGGCTCGCCGGTGTATGCTCGGGAAGATTTCCCGATGCTTTATGACTACTTTCCCTCGACTACCCCACTTATTACTCCTCGCCCTGCTGCCCTGTTTGCTGAGCCAACCTGTTTGGGCTGATGCCGAGCTGTGGGGTGGCAAACCCTCCCTAGGCTTGGAGTTCGAGCACCAAAAAATGGCCTTTGGTGCAGGTCATGCCAATTCGCTCACCTTGGTTCCAGGCTTGAGCTTCAAAGATAGCTTTATCCACAAAGTTGATGTGTTGATTGAAGCTGAGCGCGAAAACGAAATTGAAGACGGGGTGAACGAAAAAACCCACGTCAAAAAACTGGCCTTGCGCTTGAAAAAGAATTTTGAGTTGGATGACAGCTGGGCACTCTTTGTAAGAGGCCTGGTCGGCCGAGAGTGGAACACTTTGGAAAACTTCAACTACAGCTACGTCGACGCCGGTATCCATTACGAGCGTGGCGCTTTTGGCTTCATGGCGGGCTTGCGTTTTCAACGTACCCTAGACGGCACGGCTGGCCACGACAGAAACAAGTTTCGCTTCGGGCCAAGTTATGAAATAGATGCTCACCATGAAATCGAATTGCGCTTTGTACGCGCATGGAATGTGCAAACCCGCAAGCGTGACAGCGATGCTTTGATCGCTGAATACACCTACAAATTCTGAAACAGCGACACGCCTAGAATCGGCAAGGCTTGCCAGACACTCTGCTTCTGGCGGCCCTTGGAGTCAAGCATGGCCAGCCCACCCCTTCCCCCCACCGACCACACCAGCGCGCAAGCCCGCGCCGAATTGCGCCGCGCCGCACTCGAATACCACGAGTTCCCCAGCCCCGGCAAGGTTGCCATCCAAGCTACCAAGCAGCTGCTCAACCAGCACGATTTGTCGCTGGCCTACTCACCCGGTGTGGCCGCACCTTGTGAAGAAATCGTCAAAGACCCCAACAACGCCTTTAAATACACCAGCCGAGGCAATTTGGTCGCTGTCATCACCAACGGCACCGCGGTTTTAGGCTTGGGTGACATCGGTCCCTTGGCGGCCAAGCCAGTCATGGAAGGCAAGGGCGTGTTGTTTAAAAAGTTTGCTGGCATCGATGTGTTTGACATCGAGGTGAACGAAAAAGACCCCGACAAATTGGTCGACATCATTGCCGCGCTTGAGCCCACGTTCGGCGGCATCAATTTGGAAGACATTAAAGCGCCCGACTGCTTTTACATCGAGCGTAAATTGCGCGAGCGCATGAAGATTCCGGTCTTTCATGACGACCAACACGGCACCGCCATCGTGGTGGGTGCAGCGATTTTGAATGGCTTGAAAGTGGTCGGGAAAGACATCACCCAAGTGAAGTTGGTGGCGTCTGGCGCGGGTGCCGCAGCCCTGGCGTGTTTGGGCATGTTGGTCAAACTGGGAATGCCGCGCAAAAACATCTGGGTCACCGACTTGGCCGGCGTGGTCTACGAGGGCCGCAGCGAATTGATGGACGAAGACAAAATCCAGTTCGTTCAAAAAACCGATAAACGCAGCTTGGCTGAAGTTATCGATGGCGCGGACGTGTTTTTAGGTTTATCAGCGGGCGGCGTTTTGAAGCCCGAGATGGTGAAAAAAATGGCGAAGAGGCCCATCATCATGGCGCTGGCCAACCCCACACCTGAGATCTTGCCCGAAGAGGTTTTGAAGGTGCGAGACGACGCCATCATGGCAACTGGTCGCACCGACTACCCCAATCAAGTCAACAATGTTTTGTGCTTCCCCTACATCTTTCGTGGCGCCTTGGACGCAGGAGCGTCCACCATCACATCAGAGATGGAAATTGCAGCGGTACATGCCATTGCTGAACTGGCGCAAGCCGAACAAAGCGAGGTGGTCGCTGCCGCCTATGCGGGCGAAACCTTGGCGTTTGGCCCCGAATATCTGATTCCCAAACCGTTCGATCCGCGCTTGATGATGAAGATCGCGCCCGCCGTGGTGCAAGCCGCGGTAGCCAGCGGTGTGGCTCAGCGCCCCATCACCGACATGGACGCTTACCGCGAAAAGTTGCAATCGCTGGTGTATGCCTCGGGCTCGGCGATGAAACCCATTTTTGCTGCGGCCAAGCGCGGTCTGAAAAAGCGCATTTGCTTTGCCGAGGGCGAAGACGAACGCGTACTTCGCGCCGCACAAATCGTGTTGGATGAAGGCTTGGCCAAGCCCACTTTGATTGGTCGCCCCGCCATCATCGCGCAGCGCATTGAGCGTTTTGGCTTGCGCTTGACAGAAGGTGTTGACTACGCAGTGGTCAACGTGGAAGATGACCATCGCTACAAGGACTTTTGGCAGACCTACCACCAACTTACCGCTCGCAAGGGTGTGACGGCTCAGTTGGCAAAAATTGACATGCGTCGCCGCTTGACGCTGATTGGCGCGATGATGCTTCACAAAGGTGAAGTCGATGGCTTGATCTGCGGCACTTGGACCACGCCCGATGCGCATTTGCACTACATTGATCAAGTCATCGGCCTGCGCAAAGGCATCAGTACCTACGCCTGTATGAACGCTTTGCTGCTGCCCGACAGACAAGTGTTTTTGGTCGACACCCACATCAACTACGACCCCAGCGCCGAGCAATTGGCCGAAATCACCATCATGGCCGCCGAAGAAATGAAACGCTTTGGCGTGGTGCCCAAAGCCGCCTTGCTGTCGCACTCCAACTTTGGCAGCAGCAAGCACGAGAGCGCCGTCAAAATGCGCCACACCTTGGCACTGGTTCAAGAACGTGCGCCTTGGCTGGAAATTGATGGTGAAATGCACGGTGATGTGGCCATTGATACCCCCGCAAGGCGCAATCTCATGCCCTCCACGACTTTGCACAGTGATGCCAATTTGCTGGTTTTGCCCAACTTGGACTCTGCCAATATCGCCTATAACCTGCTCAAAACCGCGGCTGGCGGCAATATTGCCATCGGCCCAGTGCTCTTGGGGGCGGCCAAACCAGTGCAAATTTTGACAGCCAGCACCACGGTTAGGCGAATTGTGAACATGACAGCCATCACGGTTGCTGATATAAACTCCATAAAATAAGAGCTTCTAAGAGTGCGAGGGCTAACTTGGTTTCTATTTTTAACCCTTTTAACGCCGTAGCCAAGTCTGTCAATCCTTGCAAATTTATCCGGCTTGTCGGATAATTCGGGGCTGAAACACTGGGGTTAACTCGGGGGAGGTTCTTAACTCCTCACATTCAACTTAAGGGATTGCTGTGGCAACAGACCTGCCTCTTCGTACCGTCAAAACCAATATTGTTCAGTCTATCCGCGCGTTCAGCGTGGCAGACCTGCAATTTTCGGCCTCTCAACTGGGTTACCACTTTTTGTATGCCAATTTGGCAGACGCCCAAAGCAAGCAAGACATTTTGGACATGACTGCCTTGCAGTTCACTTTTCCCACCTTGGCCAGCAAAAACTTTGACGCTTTGTTCGACCATATGAGCGATGCTTTGCACAAGTCTGGTGCGCAGCCTGGTTTTGTTTTGGTTTTAGAGCATATTCCCGCGCACGCCAAATTTGATAAGGAAGCTCGCGAACAACTGTTGGACGTTTTCCGCGAAGCTGCCGAGTTCTGGGCCGAGCGCAAAGTCTCTTTCCGTTGCTTCTATTCTTTCTCGGTTGCACGCGCTGCCGCCCTAGACCGCCACGCTGACGCCACGCAAACCGCTGGTATCGATTTAGGCGAAGGCGAAAAAATGCCTACCGACAAGCTGGTAGATGTTTCCCCCTTGGCCTTGCGCATGAGCAGTCCTTTCAACGCAGGCTACTGGCTGACAGCGGCTTAAAGCCTTTTACCCTCTTAAAAGCTCCGTTATGCGGGGCTTTTTTCTTGGGGCCGCTTATTTCAAGGCGCCAAACACTTTGCTGAGAATGGCGCTGCCCGAGCCTATGGGGTCTTGGCGAATCTTCTTTTCTTCCTCGCCAATCATCAAAAACAAGCCATCTAAGGCCTTGCCGTTGACGTAATGTTCCAGTGAAGCATCTTGCGGCTTGATCAAGCCCAGCTTCGAAGCCTTGCCCGCCAGCGCGTTGTATTTGTCGGCCAAGCCCACCTTGGCAGTGGCTTGGGTGATGACAGGCAAAAACTTCTGCCCCAAGGGTTCGCGGGTTTTGCTGCTGAAGTAGTTGGTGGCGGCAGTGCTGCCGCCTTGCAAAATGGTTTTGGCATCTGCCACGCTCATGGTCTTGACAGCATCGACCAGCATGTCCTTGGCCATAGGCACTGCACTTTCGGCAGCACGGTTCATGCCCAACACCAACTCGTCGACTTTCTTACCTTGCCCGAGTTTTTTTAACCAACTGGCCGCATCGTTCAAATAGCCGGGTAAGGCAATGCGAATTTTGTCGTTGCCCATGAAGCCATCGGTGACGCCAAGCATTCCCACCGCCGATATCGCGCCTTTTTCCAAGGCGGCCTTCAAGCCCGAGGAGGCATCGGCACCGGTGATGTCGTTCAAGCTGAGGGCATGTGCGGCATGTGACCACGCCGCCAAAGTGAGCAATTGAAGGAAGCTGGCGGTATGAAATTCGCGTCGGTTCATAAGATGCACCCCTGGATTTATAATTTTTAAGTGTACATAACCTACAAATAAAATAGTTAAATAATATTCATTTATTCGAGTTTGCTGCAGATCACCCCACCACCCAAGCACACATCGCCGTCATACAACACCGCCGACTGCCCGGGCGTGACCGCCCACTGGGCTTGGGGGAAGTCGAGTTGCATGCGCGATGAAGGCCAAGAGAGCTGACACATCGCATCTTGCTGGCGGTAGCGGGTTTTGGCGTGAAACCGGCCCGCAGCGGGTGGTGTGCCCGCAATCCAACTCAGGTCATCCGCTTGCAATTGTTCGGACAACAACCACGGGTGGTCGTGGCCTTGCACCACCCACAGCGTGTTGCTCGTCATGTCCTTGCGCGCCACAAACCACGGTGCATGGTCACCGCCGCCGCGTTGCGCCCCTTTTTCTTTGATGCCACCAATCCCCAAACCTTGGCGCTGGCCCAGCGTGTAAAAACTCAAGCCTTGGTGTTGCCCGATCTTGCGCCCCGCATCTGTCTTGATGGGGCCGGGCGCTTTGGCGATGTAGCGGTTTAAAAACTCTCTGAAGGGGCGCTCACCGATAAAGCAAATACCGGTGGAGTCTTTTTTGCGGGCGTTGGGCAAACCAGCCTCGTCAGCCAAGCGCCGCACCTCGGTTTTTTCAATCTCACCCACCGGAAACAAAGTTTGAGACAGCTGCGCTTGTGTGAGCCGATGCAAAAAATAGCTTTGGTCTTTGCTCGCGTCCACGCCTTTGAGCAACTCGTGCAAACCGCTGCTGGTGTTGTGGCGCACCCGTGCATAGTGGCCGGTTGCGATCTTGTCGGCGCCCAAACGCATGGCGTGGTCTAAAAACGCTTTGAATTTGATTTCTGCGTTGCACAAGATGTCGGGGTTGGGCGTGCGACCCGCTTGGTATTCACGCAAGAACTCGGCGAACACGCGGTCTTTGTAGTCCGCCGCAAAATTGACGTGCTCTATGTCAATGCCAATCACATCAGCCACGGCGGCGGCGTCGATAAAGTCTTGCTTGGTGGAGCAGTACTCATCGTCGTCGTCATCTTCCCAGTTCTTCATGAAGATGCCGACGACCTCGTGGCCTTGTTGCTTCAGCAGCATCGCGGTGACAGCGGAGTCAACGCCGCCGCTCAAGCCCACCACGATGCGCTGTTTTTTCAAAAGCGCTTCAGTTGGCAAACGCCGCAATGCCGGTGATGGCGCGGCCCAAGATCAGGGCGTGGATGTCGTGCGTGCCCTCGTAGGTGTTGACCACCTCTAGGTTCACCAAATGGCGTGCCACGCCAAACTCGTCGCTGATGCCGTTGCCGCCCATCATGTCGCGCGCCAAGCGGGCAATGTCCAGCGCCTTGCCGCAGGAATTGCGCTTCAAGATGGAGGTGATTTCCACCGAGGCTGTGCCTTCGTCTTTCATGCGGCCCAAGCGCAAACAGCCTTGCAGGCCGAGCGAAATTTCGGTTTGCATGTCGGCCAGTTTCTTTTGAATGAGCTGGTTGGCCGCCAGTGGGCGACCAAACTGCTGGCGGTCCAAGGTGTATTGGCGGGCGCGGTGAAAGCAGTCTTCGGCCGCACCCAAGGCACCCCAAGCGATGCCGTAGCGGGCGCTGTTCAAACAGGTGAACGGGCCTTTCAAGCCTTGCACCTCGGGGAAGGCATTTTCTTCGGGCACAAACACGCCGTCCATCACGATCTCGCCGGTGATGGATGCGCGCAAACCCACTTTGCTGTGGATGGCGGGGGCGCTCAAACCCTTCATGCCTTTTTCCAGCACAAAGCCACGGATGGGGCCGACCGCGCCCGACTCGCTGACCTCTTTGGCCCAGACCACAAACACGTCCGCGATGGGCGAGTTGGAGATCCACATTTTGTTGCCCTTGAGCTGGTAGCCGCCTTTGACCTTTTGCGCACGGCTGGCCATGCTGGCCGGGTCCGAGCCGTGGTCGGGTTCGGTCAGGCCAAAGCAGCCAATCCATTCGCCGGTGGCGAGTTTGGGCAGGTATTTTTGGCGCTGGTCTTCGGTGCCAAACTCAAAGATCGGCAACATCACCAAGGACGATTGCACGCTCATCATGGAGCGGTAGCCAGAGTCCACGCGCTCAACCTCACGGGCAATCAGGCCATAAGCGACGTAGCTGAGTCCTGGGCCGCCGTATTCAGCGGGGATGGTTGGGCCGAGCAAACCGAGTTCGCCCATTTCACGAAAGATGGCGACGTCTTTTTTTTCGTGGCGAAAGGCTTCGGTGACGCGGGGCAACAGCTTGTCTTGGCAGTAGGCGCGGGCAGCCTCTTCGATCATGCGCTCGTCTTCGGAGAGCTGCTGCTGCAATAAGAAGGGGTCGTCCCAGTGAAAGGCGGTCTTGGCCATGAATGCTCCGATTGGCTGTTGTGTGCTTAACCGGCAATGTTAATCCTTGACTCGTCATTGCGAGGCCGCAGGCTGAAGCAACCTTACGTCATTCCGAGGAGCTGTCATTGCGAGCGAAGCGAAGCAAGCTCTGAGAGGGCGGCGCCACACCGACTCGGGCTTCGCTCACCATCGCTGCGCGAAGAAGTTCGCGGCCGCCCAAGCCGCCATGTCGCAACCCTTAAGTGACTTTAATTTATTCGTAAAAGTCTCTTGTCGAAAGATGCTCTAGGTTCAAAAAGGGATGGGCCATTGACTGCCAAATGATGCAGCCTTGAGTTAGCACGTAACGGTACCTGATCTGTTGGCGCGAAACAGTCGATTAAGCCGCCCCGGTGCGCTCGGGAAAGCCTCGAGCTTCTTCGCGAAGCGATGGTGAGAGGCGGCCGAGCGGACTGGGGTGGCTAAGCGCAGTTTGCTTCAGCCCTTCGGGCTTCGCAATGACCGTCAAGCGCGAGCCAAATGCCTTTTCGCCATCTCCACATACCAATCCAAACACCCAGGATTGGCCATGGCATCTTTGTTCAGCACTTTCTCTAGAGGCTGGCCTAGCATCAGCTTCTTGATGGGCAACTCTTGTTTTTTGCCGGACAGAGTGCGCGGAATTTCAGCCACGTGGAACATCTCGTCAGGCACAAAGCGGGGGCTGAGCGCGGTGCGTATCGCGCCACTTAAGCGCTGACGCAAAGCGCCGTCCAAGGTCACGCCTTCGCGCAGCACCACGAACAAAGGCATGTAACTGTCTTTGCCCAAATACTCCAAATCCACCACCATGCTGTCCATCACCTCGGGCAGGGCTTCGACGGCGCTATACAGCTCGCTGGTGCCCATGCGCAAACCGTGGCGGTTGATGGTGGCGTCGCTGCGGCCATAAATAATGGCACGGCCTTCGGGCGTGATCTTGAGCCAGTCGCCGTGGCGCCACACCGCACCCGCCTCCGCGCCAAGGTTGCCCCCGCCTGGTTGTCTTCCCACGCCTGGCGGGTAGGTGTCGAAATAGCTGCCCAAATAACGTTGGTTTTCGGTGTCACCCCAAAAGAAAGGTGGCATACAAGGCAGGGGCTGGGTCACCACCAACTCGCCCACCTCGTCAATCACGGCTTGGCCTTGTTCGTTCCACGCCTCCACACTGACGCCCAACAAACGGCATTGCATTTCACCGGCCACCATGGGCAGCTCGCGGTGGCCGCCCACATAGGCACCGGCGTCGGTGCCACCGGAAATATTGCACCACCAAATGTCTGGCTTGCTCACACCCGCTTTGGCATTCACGTTGTGAAACTGGCTGGTGCCCCACTGCTGCACCTCCGCACTCAAAGGCGAGCCGGTAGTGCCCAAGGCCCGCACAGTGTGCAAGCCCTTGGTGGTGGATAAGTCAATGCCCGCCTTCATGCAGTTGGCAAAGTACGCGGCGCCACCGCCAAAAAACGTCACGCCCTCTTGTGCGGCGTAGCGCCACAACACGCCCCAATCGGGTCGCTCTTTGGAGCCGCCAGGGTTGCCGTCGTAAATCACACAAGTGGTGCCGCTGAGCAAACCGCTGAGCTGCGCATTCCACATCACCCATCCCGTTGAGGAATACCACAGAAATTTCTCACCCCACGAATTCGGCTCGTAGCTGCACGACACGTCGTAGTGCAAATTTTTATGCGCCATGCCGTTGAGCATGGTGCCGCCGTGGTCATGCACCAAGGGCTTGGGCAAGCCAGTGGTGCCACTGGAATACACAATCCACAGCGGGTGGTTAAACGGCATCCACAGGGGTTCAAACGCTTGGGTGGCCGGGTCATTGCGCTGCATGATCTGACCCCAGTCGCTGCTGTTGTCAGGAACTGGCACGCCGCCCAAGTTTCGGTAGACCACCAAATGCTCCACGCTTGGCAGGGCGGCGCGTAATTCACTGACCACGCTGTGGCGCCCCAGGTCTTTCCCGCCGTAGGTCACGCCATCGACGGCGATCAACACCTTGGGGCTGATTTGCTTGAAGCGGTCGAGTACCGCGTTGGTGCCCATGTCGGGGGCGCACACGCTCCAGATGCCGCCAACGCTGGTCACCGCCAAAAATGCCACCATGGTTTCTGCAATATTAGGCAGGTAGGCCGCCACACGGTCGCCGGGCTGCACGCCTTGGGCCTGCAAATGCAAGGCGAGTGCCGCGACTTGGCGCTTTAGCTCGGGCCACGACATCTCACGACGCTGGCCGCGCTCATTGCTGCTGATGATGGCAGGCATGCCTGCGGCATGGGCAGCGTCCACATGGCGCAGCACCTGTTGGGCATAGTTCACTTGCGCGCCGACAAACCAGCGGGCACCTGGCATGGTGTTGCGCTCCAAGACACAGCTGTGTGGCGTGGGCGATTGAAGTTCTAGGTAGTCCCATGCCGACTGCCAAAAGTCCTCTAAGTGGGTGACCGACCAACGCCACATGGCTTGGTAATCGTCAAACTGCAACTGGCGATGCTCGGCCAGCCATTGTTGGTAAAGGCGCATTTGCGGAACGAAGGGGGGCGAGGCGCTGGCAGAGGTGTTCATGGCTACTAAGATGTGGCTTTATTTTGAATGAGACCCGCATTGTCATGGCAATTTGGACCAAGCCCATCAGCACCGAGATACTGACCACCACCCACATTGCCACCGCTGCCGAACGACTGGGCATCGAGTTCATCGAAATTGGCCCCGACTTCATACGCGGGCGCATTCCGGTGGATGAACGCACCGTCCAGCCTTATGGCGTGATTCATGGGGGGTCCAGCGTCATGCTGGCCGAGACCTTGGGCTCGTGCGGTGCGGACTATTCCACGCCCATCGGCCACCGCATCGTCGGCTTGGACATCAACGCCAACCACATCAGAGGCGTGGCCGAGGGTTGGGTCAATGGCATTGCGCGGCCGGTACACATTGGGCGCAGCACGCAGGTGTGGCAAATCGACATGACCGATGACCAAGGCCGCACCTCCTGCGTCTCGCGCCTGACCTTGTCGGTATTAGCCCCGCGCTAAATCCCCGAGCACTTTCAAGCCTTTAGTTTGTAAGGTTTTTTGCGTTTTGGCAAGTTATGTGATTATTCTTTTTTAAAGGAATTTTTCCCATGATCAAGCCTGTCATTTTGAGTCTTTGCCTCTGCCCCTTGTGGGTGTTTGCGCAAGACGATGCCATGCGATTAGCCAAAGAAAAGGCCTGCCTTGGCTGACACAGCATTGACCAACACACCATGGCGGTGCCTTCATACGAAAAAATTGCCGAAAAGTACCGTGGAGACCCAGGCGCTGTGGCCTACCTGTCCGAAAAAATCCGCAATGGCGGCAAAGGCGTTTGGGGCGGCGGTGGGCGCAGCCTCATGCCGGCGTTTTTAAACCTGAGCAAAGAAGAAATCCGCTTGCTGGTGGACTGGATCTTGGCCATGAAAGAGACGCCGCCGACCTAAGTGCTTTTTTTGCCTTTGGGCGCTTCGTTACCGTCCTCGGGCTTTTTCTTGGCTGGACATTCGCCCCTGAAAAATTCCCATTCATCGCAGACCTCGCCTGAGGGCAGGGTGCACATGCCTTGCTCGCCTTTGTCGCTTTGCACAAAGGTCAATGTGCCCCCCGCTCGGGTACAAGCGGCAGAGGCGGGGTTGGCCATGGCCAAAAGCAAGCTGAGCTCGATCAACATGGTTGGGCTTTCAGGGCTTTTCAGCATCGGCCAAGCGCTGGCTCTTCCAATACACATCGTCGCCGCCGTTCATGCGGTTGAGTACACGGGCCAACACAAACATCAGGTCCGATAAACGGTTGAGGTACTGGCGCGGCGTGTCGTTCAAGGCTTCTTCGGCGCCCAAGGCCACCACCGCACGCTCAGCACGACGGGCCACGGTGCGGCAGACATGCGCCAGCGACGCGGCCCGCGAACCGGCGGGCAAGATGAACTCTTGCAACTTGGGCAAAGCTGCGTTGTGCTCGGCAAGCGCGGCATCCAAGGCCAACACGGCTTCGGCTTTGAGCAACTCAAAGCCCGGGATGCTCAGCTCACCCCCCAGGTTGAACAACTGGTGCTGCACCTCGATCAACAGCTCTCTCAAAGCATCGGGGATGTCTTCACACAGCAACACACCGATGTGCGAGTTGAGTTCATCGACCTCGCCCATGGCATGTACGCGCAAGCTGTTTTTGCTGACGCGACGGTTGTCGCCCAAGCCGGTGGTGCCATCGTCGCCGGTGCGCGTGGCAATTTGTGTGAGTCGATTCGCCATGTTTCTTGTCCCTGAGGTTGACCGCATTCTCTCAGCACTGGCGCAACTCGGCTACGCTTGGGGTTTTCAGGAGCGGCGGATGCTGACGGTGAAACAGGTAGGGGTGGTCGGTTTGGGTGCCATGGGACAAGGCATGGCCGGCAGTTTGCGCCGCGCCGGTTTCGAGGTGCATGTGTGCGACGCCCGCCCAGGTGTGGCCGAGGCGTTTGCAGCGCTGGGCGGTGTGGCCTGCGCCACGCCCGCCGAGGTGGCGAAGTCCTGCCAAGTGCTGGTCAGCGTGGTGGTGAATGCGGCTCAAACCGAGGAGGTGCTGTTTGGCCTGCAAGGCGCAGCGGCCAGCATGGCCAAAGACAGCGTGTTTGTCATGTGCTCAACCGTGGACCCCAACTGGTCTGTGGCGCTGGAAGCGCGGTTGGAGGCCTTGGGTCTGCTGTATGTGGATGCGCCCATCTCCGGTGGCGCGGCCAAGGCTGCCAGCGGCGAAATGACCATGATGACCGCGGGCAAACCCGCCGCCTATGCGCTGGCCGAGCCGGTGTTGAACGCCATGGCCGCCTCGGTCTACAAGCTGGGCGACAGCGCGGGTGCAGGCAGCAAAGTCAAGATCATCAACCAGCTGCTGGCAGGTGTGCACATCGCCGCCGCCGCCGAAGCGATGGCGCTGGGCTTGCGAGAAGGCGTAGACCCCGCGGCTTTGTACGAGGTCATCACCCACAGCGCGGGCAACAGCTGGATGTTCGAGAACCGCATGGCGCATGTGCTGGCGGGCGACTACACACCGCTGTCGGCGGTGGATATTTTTGTCAAAGATTTGGGCTTGGTTTTGGACATGGCACGGGCGAGCAAATTTCCCCTGCCGCTTTCGAGCACCGCGCACCAAATGTTCATGCAAGCCAGCACCGCAGGCTTTGCCAAAGAGGACGACAGCGCCGTCATCAAGATCTTCCCAGGCATTGGGCTGCCCGCAAAAAAGTAATTGTTTTTATTGTTTATTGCGCTAATATTAAATTCTTAGTAATTCTTTTCTACACCATGCTTTGCTATTTTCGATACCTGCTTTGCTTGTCTATGCTTTGGCTCTCTCTGGCCCATGGGGCCGAAGTAATGACGCAATTCGATACGAATGCCAGCATAGAGGTCGACAACGACGAGATGCTGGTGATTTTGTCGGTCAGCAAAGACGGCAGCAATGCCACCCTGATCAGCCAAGAGGTGTTGACCAAGCTGACCAGCGCGGTAGAGCGCAGCAAAAAACACGCGGACATTGAACGCAAAACGGGGCAAATCAGCACCACGCCGGTATGGGGACCGAATGGCAAAACCAAGCAGTTGAGCGGCCAAGCACAACTTCAGCTGGTGTCCACCAATTTAAGCGCCTTGAGCCTGCTCGCGTCCGAGCTGACCGATGTGATGCAAATCACCCATGTGAGTTTCAGCTTGTCTGCCCAGCAACGGGCCGCGACCGAAAAGAAATTGCTCAGCACTTTGGCGGTCAACTTTCAACGCAAAGCCCATGACCTGACAGACGCCTTTGGCTTTAGCCGCCATGAAATCAAAAGCCTGAATTTCAGCCAACAAAACCAAAACATGCCTGTCATGCGCATGGCCATGGCCACGCCCCGCGCAATGGCAGACGGCGCAGGACCCGTGGCCATCCCTCATGAGGGTGGCAAAACCACCATTTCTTTGCATATGAGCTCACAAATCGGCTTATGGCCCTGAGCGCTTAAGCCCGCACTTAGAAGAGACACGAGACTGGGCTTCTTGCATAGAATGCAAATCTCAAGGAGAAGCCGCCATGAATGCACCCACCGCCGTCCAACATTTGATCCCCGAGGTGAACCAGCGCGAGGTTCCCGCTGCGCTGATCGCTGAGCTCAAAGCCCACTTTGGCGATCGTTGCAGCACCGCGCTGGTGGTGCGTGAACAACATGGCCGCGATGAATCGGCTTACACCACTGTGCCGCCACCGGCCGCCGTGGTGTTTGCCGAGTGCACCGATGATGTGTCGCAAACGGTGCGCATGGCTGCGGTCTACAACGTACCCATCATCCCTTTTGGTGTGGGCACATCTCTAGAAGGGCATTTGCTGGCGGTGCAGGGCGGCATCAGCATCGATTTAGGCCGCATGAACAAAGTGCTGTCCATCAACCCCGAAGACCTGACCGTCACGGTGCAAGCAGGCGTCACACGCAAACAACTCAACGAAGAGGTCAAAAGCACGGGCTTGTTTTTCCCCATCGACCCGGGTGCGGACGCAACCATTGGCGGCATGAGCGCCACCCGCGCCAGTGGCACCAACGCGGTGCGCTATGGCACCATGCGCGAAAACGTCTTGGGTCTGGAGGTGGTCACCGCCAGCGGCGAAGTCATACGCACCGGCACCCGTGCGCGTAAGTCCTCTGCAGGCTATGACCTCACCCGATTGATGGTGGGCAGCGAAGGCACCTTGGGCGTCATCACCGAAATCACGGTCAAGCTCTACCCCTTGCCCGAAGCGGTCTCTGCGGCTACCTGTTCATTTCCCTCTATCGAAGCGGCGGTGCGCACCACCATTCAAATCATCCAAATGGGCATTCCGATTGCGCGTGTCGAGTTGATCGACGCCAACGCTGTGCGCATGGTCAACGCGCATTCCAAGCTCACTTTGCCCGAGCAGCCCATGCTGCTGATGGAGTTCCACGGCTCTCCCGCCAGCGTGAAAGAGCAGGCCGAAACCGTGCAAGAAATCGCCGCTGAATTTGAGAGCCAAGCGTTCGAGTGGGCTACCACCCCTGAAGAGCGCACCCGCTTGTGGACGGCGCGTCACAACGCCTACTTTGCGGGCATCCAAAGCCGCCCGGGCTGCCGGGCCATCAGCACCGACACTTGTGTGCCAATCTCGCGCTTGGCCGACTGCTTGCTCGAGTCGGTGGCCGAGGTTGAGGCCTCGGGCATCCCGTATTTTTTAGTTGGCCATGTGGGCGACGGCAATTTCCACTTTGGCTATTTGATCGACCCCAACAGCGCAGAGGAGCGCGCAACAGCCGAAACCTTGAACAACCAATTGGTGGCCCGCGCCTTGTCTTTAGAAGGCACTTGCACCGGCGAGCACGGCATAGGGCTTCACAAAATGGATTTTTTAGTGACAGAGGCTGGGGTCGGTGCGGTGGCCATGATGCGGACCATCAAACATGCACTGGACCCGAAAAACATCATGAACCCCGGCAAGGTGTTTTTGTACTGACCCTCGTCATTGCGAGAAAAGCGAAACAATCCTCTGTCATTGCGAGGCCACAGGCCGAAGCAAACTGCTGAACCCTTCTGACTCGCACCGCAGGTTCGGCCTCGCCTTCAGGCTTACACAACGTCGGCTGCGGCCGCCCCTGCGCCGCAAGCCAGAGATGACTTTACGGCGGTTCACATACACGGTGGTAAAGCGTGGCAGGGTCAAGGGCTGCGTAGCGACATGGTGCAAGCCCGGAGCGAGCAGCCCTTGGCTCTGACGCGCTTAGAGGAGGGGGTTTGCTTCGCTTCGCTCGCAATGACAACAAGACGCAATGACTGGAGATCAAGCGCTGTTTGCACCGCGCTCGATCACGACTTGTGCGTCCAGCAAATCACTCGCATGGTTGACATCTGATTGGGCAATCAACACTGATAAGTCGGTGGACTTCAACTTCCCAATCACCTCAGATAAGCGCATCGACAGAGCCGGCGCCACGCCTTCAAACGGCTCATCCAGCAACAACAGCCTGGTGCCTACAGCCAATGCACGGGCAAGCGCCACCAGTTTTTGTTGACCGCCCGACAGCAACAAAGCACGGCGATCGGACATGGCCTTGAGTTCTGGTAAGACCTCGTAAACCCAGTTCAAACGCTCGCTCAAATCAAGTGTGGGGCTGACCCACAGAGGCAACACCATGTTCTCTTCCACGGTCAGTTCAGGCACCAAGCCGCGGTCTTCGGGCATATAGCCGATGCCTAAACCGGCTCGCACATGGGCGGGCATCTGCACCAAGTCTTGGCCGTCAAAAAGAATCTGCCCTGTGCGTGGCGTCAAATGACCCATGATGCTGCGCAAGGTGCTGGTTTTACCCGCACCGTTGCGCCCGACCAAGCCCACCATCTGACCCTTGCCCACTTGCAAGCGCAGTCCGCGCAAGACTTGCGCGGAAGCGATATCTACATGTACATCGCGAAGCTCAAGCATGGGGCGCGTCCTCGGGCAGTCGCTCGCCGGTGACGTAGCGGCGCACATCGGTTTGCGCCAACGCCACCGAAGGCACATCGTCGGCAATGATGCGGCCGCTGTAAAACGCCACCACGCGGTCGCAGTAGCGGTTGACGATGTCCATATCGTGTTCCACAAACAGCACGGTCAAGGCTTGACCCTCTAAGGCCAGCATGATGGTGTCCATCATGGGAAATTTTTCTTCTGCCGCCACACCACTGGTAGGTTCGTCCAACAGCAACAAGCGCGGCGCACCGGTCATGGCCAAAGCGATGTCAATGAGTTTGCGAAGGCCGCCAGGCAACTCTGACACCAAGCGGTCACGGTGCTTGAGCAGGTTAAAGCGCGACAACACCTCGTCTGCTCGCAACACCCGCGCAGAGGTGGCAGCAGGCAACCAAGTGGACAAACGGTTTTCATGGCAGGCCAAAGCCACCAGCATGTTTTCCAGCACCGTCATGCTGGGGTAGAGCTGCGGGATTTGAAACGACCGCGCCACGCCCATGCGGGTGATTTCGCGAGGACTCATGCGACTGATGTCGGTGTTATCGAGCAATATGCTGCCGCTATCGGCGCGGACATAGCCGGTGATCATGTTCACAAACGTGGTCTTGCCTGCACCATTGCTGCCAATCAAACTCACCCGCTCGCCGGTCTTGACACGCACATTCACGTCTTGCGCGGCCACCACCGCGCCAAATTGTTTGTTCAAGCCTTGGGCGTGCAACAGCAGTACTTCGCTCATGACTGTTTCTCCGACGGTTTTTCAGTCTTGCTCCACAAAGAGCCCAAGCCCAGCGGCATGAAGCGAATCACCAGCAACAGAAAAATACCTAGCGCCAATTGCCAGGTGTTGGGAAAGTAAGCGCTGGAAAAAGAACGCACCATCTCCAGCACCAATGACGACAGCATCACCGCCACCACGCTTTGGCTGCCCGCCAAGATGGCCACGAACACAAACTCGCCGGAGGTGGTCCAGTAGCTGAAGTTGGGGTCGATGTGCCCTAGCACCATCACCGCCAAAGCGCCACCCATGCCGCCTAGAAATGCGGCCAAGACGAAGTTCAAGCTCATGGTTTGACTAACAGAGCCGCCTAAATACTCCACACGCAACTCGTTATCACGCACCGCACGGGTAACCAAACCTCGGCTGGATAAAAAATAAATTCGCACCAACACAGCGCTTACCAATGTCAAAACCAAGGTGGTGGCATACAAACCAAAACGCACCTCGTTGTCTGCCAGCGCCTGACCAAACAGGGTGACGCGGCCCATATTGAAGCCATCCGACCCGCCTAAGGACTCGGTTTTCACAAGCAAACCATAGCCGACCATGGACAACGCCAAGGTGAGCATAGAAAAGAAAATGCCTCGATAGCGTGCCAGCAAAGGCGCAAACGGCGCGGTGATGAGCATGGCGCTGATGCCGCCAAGCAAGGCGAGCAAGACCGCGTCGGTGACACCCCAGCGCAAAAACACCAAGGCGGCGGCATAACCACCGATGGCCGACATCAGGCCTTGGCCAAAAGCCACGACGCCACCACGCATGAGCAACACAATGCCTAAGGACACCAAGCCATTGGCCATGGCCATGGTGAGCATGAATTGCATCCACGAGGGCAGGACATACCCCACACCAGCCAAGACCAGCAACACGCCCAAAGCTCGCAGTAACAAGGCGCTGAGTGTCATGGCTTAAATTTTTCGCGCTTGTATGCGCTGAAACAAACCTTGCGGGCGAAACATCAGCACCAAGGCCATGACCAAATACACCGAGAACAACTCGGCCACTGGCCACACATGCACCGCCAAGGCGCGGGCCAAGCCCACAGTCAAAGCGCCGATGGCCGCGCCCTCGATACTGCCCAAACCGCCAATGATGACCACCGCAAACGAGATGATGATGACGCCGACCGACAAGCCTGGTTGCACCGACAACATCGGCGCGGTGAAGGCGCCGCCCAAGGCAGCCAAAAAGATGCCCACCGCAAACGCCACCATGTACACACGAGAGACTTGTATGCCCATGCTGGACGCCACTTCTGCGCTGTGAATCACAGCAGTCACAATCTTGCCAAAGCGTGTGCGGTTCAAGCCCCACCAAACGCCCAAGCCCACCACCACGGCCAAAGCCACCAACATGAAGTCGTAACCCACATAGGTTTGGCTGCCGATATCAATGTTGCCAAACATGCCATAGGGCTCAGACACATAGAAGGGATTGGCACCCCAAATCAATTTGGTGATGTCTTCCATCATCAAAAACATGGCGTAGGTGACCAGCACCAATAAAACCTCATCACGGCCATAAAAAAACCGCAACAAACCGCGCTCGGTCAAGGGTGCGACCAAAACGGCTACCAACACCGCGGCCAGGAACATCGCCACCAAAGACATGGCAGGCGGCAAAGCCCAAGATGCCGCCAAGGACACCAAGGTCGCTGTGACATACGCACCCAAGGCGTAGAAACTGCCATGGGCGATATTGAGAATTTTCAAGACGCCAAACACCAAGGTCAGACCCAGGGCGACGATGAACAGCCATGACGCATAGGTCACGCCATCAATGGCAATGGTGAGCGCTAAATTCACAGCGGCTTTTTATTTGGCAGGTTTTTTATCGGCCGTTTTTGCAGCTGCTGCAGGCTTGGCATCGCATTTGGCACCGGCAAAACCCGATTTCAGCCAGTCTTCCGACTTCACATTCAGCGGCGGATTCACACACTCTGCGTCAAAGCGTTGGATGTCGTTGAGCGCCACCATTTTTTTAGTGGCATCCCATTGGGTACGACCAATGGCAGAGTCTTGAATGGCTTGTTGACCATTGGAGAGCGCCATGCGAATCTTGCCGCCAGGCGACATCCACTCGCTGCCCCGAAGCGATGCGGCCAACACTTCTGTCGACGGCTTTTTGCCCTTGTTGGCGGCCATGGCTTTTTCGGCAGCCAATTTCAGGCCCATGAGGGCTTGCGCCATGCGGTAAGGCGCCTGCACGGGATACACATTGTTGGCTTTACTGTAGATGTCCCAGAACCAAGTGTTCAGTGGTGAGGGCGGCGCCATCAAGCCATACGCGCCACGGGCACCCAAGATGGTGCCGTCAGGCATTTTTTCGCCAAGCCCTGGCAACACATGGTCGCCCGCGGTCATAACCACTTGCGATTTTTTAAACAAGCCACGAGGGCCTGCCTGCAACACAAAGGCTTGTAAATCACCGCCCCACAAACTGGTGTGAACCAAGTCGGCGGGTTGCGACATCAAGGCAGAGATTTCGGTGCCGTACTGGCCTGCACCAAATTTGGGGAGTTGGTCCACGCCTGCTTTGGCCTCGGGGTACAAATTCGCCATGGACAACATAAAGTCTTTGCGCGAATCTTGGCCCCAAGCGTAATCTTGGTTGATGAGGTTGAAGGTTTTAACTGGGATGTTGCGCGCTTTTAAATAACGCGCCATGGACACGTTGTCCATGGTGGCGTGTGCGGCGGTGCGAAACACATAACGGAAGGTGTTGTCTTCAAAAATACGGGGCGTACCGCAGTCGTACAGAATCAAAAACTTCTTCAGTTCTTCAGCGACAGGCGCAACTGCCAAGCAGTCCCCTGAGCCCACATAGCCCACCACCACATCGACTTTGTCGCGCTCATACAGATTACGCAACTCTTGCACCTGTTTGGTAGCACCACCGGCTTCGTCCACGTAGATGACCTCGATGGGCAGGCCACCAATACCTGGGTTGTTGTAGGGTGCGGGTGCTTGTCCTTTGTTAAAGGCGTCCACCAAGACCTTGGCACCATTGACGGCGGGTATGCCAAAACTCTCAGCGGCTTGGCCAGACAAAAAACTGACGATGCCGATTTTGAAAGTTTCTTGGGCAAGGGCGCTTTGGGTCAGCAAGGCCAACACTGAAGTGGTGAGGGCGCGGCGGGCAAGGGTGGTCATCATGGTTGTCTTCTCCAAGGGGGAACAAGTTAGATTATTCTAGAAATGGCATGGCATGTCTGCTGAGGTTAACGCTGAAGTCCTTAGCGCTTAGGCGACACGCAATTTGTCAATAATGCCATTGAGCGCATCCAAAGAACCAAACGAGATAGCAACTTCGCCTATGTCTTCCATGCGGCCTTGGCGTTTAACGGTTTTTTTGATGCGGATTTCCACTTGCGCGGTGAGCAAGTCGGCTAACTCTTCTTCCACGCGCTTTAAGTCTCGTGACTTTTCTTTTTTGGGTTTTTGCGATACCAAGGAAAACTCTGCACCAATTTTCTTGGCCAAACTTTCGGCCTCTCTGACCGAGAGTTTTTTGGCGCTGATTTGGTTGGCGGTGGTGATTTGGGCGGCTTTGTCCAGAGACAACAAGGCTCTGGCGTGGCCCATGTCCAAGTCCCCTGCCATCAACATGCTTTGCACTGGATCTGCCAAGTTAAGCAAGCGCAAGAGGTTGCTGGCCGCACTGCGTGAGCGACCTACGGCTTGGGCGGCATCCTCGTGAGTCAGGCCAAAATCTTTGATCAGGCGCTGCAAGCCTTGCGCCTCTTCCAAAGGATTGAGGTCTTCGCGTTGCATGTTTTCAATCAAAGCCATGGCGGCGGCGGCTTGGTCTGGGACATCGCGCACAAGCACCGGCACCTCGTTTAAACCCGCCAGTTTGGCCGCACGAAAACGCCGCTCGCCTGCGATGATTTCATACTTGCCTGCATGGGCACCGGCCTTCACGATACGGACCAAAATCGGCTGCATGATGCCTTGGGCCTTGATGCTCTCCGCCAGCTCGTACAAGCTGCCCTCGTCCATGCGGGTGCGTGGCTGGTAGACGCCGGCGACCATCATGTCCAGCGACAAGGTAGAGGGTGCGCGATCGTCTGATGCTGTCGGGGTGTCACTGACCGTCGGGCCCAACAAGGCCTCGAGTCCTCGGCCCAGTCCTTTGATTTTTTTGGTCGCCATGCTTGTCCTGTGGGTCAAAAAGTTTCGAAACGCAAGACCAGCTCTTTGGCAAAGTCGATAAAAGCCACGCTCCCTTTGGCGCTGGGGTCAAACACCACGCACGGCAACCCATAGCTGGGCGCTTCAGCCAAGCGCACATTGCGAGGTATCAGGGTGTTAAACACTTTGTCGCCAAAGTGCGCTTTGAGTTGATCGCTCACCTGCATTTGCAAAGTGATGCGCGGGTCAAACATCACACGCAAAAGTCCGATGATTTTCAAATCTTGGTTAAGGTTGGCGTGGACTTGTTTGATGGTATTGACCAAATCGGTGAGTCCCTCTAACGCGAAGTATTCGCACTGCATGGGCACGATGACGCCGTGAGCGGAACACAGTCCATTGAGGGTGAGCAATGACAGGGATGGCGGGCAGTCTATAAGCACAATGTCGTACTCTGCATCGACTTGTTGCAACGCAAGTTTGAGTCTCATCTCGCGTTGCTCTAGGCTGACCAACTCGACTTCCGCGCCCGCCAATTCACGGTTTGCGCCCAACACATGGTATTTGGCTGCATTGGGTTTGGCCGCGGCCTCGCCCCAATGGCTGCTGACACGCGCTTGCGCGATGTTGCTCTCGCCCAACAAAACGTCATACACGGTGTATGTCAACTGGCGCTTGTCCACACCCGAGCCCATGGTGGCGTTGCCTTGCGGGTCTAAATCGACCATCAGCACACGCTGACCAATGGCGGCCAAAGCGGCTGACAAGTTCACCGTGGTGGTGGTCTTACCAACGCCGCCTTTTTGGTTGGCAATACAAAAGATTTTGGCCATGTTTATTTACTCAAGACAAGTTTCAAACCAAAGGCCACCAACAAGCCGCCACCGAATTTTTGCAAAACCCGACCAATCCATGGGCGCTGCTGGAGACGGGTTGACAAACGTTGTGCCAATACGCAGATCAGCAGGCCATACAAGAACGTCAACACCGCCACCGTCAAAGCCATCACTCCAAAGGTCCATAGGCCAGCGTGTACTTGCGGGTCTATGAACAAGGGGAAAAAGGCCATGTAAAACATGATGGCCTTGGGGTTGAGCAAGGTGATCCACAAAGATTGCCGAAAATAATGTCCGGCGGTGATGTTGATCACCGGCGCGTCGCCCTCTTTGTTTGTCAACATTTTGTAGCCTATGTATGACAAATAGGCGGCGCCCAACCATTGAAGCGCCTGAAAAAACTCAGGCTGAGTGGCCAAAACAGCTGCCACGCCCGCTACCGCCGCCCACATCAAAACCTGGTCACCAGCCATCACGCCCAAGGTGGCAGCCAAGCCGCCGCGCAAACCACCCTTGGCGGTTGACGTCAACAAGGCCAAATTGCCAGGGCCAGGAATGGCCAAAAAAACAATGACTGCCAGCACAAAGGCGGGGTAGTCTGCAATACCAAACATGGTTAATCCTTTTGCGGGGAGGGCAGAGTGTAAGGCACGCACTGCTGATATGCGCCGAAATCTGACTGTTTCACGTGAAACAATCGTTTATTGCGTGAGGCTTTAGATGGCTTGTTTAGGTCGCATCCAGACCAGACAGCGCTGCGCATCAAGGTCTGGGACAGACAAACGCTGTGTTTGAAACACCTCGATATCACTTGGTAAATGGATGATTTCTTCCGTTGGGACAACCCCTTTCATGGCCATCCACCAGCCATTGGGTGCCAAGCAAGCGCGTGAACTGAGCACTAAGTCCTTCAAGGAGGCATACGCACGCGCGCTCACCACATCAAATATCTGGCTCAATGACTCAACCCTTGTGTGCTGCGCTTGCAGATTCGACAAGCCCAAAGTGTGCGCCGTGCTTTGAATAAACGCGGTTTTTTTGGCCACAGCGTCGACCGCCAGCACTGTCAGGTCGGGACAGGCGATGGCCAAAACCACCGAGGGTAAGCCGCCACCTGCGCCTACGTCCAACAGGCTTTTGGCCAAAGGCACGGTTTCTTTCAAAGGCCGCACCACCGCCAAACAATCCAAAACATGCTGCGTCAACATGTGCTCTGGGTCTTTGACCGCCGTCAGGTTGTAAACCCGATTCCATTTCTGCAACAGGCCTATATAAGTCAAGAGATGCTGGCGCTGGGCGTCCGACAGATGCAAACCCAGAACCTCGGACCCCTGATGAAGACGCCGCTCTAGGCTAAGGCTCAAGCGGCCGCCTTGCCGCCGGCTGCAAATTGCCCCATGCGGGCACGGCGCAAATGCACCAACAGCAAAGAGATGGCGGCAGGGGTGACGCCTGAAATGCGCGATGCTTGGCCCAAGGTTTCTGGCCGGTGCTTGTCTAGCTTTTGCTTGACCTCGATGCTCAACGCTGAAATGGCCAAATAGTCGAGGTTTGCTGGTAAGGCCATGTTTTCGTAGTGCTCAGCACGCTCTACCTCTTCGTTCTGTCGGTCGATATAGCCAGCGTATTTAGCAGTGATGTCGATTTGCTCGATCACTGTTTCACGTGAAACAGGGTCCAAGGCGAGGATATCGGCTGACACAAAGCGCCCACCATCCAGCCCCATCAGGTCCGCGTACGCAACTTGTGGTCTGCGCAGCAAATCCGCCAAGCTGTACTCGTGGTCAATGGCCTTGCCCAAAACCCGCTCGGATTCTGCCGCAGCAAGGTTGGCGGGACTGACCCACAAAGACCTAAGACGCTCTGTTTCACGTGAAACAGCGTCCCGCTTACGGTTGAATTTGCCCCACTGCTCGTCATCGACCAAGCCCATTTGACGCGCCGCCTCGGTCAGGCGCATATCGGCGTTGTCTTCCCTTAACTTCAGGCGGTACTCGGCGCGGCTGGTGAACATGCGGTAAGGCTCGACCACGCCTTGGTTCACCAAGTCATCGACCAACACACCCAAGTAGGCTTCATCTCGCCTAGGTGTCCATGCGGGCAGGCCCTTGCATTGCAATGCAGCGTTCGCGCCGGCATACAAACCTTGTGCTGCCGCCTCTTCATAACCGGTGGTGCCATTGATTTGACCGGCGAAAAACAGCCCCTCGATGGCCTTGGTTTCAAAACTGCGCTTGAGTTCTCGCGGGTCAAAAAAATCGTATTCAATCGCATACCCAGGGCGCAAGATATGTGCACTTTCCAGTCCTACGATCGAGCGCACCAACGAGAGTTGGACATCAAAGGGAAGGCTGGTGGAGATGCCGTTGGGGTAGTACTCGTGAGTGGTCAGCCCTTCTGGCTCTAAGAAGATTTGATGGCTGGCCTTGTCGACAAAGCGGTTGACCTTGTCTTCCACACTTGGGCAGTAACGCGGCCCCACACCGTCGATCTTACCGGTGAACATGGGGCTTCTGTCAAAGCCAGAGCGGATGATTTCGTGGGTGCGCTCATTAGTGTGTGTTATCCAGCAAGACCTTTGCTCGGGGTGCATATCAGCGCGACCCATGAAACTGAACACAGGCATTTGCTCAGTCTCACCCCCCGCCATGCCGTCCCCCGCTTGTTCGCTGCATTTGGAAAAATCAATGCTACGCCCGTCAATTCGGGGCGGGGTACCTGTCTTCAAGCGACCTTGGGGTAAGCGAAGCTCTTTTAAGCGCGCAGAAAGTCGGCCTGCAGGTGGATCACCAGCCCGGCCTGCTGCATAGTTGTCCAAGCCCACATGGATTTTCCCATCCAAAAAAGTACCAGCCGTAAGAACAACTGCTTTTGCACGAAAGCATATACCCACTTGCGTGATGGCCCCTACAACCCTTGAGCCCTCCAGCATGAGGTCGTCCACGGCTTGCTGGAAAAACCACAAATTGGGTTGAGTTTCCAGGCGGAGACGTATTGCGGCTTTGTACAACACGCGGTCGGCTTGCGCTCGGGTGGCACGAACCGCAGGCCCTTTAGATCGGTTCAAGATACGAAACTGAATACCCGCCATGTCGGTGGCCAAGGCCATCGCGCCGCCCATGGCATCCAACTCCTTCACCAAATGGCCTTTACCTATGCCGCCGATGGACGGGTTGCAGCTCATTTGACCCAATGTTTCAATGTTGTGGGTGAGCAGCAAGGTGCGACAACCCATGCGAGCAGCAGCCAGGGCCGCCTCGGTACCAGCATGACCCCCGCCAACCACCAACACATCAAAACTGTCTGGATAAACCATGGCCACCTTGCAAAACAGATGATTTTATGCGCGGCCCTTCATGGACATCGCGCAGGCCATGGGCGGTCATCCGGGCCACGGCGATGAGGTCAAAACTGGCCTACAAAACTTTCTAGGGAAACAAATGCTTGAGATAACTGAAAGCATTACGCGACACGCATTCAGCAGCGTCAGAGCAACTTAAACGTCAATATTGCCCGCCCGCAATGCATTGGTTTCAATAAAAACTCGGCGTGGTTCCACCTCGTCACCCATCAACATGGTGAACACGCGGTCCGCCTCGATGGCATCGTCAATTTGCACGCGTAACAGTCGGCGCACGGTTGGGTCCATGGTGGTTTCCCATAGCTGCGCAGGGTTCATCTCACCCAGACCTTTGTAGCGCTGACGAGAAGTGGCGTTTTCAGCTTGGCCTATCAACCATTTCATGGCTTGACGGAAGTCCCCAATTTTTTCTTCCTTGCGACGCTCACCGTCGCCTCGCTCAATGCGCGCACCTTCGCCAATCAAATCGCGGAAGGTGGATGCTGCTTCTGCCAAAGCCGCATAGTCAGCGCCATGCACAAAGTCTTGCGTGATGACACTGCTCTTGACGTTGCCATGGTGATGGCGGCTTAAGCGAAGAATGGGTTTATCGGTGCGCACATCAAACTCTGCCGCCACTTCAGAGCCGCTGCCGAGTTCTCGTAACTTGATCTGTAGCGCAGCCGCCGAGGCTTGGGCTTGGTCAAGGCTGTCCAAATTCAAAGCAACTCCGTCGGCCATGCCGCGCAGAGCCTCCGCGTCCATGATGCTGCTCAAGCGGGAAATCACGGCCTCAGCCACTTGGTGCTTGCGCGCCAACTCGCCCAAGGTCTCACCAGAAAGGGTTTGAGGGTTATTGCCACCAGTTTGCAAACTGGCGTCCTTCAAAGCGACCTTCAACAAAAACAGGTCTAAAGCAAGCTGATCTTTCAAATATTGCTCTTCCTTGCCCACTTTCACCTTGTACAAAGGCGGTTGGGCAATGTAGATGTGACCACGCTCGACCAACTCGGGCATTTGGCGGTAAAAGAAGGTCAAAAGCAGCGTGCGGATGTGCGCGCCGTCCACGTCGGCATCGGTCATGATGATGATGCGGTGATAGCGCAACTTGTCGATGTTGAAGTCGTCCGTCCCCGACTTGCCCGACTCAGCGCTGACCTTGCCAATGCCGGTGCCCAAAGCGGTGATGAGGGTCAATATTTCATTGCTGGTTAAGAGCTTTTCGTAACGCGCTTTTTCCACGTTCAAAATTTTGCCGCGCAAGGGCAAAATGGCTTGGAACTTTCTGTCTCGGCCTTGCTTGGCCGAGCCGCCGGCAGAATCACCCTCGACGATGTAGATTTCACACAAGGCTGGATCTTTTTCTTGGCAGTCGGCCAGTTTGCCGGGTAAACCCATGCCATCGAGCACACCTTTGCGCCGCGTCATCTCCCGCGCTTTGCGGGCGGCCTCGCGCGCGCGCGCTGCGTCAATGATCTTGCCGCAAATCATTTTGGCATCGTTGGGGCGCTCTTGCAAATAGTCGCCCAGCACCTTGCCCACAATGTCTTCCACCGGCGCGCGCACTTCACTGGACACCAGCTTGTCTTTGGTTTGACTGCTGAATTTGGGTTCAGGCACTTTGACCGACATCACGCAGCACAAGCCTTCGCGCATGTCGTCGCCCGTCACCTCGACTTTGGCTTTTTTGGCCAACTCGTGTTCATCAATGTATTTGTTGATGACCCGCGTCATCGCGGCGCGCAGGCCCGTGAGATGGGTACCGCCATCGCGCTGCGGGATGTTGTTGGTGAAACACAGCACGCTCTCGTTGTAGCTCTCGTTCCACTGCATCGCCACTTCCACACCAATGTGGGTGCCCGGAATGCCGCCATAGCTTTCTGCAGGCCGTTCACCTTCGGCATAAAACGCATTGGGATGCAGAACTTTTTTTCCTGCATTGATGAACTGAACGAACCCCGCCACGCCACCGGCACCCGAGTAGTCGTCGTTCTTGCCGGTGCGCTCGTCCATCAAGCGGATGCGCACACCGTTGTTCAGGTAGCTGAGTTCGCGCAAACGCTTGCTCAAAATCTCGTAATGGAACTCGTGGTTTTGAACAAAGATGTCGGTATCGGGCAAAAAATGCACTTCGGTGCCGCGCTTATCGGTCTCGCCAGTGATGCGCATGGGAGAAACTTCCACCCCATCGACCATTTCGAGCAAGCGGTTTTGCACAAAGCCTTTGGCAAATTCGATGGTGTGAACCTTGCCTTCTCGACGAACCACCAAACGCAGCCATTTGGACAATGCGTTCACACACGACACGCCGACGCCGTGCAAGCCACCAGACACCTTGTAGCTGTTTTGGTTGAACTTGCCACCCGCGTGCAGTTCGGTGAGGGCAATTTCAGAGGCGCTGCGCTTGGGCTCGTGTTTGTCGTCCATCTTCACACCCGTAGGGATGCCACGGCCGTTGTCGGTCACACTGATGGAGTTGTCCGAATGGATGGTGACCACGATGTCGTCGCAATGACCAGCCAAGGCCTCGTCAATCGAGTTGTCGACCACCTCAAACACCAAATGGTGCAAGCCTGTGCCGTCGGAAGTGTCGCCGATATACATGCCGGGACGCTTGCGAACGGCCTCCAAGCCTTCCAAAATTTGTATGGAGCTTTCGCCATAGGACTGATCACCCATGATTTGCTCTGGCTTAACACCGTCTTCAGGTAATTCTTGTGAGGGATTCATAACTCAATTCACTGTGCAAGAGCACAAAAGGGATAAAAGCATTAAATACGCATGGGCATGACAACGTACTTAAAATTAGGGTTTTCAGCCATGGTGACCAAGACCGAGCTGTTGGAATCAGCCAAGTCCATTCGAACCATGTCCTGAGACATATTGCTGAGTACATCAATCAAATAAGTGACGTTGAAACCAATTTCAATACTGTCGCCAGCGTAATCAACTTCAATTTCATCAACAGCTTCCTCTTGCTCCGCATTGCTTGCAGCAACACGCAAAACACCTACTTCAAGGTTGATGCGAACACCCTTGAATTTATCGCTGGTCAAAATAGCAGTTCGTTGAAGCGTGTTGAGCAAAGTTACACGGCCTAACGTAACTGTATTTTTGTGGTTCTTAGGAATGACGCGGTTGTAGTCAGGAAATTTACCTTCAACCAACTTCGTTACAAATTCCTTGCCTTCAAATTTAAACTTTGCCTGGTTATTGGCAAATTGCATATCGATCATGCCTTCTTTGTCGCTCAGCAAACGAAGCAACTCCAGCACCGTCTTGCGTGGCAAGATCACCTCTTGCTTAGGTACTTCCACTTCAAGTGTGGCAGAGGTATAGGCCAAGCGATGACCGTCAGTAGCAACCAAACTGAGTTGCTGGCCCTCAGCAACAAACAAAATGCCGTTGAGGTAGTAACGTATATCGTGTACAGCCATTGCAAAAGAGACCTGATGCAATAACTCTTTCAAAGTCTTTTGCGGAATACTGAACAAGGGGCCAAAGCTAGCAGATTCCTGCACCAAAGGAAAGTCTTCCGCTGGCAGCGTTTGCAAAGTGAAACGGCTTTTGCCGCTTTTGAGAATCAACTTGTTTTGCTGCGACTCTAGGCTGACCATTTGATCGCTGGGCATGGAACGCAAAATATCCATCAGTTTGCGGGCACCGACGGTAGTGGTGAAGTTTGAACTGTCGCCACCCAAATCAGCATCTGTGCGAATTTGAATTTCTAAATCGCTGCTGGTGAGTTGAACCGATTGCGGCGTTTTTTGAATCATCACATTGGCCAAAATAGGCAGGGTGTGACGACGCTCAACAATACCCACTACCGATTGCAAAGCAGTAACAATTTTTTCTTGACTCGCTTTCAAAACAATCATGTCATCCTCTTCTTTAATTTCTTTATATTTCAATAGTGGTAGTAGATAAGGGCCATCAACTTCTGTGGAAAAGCGTATTTTCCACTTTTATTTCAACGACTTGATGACCATAAAACCATGTGTGAAACCGGTACCAAACCCCTATCACCAAAAGGGATAACTTTAGAAAAACGCCGCCGCCTGTGGATAACCCATGGCTTATCCGAAAACTGTGCACAGGGTTTGCAAAGTAGGCCAATGGTTTTATCCTTTGAGTGTTTGTTCAAGCACATGCAGTTGCTGATTGAGGTCGCTCAATGTTTGTCTTTCAGCAGAAATTTTGCGAACAGCATGTAAAACGGTAGTGTGGTCTCGGCCTCCAAAAAGTTCACCAATTTCAGGCAGGCTTTTTTGGGTCAATTCTTTAGCCAAATACATGGCAATTTGCCGTGGTCTGGCAATCGAAGCCGGGCGTTTCTTGGAATACATGTCCGCGACTTTGATTTTGTAATAGTCTGCCACGGTTTTTTGAATGTTTTCTACAGAAATTTGCCGGTTTTGAATGGATAACAAGTCGCGCAACGCGTCTCGGGCGAGTTGAATAGAAACGTCTTTTTGGTTGAACCGTGAATAAGCCAAGATTTTACGCAAAGCACCTTCTAATTCGCGGACATTGGAGCGTACATTTTTAGCCACAAAAAACGCAACCTCTTCGGGCATTTCAGCGCCTTCGTTGCGCGCCTTGGCTATCAAAATAGCCACGCGCATCTCGAGTTCAGGGGGCTCAATCGCCACCGTTAACCCAGAGTCAAAACGCGAAACCAACCGCTCGTGAATATCAGTTAACCCTTTGGGGTAGGTATCGCTCGTCATCACAATATGTGACTTTTTAGTGAGCAGGGCTTCAAAAGCGTTGAAAAACTCTTCTTGAGTGCGGTCTTTATTGGCAAAAAACTGCACATCATCGATCAGAAGCAAGTCCAGTGAATGGTAATACTGTTTGAACTCATCGAAGGTCTTCCGCTGATAAGCCTTAACCACATCCGATACAAATTGCTCGGCGTGGATGTACAAAACCTTGGCATTTGGCCGGTTGACCAGCAATTGGTTGCCTACGGCGTGCATCAAATGGGTTTTGCCCAAACCAACACCACCATATATAAACAAAGGGTTGTAGAGTTGACCAGGCACATTGGCTACATGCATGGCAGCTGCGCGCGCCATGCGATTGGCCGTGCCCTCAACCAGGTTATCGAAGCACAGGCTGGTATTGATGCGGTTTTTAAAACTTTGCAAACCAGCATCTGTTGAAGAGCCTAGCGCAGGGGATAAATCTTCCGGTTCGCTCAATATCCGAGTCGCAACCGGGCGTGAAGGCGCTTCTTTGGAGGCCAATAAAAAATCAATTTGTATGGATTGTCCATAGAGATGTTGCAAAAGGGCCGCTAAGCGACCAGCGTATTGGGCACGAATCCAGTCAAGCTTGAATCGGTTCGCAACCTCAATATGGATACGAGAAAAGTCATCCGAAAGAGAGGCGGTCAGTGGTTTTATCCATGTGTTGAACTGCTGTTCGGGCAGCTCTTGCGCCAACTGGTCTACACAGGCTTGCCACAAAGCCTGGCCTGCGTCAGGACTAGGTGTTGTGGGAGAGTGGGTAGGAGGGAGATTATTCAAAACATGACCATTCTGTGGATAAGCTCTATTTTAGGGGTGTCTGAGGCTGGTTTATCAAAAATTTATCCACAGACCGTCAAAAAAAGTTTATCAAACCCCCCCCACTTCAAGCGTTGCATGAAGAAAGCTTGGTGATGTCCTTTAATTGAGGGATAATCTTAGGTTTCACCTATGCTTGTGGCTATATCAAATGAAACGCACATACCAACCCTCTAAAACCCGACGCGCTCGCACCCATGGCTTTTTGGTGCGCATGAAAACACGCGGAGGACGCGCTGTTATCAATGCACGTCGAGCCAAGGGCCGCAAACGCTTGGCTGTTTAAGCTGTTGCATTTAGGTTTGCGAGCCACTTGCTTTGCCACGTGGACAAACTGACACAGCGCGCAGACTTTGATGCAGTCATGGCTGAGGGCATTGTCGCGGTGACTTCGCATTTCGCCTTGCACCAGCAAACCAGCGCAGCAAGTAGTCGCATTGGTGCGGTTGTACCTAAACGCTGGGCGCGTAAAGCGGTGACACGAAACTTGATCAAGCGACAAATTTACGCACTGGGCCGTGAAACATGGGCTGCAGACTGGCCGGATGCTGACCGGGTCATACGATTGCGCAAAACTTTTGATACCAAACACTTCATCAGCGCAAGCTCCAAAAATTTACGTCATGCCGTCAGATCTGAACTGCACCAACTGATGCGACATGGTGTTAGGCCATGATGAAAGAGCTATTAATGCTTTTGGTTAAAGGCTACCGCTTGATTCTTAGTCCTTGGCTTGGCTCATCGTGTCGTTTTACACCAACCTGTTCAGCTTATGCTTTAGAGGCGATAGAAAGCTACGGCGCAGCAAAGGGAAGCTACTTAACCTTGCGCCGTTTGAGTCGCTGCCATCCATGGTGCGCGGGAGGTCACGATCCAGTACCTACACCGCATAACGTCACCACCACTCTTTCATCCACATTGCCTTCGATTGCAGACACACCATGAACGATATTCGCCGCACCATACTTTGGGTTGTTTTTGGGTTTTCTTTGGTGATGCTGTGGGATCAATGGCAATTGCATAACGGCAAAAAACCCACGTTTTTCCCCACAGCAACGCCGCCTATCGTAGCCACTGATTCATCTCAAACAAACAACGCACCAAACCCTGTCTCCACGCAACCTGCCGCCCCCTTGCCTGCAGACAGCGCACCAGACGTGAATCAAACCAAAGCCGAAACAATCGAAGTTCAAACGAATCTTTTGAAGCTACGGTTTGACACGCAAGGCGCAAGTTTGATCTATGCGGAGTTGCTCAAACACAAAGACGCCCATCGCCTAAGTAGCAATGTCACCTTGATGGACAGCTCCAAAGAGCGCGTTTATTTGGCTCAATCAGGATTGGTGGGCGGACCCGCAGCCGTGAGTTGGCCGACACACAAAAGCCCTATGCGCTTGACCAGCCCAAGCACCTTTAAAGATGGCGAAGACAGTTTGTTACTTCGATTCGAATCGGACGCTCTTGGTGGCGTCAAGTTGATTAAAACCTATACCGTCAAGAAAAACAGCTATGTGCTGTCAGTCCAGCATGAAATTCTGAACCAATCTGGACAAACCATAACGCCTCAAATTTATGTACAGCTAGTCAGAGACGGCAATAAACCCGAGGGTGAATCTGCCTTCTACTCCACTTTCACTGGGCCTGCTGTCTTTACCAACAGTAAAAAATACCAAAAAATCGAGTTCTCCGATATAGAGAAAAACAAAACTGATTTCGAGAAAAAATCTGACTTAGGCTATGTCGGTATGGTGCAGCATTATTTTGCTTCAGCATGGCTGATGGACGATGCGCAAGAGCGTGACTTGTATGCCCGCAAGATTGACAACAACCTCTACTCAGTCGGCATGGTCGCTCCGCTTCCAGCACTGGCCAACGAAAGCAAACAAATCCATCAAACCAGGTTATTTGTTGGACCGCAAGAAGAAAAACTTTTAGAGGGCCTGTACCCGGGGCTGGAGTTGGTAAAAGACTATGGTTGGCTGACGATATTGGCCAAACCTTTGTATTGGTTGCTAGACAAGCTATTTGGCTTTATTGGTAACTGGGGTTGGTCCATCGTGGCCTTGGTCGTGTTATTAAAAATCGCTTTTTATTGGCTCAATTCCCAGGCCTATAAAAGCATGGGGAAAATGAAAGCCATCAACCCCAAGATCATGGAAATGCGAGAGCGTTTGAAAGATAACCCTCAGCAAATGCAAATGGAGATGATGAAAATTTACCGCGAAGAAAAAGTCAACCCCTTGGGTGGTTGCTTGCCTATCGCTGTGCAAATTCCTTTCTTCATTGCCTTGTATTGGGTGCTGTTGTCTTCGGTTGAAATGCGTAATGCACCATGGGTGGGATGGGTGCACGACTTGGCCGCACCAGACACAGCATTTGGAGTTTGGTTTGGTGTTCCCATCGGCTTATTACCCATTTTGATGACCGCCACATCACTGATACAAACTTGGCTCAATCCCACGCCGCCAGACCCCATTCAAGCCAAGATGATGTGGATCATGCCTTTGGCCTTTAGCGTCATGTTTTTCTTTTTCCCCTCGGGATTGGTGTTGTATTGGCTAACTAACAATATTTTGTCCATCGCCCAGCAATGGATGATAAATAAGCAACTTGGCGTTCTCAATTAACCATGTGCACGGACAAGCGGCAACCTTTGTCTTAGAACATGCTTAGCGAACGCGATGCGCCCATCATCGCGGTGGCTACGCCACCGGGCAAAGGCGCGGTCGGTATGGTGCGCGTCAGCGGAAAAAACTTGCGAGATTTTGCGAATGCACTGTGTCAACAATCGCTAGAGCCCAGGCGTGCCCAATTGGTTAATATAAGAGATGCCAGTAGTCAAACGATAGACCAAGTCTTGGCACTGTTTTTTCCAGCCCCCCACAGTTATACCGGTGAAGATGTTCTGGAGTTGCAAGGACATGGAGGACCCGTGGTCTTGTCTATGCTGGTAGAACGCTGCTTAGAGTTCGCCCAAAAGCAAAGCGTGGGCTTAGCTGGCTTGCGACTGGCTCAACCAGGCGAATTTACACAGCGGGCCTACGTCAATCAAAAAATAGACTTAGCCCAAGCCGAGGCGGTGTCCGATGTGATTGATGCCCAAACGCAGGCTGCGGTTCGGGGCGCTGGTCGCTCGCTGGTAGGGGTTTTTTCAATGCAAGTTGAAAAGCTTCAAGAACAAATATTACGGGTACGTATGTTGGTGGAGGCAAGTTTAGATTTTCCGGAAGAGGACATCGACTTTGTGACCCAGGCCGATGTCGCAGGACAGCTGCGAACCATGCAGCAAGAAACTGATTTGTTATGTGCCAAAACACGCCAAGGCGCCTTGTTGCGCGACGGCATGAAAATGGTGATTGCTGGACAACCCAATGCGGGTAAAAGCTCTTTGCTAAACGCTTTGACGGGACAAGATACGGCGATTGTCACGCCCGTGGCTGGCACGACCCGTGATGTATTGACACAGACTATTTCTATTGAAGGTGTGCCTGTACATGTGGTGGATACCGCGGGCCTACGTGACACGCAAAGTGTCGACGAGGTGGAAAAAATAGGCATAGAACGGGCATGGGCACAAGTCGCAGATGCCGATGTGGTGGTGCTGTTGCACGATCTAAGTCGCTCGCACGACGCAGAATACCAAGCACGGCAAACAGTGTTGATCAACCAAATGATGCTGCAAAAAAGCAGGCACAGCCCTTTGCTGCATGTGTTCAACAAAATAGATTTGGTCGCAACGAACAGTGAACCTTTGGCTAAACAAACAGCGATACATATTTCTGCTAAAACAGGTCAAGGGATGCAAGAGCTTTGCGCTTATCTATTGCAAAGTGTGGGGTGGCAAGCACAGCATCAAGAGGGAGTGTTTTCAGCGCGCCAAAGGCATGTACAAGCCTTAGAGCAAGTTCAAATACACACCGGACTAGCCCTTGGCGTACTGCAAACACCCCGCCCAGCATTGGATTTGTTAGCGGAGGAGTTGCGTTGTGCGCAGAAACAACTCTCTATCCTGACAGGAGAGATGAGCGTAGATGACTTGTTAGGTGAAATTTTCTCGCGGTTTTGTATTGGCAAATAAGCCGCCGCATAATCAACACCATGAGCGACGCTTCAACCAAACAAACCAACAAAGTGCTGGACCTCGCAGCCCAAGTGCTGACGACGGAAGCCCACGCATTGCTGGCTTTGCGCTCCAGATTGGGGCCAGACTTTATTGCTGCGGTGAACGCCATCTTGGCCGTTAAAGGTCGTGTGGTCGTTATGGGCATGGGCAAAAGCGGGCACATAGGCAGAAAAATCGCAGCAACCTTGGCCTCCACAGGCACACCAGCTTTTTTTGTGCATCCAGCAGAAGCCAGTCACGGCGACTTAGGCATGGTCACTAAAGAAGATGTTGTTTTGGCCTTGTCCAACAGTGGCGAGAGCCAAGAGTTGTCGGCTATATTGCCCATTATCAAGCGCCAAGGCATTGTGCTCATTGCAATGACAGGAAACCCCCAGTCTACGTTGGCAAAACATGCTTTGATCGTTCTTGATAGTGCTGTCGAAAAAGAAGCCTGCCCGATGAACTTGGCACCCACCGCCAGTACCACCGCGCAGTTGGCATTGGGCGACGCTTTGGCTGTTGCGGTACTCGATGCGCGCGGATTTAAGTCCACCGATTTCGCCTTGTCTCACCCAGGTGGCAGTTTGGGGAGAAGGCTTCTCACCCATGTCGCCGATGTCATGAGAAGCGGCGCAGATGTTCCTCAAGTGCTACCCCAGACAGGTTTTCCCGATTTGATGCGTGAGATGAGCCAAAAGGGTTTAGGGGTTTCGGCTGTGGTTGATGATGAAGGAAAGATTGTGGGCATATTCACAGATGGTGATTTGCGCCGCTTGATTGAAAAGGGTGTCGATGTGCTGCCCTTAAAGGCGCGAGACGTGATGAGACCGCAACCAACCACCATTCACCTGGACGCATTGGCAGCAGAGGCGGCGCAGTTGATGGAGAATTTGCGCATTACATGTTTATTGGTTGTCGATAAAGACCACCTTTTGTGTGGTGCCCTCAACAGCAATGACTTGATGCGTGCAAAGGTGATTTGATGGCGCAAGCTATACCTCCAACATCTGAAGTTTTGAAAAAAGCAAGGCTCATCAAGTTGCTCTTGCTGGATGTTGATGGTGTTTTGACCGAAGGTGGCTTGCATTACAGCGACCATGGCGAGCAAACTAAAACCTTTCATACCCTCGATGGCCATGGTCTGAAACTGTTGCAAGCGCATGGTATCAATGTCGCCATCATCTCGGGGCGCGATAACTTGGCTTTAAGAAAACGCTTGACAGATTTGGGCATAAGCCATGTGCTTGCAGGCGTGCATGACAAAAAAGTGGCAGCACAAGAACTGCTGGCTTCTTTGGGGTTGCAATGGTCGCAAGTGGCTGCCATGGGGGATGATTGGCCAGACTTGGCCATGTTGATGCCCGCAGGTCTTTCGGCCGCACCGCCTGGGGCGCACACAGAAGTTCTGACACGTGTTGATTGGGTTACTTCACGAGCCGCCGGCCACGGCGCTGTGCGCGATTTGTGCGATCTGTTGTTGCGTGCCAGCGGAGTCTATGAAGCCGCTTTGCAAGAAGCGCTTAAATGAACAGCCTGCCCAGACTCCCTTCGCCTGTGCCTTCGTTAGGCTGGCGCAACCGATTAGAAACTCTTTTGGCCTTTTTGCCCATGGTCTTATTGGCCTTTCTTTTGTGGGGCAGTGTGTGGCTTATGCGCAATGCGCCTAAAGCGCTATCGGTGGCCGCTTCGGCAAAAACCTCGCATGAGCCAGACTATTTTGCCCGTGACTTCACATTGAAGACGTATTCATTGCAAGGCGAAATGAAGTCTTATTTGCAAGGCGTTTCTTCAGTGCACTTCCCCGACACCTTGACCAATTTGATAGAGCGGCCGGTGGTGCACTCGTTTTCTCGTTCGGGGCGTTTGACAACAGCGGTTGCAAAGCGCTCTTTGTCCAATGAAGACGGGTCTGAAATACAGCTGATGGGTCAAGCCGTGGTGCACAAGCAAGGCGTGGGTACCCAAGATCCCGCCATGACTCTGCGCAGCGAGTTCATTTACTTATTTGCCAACACCGACAGTTTGGTCACCTATTCGCCCGTGAAAATTGAACGAGGCGATAACCGTTTTCAAGCCAATGGCCTGAAGGCCGACAACCTCAACCAGAGGTTTTTATTACAGGGCCGGGTGAAGGTTTTGCTGGTCCCTAGCAAGCGGCAATAAAAAAGGGCTTGGAATTTCCAAGCCCTAAGATTTAGCAAGACGGTTTAGAGTCTGCGATCAATATTCATTGCGACCAGAAGAGCCACTGTTGTTGCGTGCACCGCCGCCAACATTAGGGCTGCGGAAATTGCCATCGTTACCACCAGCAGCACCTTCACGTCGACCGCCGCCACCGTAACCGCCGCCGCCTTCACGACGACCGCCACCACCATAACTGCCGCCGCCGCCTTCACGACCGCCGCCGCCATAACCGCCGCCGCCGCCTTCACGACCGCCGCCGCCATACCCGCCGCCACCGCCACCGCCACCGCCACCGCCACCGCCATAACCACCACCGCCGCTGCGAGGTGGGCGGGGTTCCATGGGGCGCGCTTCATTCACAACCAAGCTTCGACCACCAAGAGGTTGTCCATTCATGCCGTTGACAGCCGCTTGGGCTTCGGCATCGCTGCCCATTTCAACAAAGCCAAAGCCTTTGGAGCGACCAGTATCGCGTTCCATCATGACCTTGGCGCTGGTGACCGTGCCAAATTGACCAAAAGATTGTTCCAAGTCGCCATCGCGCACGGAATATGGCAGATTGCCGACGTAAAGTTTGTTGCCCATTCAGGGACTCCATAAAAACATATAAAAAAGCGAAGGAGTCCCGAATGCACCTGTCCACGAAAGTCAAGAAGCGAAACTAACCTATCACCCGCAAGCTGCGCAGGTACCCAAGGGCTTTACACAGTTCTGACCATTATGAGACAAATATCATGAAGAAAACCAAGTGTTTATCCTCAATTAACGATTTTAAAGGTTAAAAAACCACAAAAACTACCAACTAACCTCACGATCTGGGCTGGAATTGATCTTGTGAATGCTCAAGTCTGCGCCTTCAAACTCCTCTTCTTGGCTTAAACGCAAACCCATGGTTAATTTCAAGAGGCCATACAAAAGGAAAGAACTGAGGACGGCCCAAGTTACACCAGACAGCGTGCCTATCAGCTGGGCAAAGACATTCACGCCGCCCAAACCGCCTAAGGCTGGAAGACCAAAAACGCCTGCTGCAATGCCGCCCCATGTGCCGCAAATACCGTGCAAAGGCCAGACGCCCAAAACATCATCAATCTTCCAACGGTTTTGGGTCAATGTGAACATGGCCACAAACAAAGCACCTGCGACAGCACCCACCACCAACGCACCAAGGGGGTGCATGATGTCTGATCCAGCGCACACCGCCACCAGGCCCGCCAAAGGGCCGTTGTGAACAAACCCAGGGTCATTTTTGCCAAGCCACAAAGCCGCCAAGGTGCCACCCACCATGGCCATGAGGCTGTTGACAGCAACCAAGCCAGATATTTTGTCAATGGTTTGCGCGCTCATAACATTAAAGCCAAACCAACCCACGCACAAAACCCAAGCACCTAAGGCCAAAAACGGAATGCTTGAAGGGGGGTGAGCAGAAATGGCGCCATCTTTTTTGTAGCGGTTGCTGCGGGCACCCAGCAAAAGCACAGCCGGCAAGGCAACCCAACCGCCCAGAGCGTGTACCACCACCGAGCCGGCAAAATCATGAAATTCGTCGCCTGTCAGGTTTTTGAGCCAAGCTTGCAAGCCAAAATGCTGGTTCCAGACAATGCCTTCATAAAAAGGGTAAATAAACCCCACGATAACGGCAGTTGCGACCAATTGAGGGTAAAAGCGAGCACGTTCGGCAATTCCACCAGAAACAATCGCAGGGATGGCCGCCGCAAAGGTGAGCAGAAAGAAAAACTTCACCAAATCATAGCCATTGCGTTGTGCCAACACATCGGCACCTACGAAAAAAGAAGTTCCGTATGCAACGCTATAACCCACAGCAAAGTAAACAACTGTGGAAATGCTGAAGTCCACCAAAATCTTTACCAAGGCATTGACTTGGTTTTTTTTGCGAACCGTGCCAAGTTCTAAAAAAGCAAAACCAGCATGCATGGCCAAAACCATGATGGCGCCGAGCAGAATGAACAAAGCATCTATGCCCTGTTTGGGTGCGTCCATGATGTCTCAAGGGTATTTATGTTCAAGGATGGTGCAAAAAAGAACCAAAAACAGATTTGCACCAAAATAAAGCAAAACTCACACCAATTGAAATTTGTACTAAGGGCGACTAACGGGACTGCTAAGCAATTGGTGAATCAAGGCAATCAATTGCTCGCGGTTAAAGGGCTTCAAGAGTAAACCAGATAAACCCGCATTGTAAAAAGCGTCTAAGTCTTGTGGATTGATATTTGCAGTCAGACCAATCAGGTGGGGGGGATTGATGTGAAATCTGGGTGAGACAAGCGTTGGGCAGTTTCGATGCCGCCAAGGCCAGGCATCACCATGTCAAGAAACACCAAATCAAACGCATGTTCTTTGAGGTAATTAAGTGCAGCAAAACCATCACCCCGTTCCAAAACAACCGCATCAGGCCACTGGTTAAGCAAAATTTGACGCAAAACCAAACGATTCACTGCATGGTCATCCACGATCAAAAAGCGTAATTTATTTAAACTCCTCAACAGGACTTCAGGATGAGCAGGGCTAGCTGGGGTGGGTGGCTCAACCTCAGGCAGACGTAACTTGAACCAAAACTCAGAGCCCTTACCCAGCTCGTTTGCGAAACATAGATCCCCGCCCAGCAAATGGACCAACCGCTGAGAGATCATCAAGCCGAGTCCGCTGCCACCAAAGCGGGCTTGAATGCTGGGGTTGGCTTGGCTGAAGCTGAAAAACAAACGCTGTTGTTCATCCTCAGCAATACCAATGCCTGTATCAGTCACTTTGAATTCATACCAGTCTTCGGGTAAAGAGCAGACAGTTAATGTCACATCGCCATGAGAGGTGAACTTGATAGCGTTACCTAAAAGGTTGACCAACACTTGTGTAAGACGGTGGCTGTCGGTTTCAACCCAAGCGGGAAGCTTGGGTGGTAAATCGCAGCTGTAGCAAACAGAGCTCTCGACCCGAGGCATGAAAAGACCAAAAGCCGAGCCAATGGTTTGGTACAAATCTGCAGGTGCAAGGCGAGCGCGAAGCTGGCCAGACTTGAACTGTGTGTAGTCCAATACATCATTGATCACAGTCAAAAGATGGTCGGCTGACTGACGCGTGTGATCCAACACCATCAATGCTCGGGGTTTATCTCGAACCATTGAAAGCAAAAGACTGTTAAAGCCCATGATGGCATTCATGGGGGTACGAAGTTCATGACTGACAGAACCAATGAAGCTTTCTCGCATCTGAAGTGTTTGAGCAAGCTCTTTCTCGGTATTTTTTAATTCAAGTTGTGTATTTTCAAGATCGTTTACAGCCTGTTCATATTGAGAATGGTAAAAAAGCAAAATCGCAATGATGATGGTGAAGCTGAATGAATAGTCAATCAGAGAAGCCAGCGAGTTCTGAGTATCTACGCCCAATACGGGGCCCCAACCTCACCAAGCGAATGCATAAGCTTGTAATTAATGAACCAAAATATCGATGAGTAGCCAAGTAACAGCAGCAAAACGCCCAACAATGAAGTAATTTGCCACTATCAGTACAGAAAACCACATTAAACAGCTGGCGTAAACGCCCCCTGAAAACCAAGCGATAACAAACAGCTGAACAGCACCCAAAATAGAGGCCAATTGACAAGTCATAGACAGGGACAAGCCACACCAAAAAAACCATAAAAGTAACAACCAAAAAGAAAACAAACCAAAAGAAAAAGTTTGCACCGATGACACAGGCGATGCTAACGAAATAAAAGGAGAGGCCATAAGACCCAAACACAAAATCAAAAAAGCAAACAAGCGGTCTTTAGGTAAATAGGCAAAAGCCGGAAAGGCTTGCTTAATTTGCTGAAAATAGATATCACTGCTCATCAAAAGGCTTACCCAAATACTTTTGCAAGGTCAAAGACACAGCAGCAGGGTCAATTGGCTTGGTTAAAACCGCATCCATACCAGCATCAAGACAAGCTTGCGTTTCCGTCGACAAAGTGTGAGCTATCAAACCAACGACAAATGGCTTCTTGGCAAAAGAAGAAAACGATGGCGCAAACAGTCGCTTGGTAGTCTCTACACCATCCATGACGGGCATGACAACATCCATTAAGACCAAGGTGAAAGCTGTGTTGTTGCAAGCCTACAAAGCACTGGCGCCACTCTCAGCCTTATGAATCACGCAATGTGGCCACAATTTTTTAATGAGAATTTCAACAACTAACAAATTGACAGGGCTATCGTCAACCACCAGAACGGAACAGGACTCACTGAAATCCACCAACGAATTAGCAGCATCAGCTATTGGGGCTTGTGCCGGATGTAAAGGCAGATCAAACCAAAAAAGGGCTCCGCCTTTCTCGGGCGTGCTCAATCCCATATGGCCACCTAGCAAACTGATCAAACGGTCACTGATGGATAGCCCCAAACCAGCCCCACCGTACATACGTTGAATACCCTCACTTGCCAATACGAAACGGTTAAAGATGGCTTGGTTAAATAAGGGGTCAATACCTAAACCGGTGTCCTGAACCTCGATGCGAACCCTGTCACCAAAAGCCAAGCAACGAAGATCCACGCCACCTTGTGTGGTGAATTTCACCGCGTTGTCTAACAAATGGTTCAAGACTTGTTCAAAACGCAATCTGTCACCCTCGATAAAGTCGGGAATAGCAGGGTCGACGCTTAAGCTTAGAGACAAACCCTTTTCCTCAGCGCGTAAGTCAAAACCAGCCAAACAGGAATACAACGCCGCATTCAAAGAAAAACCTGCGGTCTGCATAACCAAACGACCGGCCTCTAATTGGGATGTGTCTAATATGTCATTGACAACTCGCAAGAGCTGCTCAGTAGCCTTTCTAATATGAATAGCAATAGAGGCTTGTTCCGTCTCGGCAGCGAGCTCGGACACCAAGACGCTATTCAAACCCGAAATGGCGTTCATGGGGGTGCGTAATTCATGGCCAACGGCTACTATGAAATCGTCACGGTGTGCCTGCGCTGAGCGCAGTGCATCATGCGTTTGCAGCAGGTCAGCGTTGCGGGCAGCTAAATCTCGAAGCTTTGCATTTCGCATCCAGTCGTACAAAGCGATGGCAACAATCAAAAAAAATATCACATTCAGCTTTGAAAGAATGACCAATTCAGGTGAAAAATCTCAGGTGTCACAAGACAGCTGCTACCGTTAAGTGAAACAGCAGCGAAATGGAAAAAGTTGAGCAAGACAATCAACAGCAGCCAAATAAATGACCAGCGCACACCTAACAACATCAATGCCGCCACAGGAATGACTGGCATCCATGAAATATTGGGAGAGTTGACGCTGCCAGTGTTGAAGATCACCAAGCTCAGGAAAGAAGCTGAAAAACCACTAAAACATGGGATGAAAAGTTGACCGCATCAAAGAAAAAAACAATCAAAAAAAGTGCGAAAAAAATAAAAACGCATAAAAATTAAATTCAGTGTGTCAGCAATATGAGGCACAAGCAATACCAGCGCTGAATTAAACGCACCACAAGCACAAGCGAAAAGCAATAAGCCTCGGCGGCTGAAGCCGGGCCAGGCTTGCAATCGAATAGCTTGTGCATTAAGCCAATAGTGTGCGGCGATTAAGCCGTTAGAGAAAATCATGTCGCAATGGAGTTTCTAACGCAAGATAGGTAAAGAGAAAGACTCAATCAAGAGGGGACAAGCTTGGTTATACTTAAATTGCGCCGATTTGCCACAGCTTGCGGGCGCTTTAACAAGTTCAGCTAAAGACGCCTGCCCATCCGGCTTCGTTTTTAGCGTAGCCGGATTTTTTGTGATGACGTTTTTAGCCACACCTCAGTCCCTGTTGTTTGAACAGCCTCTGCATCTAAAGGGTGGCGGGGTGCTGCACCAATACCAGTTGACCTTTGAGACTTATGGCGAACTCAACGCCCAACACAGTAATGCGGTTTTGGTCTGTCATGCATTGAACGCCTCTCACCATGTGGCGGGAAGCTATTTAGGGCAAGCCAAAAGCGAAGGCTGGTGGGACAACATGATTGGCCCAGGTAAACCGGTAGATACGGACCGTTTTTTTGTGATTGGTGTGAACAATCTGGGTTCGTGTTTTGGCTCCACGGGGCCGATGCACCTCAACCCAGAGACAGGGCGTATTTACGGGGCAGATTTTCCGGTGATGACCGTTGAAGACTGGGTTACTTCGCAAGCCAGGCTCTTAGACCATTTGGGCATTTCACAATTGGCCGCCGTCATGGGCGGCAGCTTAGGCGGTATGCAAGCTTTGAGTTGGAGTTTGCAATACCCCGACCGTGTCAGGCACGCTGTGGTCATTGCCAGCGCCCCCAACTTGAATGCAGAAAACATTGCATTTAATGAAGTTGCTCGTCGAGCCATCGCCACTGACCCCGACTTTCACGGCGGTCATTTTTATGCCCATGGGGTGGTGCCTAAGCGGGGTTTGCGTATTGCCCGAATGCTGGGGCATATCACTTATCTGAGTGATGATGTGATGAACACCAAATTTGGTCGAATGCTTCAATCTGGATACGATTTTAAGTACAGCACACAAGAAATCGAGTTTCAAATCGAAGGTTATTTGCGCTACCAAGGCGACAAGTTCAGCGAATACTTTGACGCCAACACCTACTTACTGATCACACGCGCCCTGGACTATTTTGATCCTGCAAGCGCCTTCAAAGGCCAACTCACCCAGGCTTTGGCTAGAGCCAGTGCCCAGTTTTTGTTGGTCAGCTTCACCACCGACTGGCGTTTTGCACCAGCACGCAGTCGGGAAATCGCACAAGCTTTGGTCGCCAACAAGCGAAAAGTCAGCTATGCCGAAATTGATGCGCCCCAAGGGCACGATGCATTTTTGTTGGACGACCCGCGGTACTTATCGCTGGTCCGAGCCTATTTTGACCGCATCAACTTGGGGGCAGCCGCATGAACCCCGTATTGCGCGACGCCATACAGCGCATGGTGCCCTACGGCAGTCGAGTACTAGACCTTGGCTGTGGCGATGGGGTCTTGCTCGCCTTTTTACAGCAGCACCATGGCTGTACGGGATATGGCGTGGAGATAGATGACGCCAATGTGCTGGCCTGCATCAAAAGAGGCGTAAATGTGATTCAGCTGAACCTAGAACAAGGCTTGGCCATTTTTGGCGATCAAAGTTTTGATGTGGTGCTGCAAATTGATACGTTGCAACACCTTCGAAACGCGCAAACCATGTTGCAAGAAACGGTGCGAGTGGGTCGATCCGGCATCGTCACCTTCCCCAATTTTGCACATTGGCCCAACCGCTTAAGTGTTTTGCAGGGCTATATGCCGGTGACTCGTAAGTTGCCTTATCAATGGTATGACACGCCCAATATTCGGGTTGCCACCTTTGCAGACTTTTTAGCGCTGGCGAAAAAGACCCAGTTACATATCAAGGATGCATTTGGCCTGCAAGACGAAGGTGTTGTTCGTTGGTGGCCCAATGCCAGAGCAGCAACTGCTGTGTTCAAATTAGCCGCTCCCACTTTATAAGACTTCATGTCCTCTATTGCCGATCAAGCGGCCCAAAAACCCCATATCACCCAACTCGACCACGGCGAGCAAACGCTGGCTTTTTACGTTTGGCCTCAGCCGCCGGAAAACGCACGAGCTGCTGTTTTGCTGTTGCATGGCTTGGGTGAACATATGGGCCGTTACGGATACATTGCCAGCGCCTTGCAGGCGGCTGGCTATGTGGTGTTTGGTTATGACCACCACGGTCATGGTTTGTCCAGTGGAATGCGCGGCAACTTGCTCTCCTCAACCCATTTGCTAGACGATGTGGATTTTGTGATTAAGCATGTGCGCGCCCTAACGCCCGCTCCCTTGGTGCTCCTGGGCCACAGCATGGGTGGCTTGATTGCAGCCCGTGCTGTAGCGAATTCCTTGCCTCACATCGATGCTTTGGTGATGAGTTCGCCAGCTTTGGGCGCACAAACCAATCTGATTCAAAAATTTCTACTCGCAACCTTGCCTAAATTGTTCCCCCATGTGAGGGTTGATAACGGAGTGAAAACCCCTTGGGTCGCCCGCGACGCACAGGTGGTTCGAGCTTATGTGGAAGACCCCTTGGTGCATCGACAAATCTCTGCAGGATTGGCAGCTTGGATATTGAAAGAAGGCGCTCAAACTGTGGCCCAGGCCAGCGCTTGGTCTATGCCGACATTGCTCCTGTATGCGGGTCAAGATCAGTTGGTGTTGCCGCAAGCGAGTGCAGAATTTGCACGCTTAGCACCCTCAGAGGTGCTTCAGTCGTACTGTTTCAATGTGATGTACCACGAGATTTTTAACGACCCTGAAAAAGCCATGGTATTGACCAAACTGCTGGCTTGGCTAGACAGCCGTTACGCCCTCTAAAGCCAGCGTGACAGCACCGACAGCGGTGCCGTTTCCGCTCGCAACACCCGTGTGCCCAAGCTGACAGCAACGAAATCTCGCTCAAGCGCTTGTGCTTCTTCGTCGCAGCTCAAGCCACCTTCGGGGCCGCTGAGCAAAAGCACACGCCGGTTTTGTGTAAGCGCAACCAAAGGGGATGACTTGGCGGACAAGGACAGCATCCAGCGTGCCTGCCCTTCATCGTGGGGCAATGTGTTTAACCATTCAGACCAGTTTTGCGGTACATCGATATGTGGCGGCGTGTTACGTCCCGATTGCGCGCAAGCTGCTTGTGCAATGCCTTGCCAGTGCAGTTGGCGTTTTTGGGCGCGCTCGGCGCTCAATCGAAGTACACCGCGTGCAGTCATCAGCGGGGTGATACGCGCAACGCCCAGTTCGGTGGCTTTTTCCACCAACCAATCCATGCGCTCATTGGCCGGCATACCTATTACCACATGGCTGTAGACCGAGCTTTCGCGCTCTATTGCATGGTGCGCTTCTATTCTTGTCGTAACGGTGTGTCGCCCCATTTGAAGGATACAGGCCTCGTACTCGCCGCCGCGTCCATCAAATAAGGTGATCACCGCACCAGGTTGTAAGCGCAAGACTTGGATGTGGCGGCTGGTGTCGGCAGGTAATTCCAAAGACAAGCCTGCTTGCAATGGGTGTGCGCAGAAAAAACGTGGCACCTCGGCTATATCCGACCGTAAGCAAAACCGCTGACAGGATTATGGTCTTCGATATTGTCGATCAAGCGCAACAGCGGCATGAGTTCGCGGTAGCGACTACAGGTGGCGCGTATGTAGTTTACAAAGCGGGGTGTATCTGCCAAGTATTTGGGTTTCCCGTCTCGCAGGCCCAGGCGAGCGAAGATACCGGCCACCTTCAAATGCCTTTGCAAACCCATCCATTCCACCGCCCTGTAAAAAGCCCCAAAGTCGCTGTGCCAACCGTCATGGTCGAGCATTCCAAGGGCGCGAGCTCTCTCCCAGTAGCGAACCGTTACATCCAGGCAAAAGTCTTCTTCCCAACTGATGAAGGCGTCCCGCATCAGGCTGGCAATATCATAGGTAATTGGGCCATAGACCGCGTCTTGGAAATCTAAAACGCCCAAGCGTGGCTCATTTAAATCCCACGGCATCATCAAGTTGCGCGGCATAAAGTCTCGGTGAACAAACACCATGGGCGCAGCCAAGTTGCGCGAAACCAGAACTGAGAAGCTGTTGTGAAGAACTTGCGCTTGGTCCGCGCTCAAGGTCTTGCCACGGTGTTGGCCTACATACCAGTTGGGAAACAATTGCAACTCTCGTTGCAGCACCGCAGCGTCATAAGGCGGCAATACCTCAGGGCATGAGGCTTGCTGCAAACTCAGCAACGCATCCAGCGCACGGTTAAATAAACCCCGATTTTGCTCTGGCTTAGTAACGTCAAGCACTTGCATCATGGTGTCTTGTCCAAGATCGTCAAGTAGCATAAAGCCTTGGACCGGGTCCCAAGCCAGCACCTGAGGCACCAATAAGCCTGCCTTTTGCATCAAAGACGCAATGGCCACAAATGGCTGGCTGTTTTCCTTGTCGGGGGGCGCGTCCATGATGATCAGGCTTGCCCTTGGGGTATCGACCCTGAAGTAACGCCGAAAGCTTGCGTCGGCACTGGCTGCGCGCACGGTTTCAGGCTGGAGTTTGTGTGTTGGGGACAAAGACTCAAGCCATTTAGCGAAAGCTTGGGCGCGAGAAATGTCTTGCCAGCCGAGCAGTTGAATGGCCGATGTCAGGGGTAGATCGGGGAGAAAGTCTAGGGAAGATGGGCTCATGGATAATCCAAATTCTACAAACAGCGCTTTCGGGCAGCCTAGTCTTCTTTCATGCGCAAGATTTTTCTATTGTCGGTGTTCGCCAGTGTAGGGTCCTGCAATGTCTTGTTGTGCTCGCCCGTTTTTGCTCAAGAAGGAGAGCCTTCGCTCAAACTCAAGCCCAGCTCGGGTTTGATGGACCGCTTGGCGCCGCAAATTCGCAACCAGTTACCCACCTATTTGCAAAGCGACTTTATAACGGGCCGAACCGATCTTGATACTTCCTTGCAGGGCAACAGCGTGCTGCGCAAAGCCGACACCTTGATTCAGGCTGACAGCATTGATTATTACCAACCGGACGACCGCGCACGCGCCAGCGGCAATGTGTACATTAACCGAGCCGGTAACCGCTACCAAGGAAGTTTGCTCGACTTGCAAGTGGATGCGTTCAGCGGTTTTTTTCTCAATCCGTCTTACACTTTTTTGCGCTCCGAAGGACATGGGCAAGCTCAGCGCATAGATTTTATTGACGAAAAACACGCGGTAGCCAAAAAAGCCACCTACACCACCTGCACCCGCAAACCCGGCCCCTCGTGGCTGCCCGACTGGATGGTCGAGGCCGAAAAAATAAACTTTGACAATGACTTGAATGAGGGCTTGGCCGAAGACGGGGTATTGCGTTTCATGAACATTCCTTTGCTGCCCATACCCTCGTTCAGCTTTCCTTTGAGCGCGCAGCGCAAATCAGGTTTTTTGCCGCCCGCTTTTGCAATTGACAACAAAGGCGGTGTAGAAGCGAGTTTGCCTTATTACGTTAATTTGGCGCCTAACCGTGACTTGACGGTGACCACCACCTCCATGGCCAGGCGCGGCACTCGCTTTGACTCGGAGTTTCGCTACCTTGAGCGCAAGATTCCCAACCCCCCTTTTGATGGCGTGGCCAAACTCAATGTCATGCCCTATGACTCTTTGCGTGGCAATTACCGCTGGGGCTATTCGCACCAACACAATGGATGGTCTGATGCCCGACAGCCGATAGGGTTTGGTTTCAATATCAACCGCGTCAGTGACGCAAATTATTGGAAAGACTTTTCCACCGTCTCGGGCGGACCCTTAACGCAACGCTTATTGCCATCTTCGGCTACATTGGGTTGGGCCAAGGGCACTTTCACTACCTCCACCAGCGCGACCCAATACCAGACGCTGCAAGACGTGACCGCCCCGATTGCGCCGCCCTTTAACCGTATGCCGCAGGTCAATGCCAACTATTTACGTGCCGATGTGGGCGGTCTAGATTTGGCGGTGGGCGGCGAAGCTACCCGCTTCAGCGCCGACAGGGCTTGGTATTGCAACGTCTATGCTGGCAGCCAGTATTGCAACCAACCCAATGCCCAGCGCCTGGTCTTGCTCACCCAAGTCAGCGCCCCTCAATACCTGCCTTATGGCTATGTCACGCCTAAGCTGATGCTGCAAACCCGCCAATACCAGTATGACGAAACCTACAAAGGCATTTACGGAACCAGTACAGCCAGCAATAACGCCAGCGTTACCGTACCAACTTTTAGCGTTGACAGTGGCGTGGTGTTTGAGAGACCCAGCCAATGGTTTGGAACAGTTTGGACTCAGACTTTAGAGCCGCGCGCCTATTTTGTTAACACACCCTTTCGCTCACAAAGTGACTTGCCTAATTACGACACAGGTTTCAACGACTTTAACTTTGCCACTATTTTTACTGAGAACGCATTTTCTGGACAAGACCGCGTTTCAGACAGTCGCACCTTGACCGTGGGTGCGACGTCTCGCTTGATCAATCCTGAAACAGGAGGGGAGGGTGCCAAGTTTGCGCTGGCACAGCGTTTTCGTTTCAAAGACCAAAAGGTGTTGCTCACGCCCACAGCCACACCATTGACCGACAGCTTCAGCGACATCTTGCTGGGCGCCAGCACCTATTTGACCCCACGCTGGGCGCTTGACAGCATCGTGCAATACAACCCCGAGACGGCGATCTCCGAGCGTTCATCGGTGGGTACACGCTACAACCCCAGCAGCTACCGTGTACTGACAGCGTCTTACCGGTATCAGCGCTCAGTCTCCACCACCATGGACGTGGCTTGGCAGTGGCCGCTTAACGACTTGTGGGGTGACCGTGGTGTCGACGATGGACGAGGGCGTGGTTTGGGCGAGCAGCGATGGTTTACCGTGGGGCGGGGCAACTACAGCATGCTTGAAAAGCGCTTCATCGAAACCCTGACTGGCTTGGAGTACGACGCTGGTTGTTGGGTGGGGCGTGTGGTCGTCTCACGCAGTCAGGTATCCCTGACCGACAGCCCCAACAGTCGATTGATGTTTCAATTGGAGTTCAACGACTTTTCGCGCGTAGGCATCAACCCCTTGTCTTCGTTGAAAAACAATATCCCGCGCTACCAAAACTTGCGTGAAAACCAGCCCCATGCACCCAGCCGATTTAGCCAATATGACTGATTTTTCTATGACTTGTTCTTCCAATTTTTTGCGCAGTCTGGCAGTCGGCCTATGCTGTGCTGGCGCTTGTGTGGCCATGCCTCAAACCCTCAAGCCCTCGCCCGGGGGAGTCGGCGCAGGTTTGAGTGTGCGCACCCCGCCCCCTTCCTTGGCCCCCAAAGAGTCCTCGCGTGCTTCAGACTTTATCGTGGCGGTGGTCGATAACGAACCTATCACCAACCAAGAGGTCACTCGCCTTGCAGCCATGGCCGACCCTGCCGCAGCAAAGCTAGGCCGCAGCAATTTGTTGATGGAGGCCATGGAAACCTTGATTGACGAGGCGGCGCAAATAGGTAGTGCCAAGCTCTACGGGATGCAAATCAGCTCAGATGAGTTGGACAAGGCCATCGAAAAAACTGCGCAACGCAATCAATTGAACATCCAACAGTTGCAGCAACGTTTGCAAGAGCAAGGCTTGTCATGGGAACAATACCGTACCCAAGTTCGTCGCCAGATGTTGCTCCAAAGGGTACGCGAGCGCGAGGTCAATGCACGCATAAAGATTCAAGATTTCGAAGTTGATGCTTTTTTGCAAGAGCGCAATAACGCTGCCAATCCCAATGCTGATATCAATATCGCCCACATCTTGTTTCTTTTACCCGAAAACGCCAGCGCCGACGATGTAGCCAAGCAGCTGACAAAAGCCGACGAGGTGATGCGAAAACTCAAAGCAGGTGAAGATTTTTCAAAATTGGCCGCTCAGTTTTCCAGTGCAGCTGATCGCAGCAATGGCGGCGTCTTGGGCTTGCGTCCCCCCAGCCGTTACCCAAGCTTGTTTGTCGATGCCACCAAAGACACCGTAGTTGGCCAGTTAGCAGGGCCGCTTCGCTCGGCCGCCGGCTTTCATGTACTGAAGCTGTTGGAAAGACGCAGCGCAGACGCTTTGCCAGACACCGTGACTCAAACCCATGCGCGGCATATTTTGTTGCGCCCAGGCGGAAACCTCAGCCAAGATGCAGCGCGTGCGCAGTTGGCTGGCTTTAAGCGCAAGATCGAACTCGGTACGGCTGAGTTTGAAGCGCTCGCCAAGGAGCACTCGCAAGACGGTAGCGCCAACCAAGGTGGTGACTTAGGCTGGGCCAACCCGGGCATGATGGTGCCCGAATTTGAAGAGGCCATGGCCAAGCTGGCCCCCGGTCAGGTGGGTGACCCGCTGGTTTCGCGCTTTGGCGTGCACCTGATAGAGGTGCTTGAGAGGCGCGAAGCGCCGCTGAGTTTGCGCGAACAACAAGACTTGGCACGCAACATCTTGCGCGAGAAAAAGTTTGAGGAAGCCTATAAAAACTGGGAGCGCGAGGTACGCGGGCGCGCCTTTGTCGAATACCGCGAAACCCCGCAATAAGTGAAACACCAAGCACGCAAGCGTTTTGGTCAGCACTTTTTGACCGATCAAGGCGTGATAAGCGAAATTGTCAACACCATTGACCCACAGTCGGGGCAACAGATGCTGGAAATCGGCCCGGGCTTGGCGGCCATGACCCAGCCCTTGGTCGAGCGACTTGGCCATTTGCACGTGATTGAGCTAGACCGCGACTTGGCAGCACGTTTGCGCCAACACAAGCACTTGACGGTGCACGAAGCAGATGTGCTTAAGGTTGACATCACGGCCTTGGCAATCAATTTAAATTCGCAAACCTTGCGGGTGGTTGGCAACTTGCCCTACAACATATCTACCCCCATCTTGTTTCACTTGTTGGACCATGTGGCGGTCATTCAAGATCAGCACTTCATGTTGCAAAAAGAGGTGGTTGAGCGCATGGTGGCTGCGCCGTCTAGCGCAGCTTATGGGCGATTGAGCGTGATGTTGCAATGGCGTTACGCCATGGAGATGGTGGTGGAAGTCGGCCCCCTGGCCTTTGATCCGCCCCCGCGCGTAGACAGCGCGGTCGTGCGCATGGTCCCCCATTCGCAGCCCGCGCCGCTGCCTGTGGCGCTGCTCAGTGAATTGGTGCAAGTGGCGTTCAGCCAGCGGCGCAAACTGCTAAGGCACACCTTGGGCCGCTGGTTGCAAGATCGGGGTGTGGCAGCTGACTTTGATGTGCAGCGCCGCGCCGAAGAGGTAGCGGTGGCTGAGTATGTGCTGCTGGCGCAGCAGGTGAGCGCCAGCAGGCCTTAAGTATCAAGCACCTAGACGATGCGCAATCGCGGCTTTGGTGGCAGGTAACTCTGGTGGCAGGCGGTGAGCCAGTTGTTGGAACAACTCCTCGTGCAAGCCCAATTCGGTTTGCCAAGCCGCTTTGTCGATGTGGGTGACGGTGAGGAACTGCGCAGGTGAGAAGCTCAACCCGCTCCAATTCAACTCTTCGTAGTCAGGGCTGATACCAAACACGTTTTCAGCACCCTTGGCGCGGCCTTCTATGCGGTCGATCATCCACTTGAGTACACGCATGTTCTCGCCATAGCCAGGCCAGACAAACTTGCCGTCCTCGCCTTTACGGAACCAGTTGACGCAATAAATAGCAGGCAACTTGGCACCGCTGGCTTGCAGCTTTTGGCCTAGTTGCAACCAGTGTTGGAAATAGTCGCTCATGTTGTAGCCCATGAAAGGCAGCATGGCGAAGGGGTCGCGGCGCACCACGCCTTGCTGGCCAGCGGCAGCGGCGGTGGTCTCGGAGCCCATGGTGGCGGCCATGTAAACGCCCTCCACCCAGTTGCGGGCTTCGGTCACCAAGGGCACGGTGGTTGAGCGGCGACCGCCAAAGATAAAGGCGTCAATCGTCACGCCAGCGGGGTCGTCCCAAGCGCTGTCGAGTGCGGGGTTGTTGGTCGCTGCCACGGTGAAGCGGGCATTGGCGTGGGCAGCTTTGGCGCCGGTTTCTCGGGCGATGGCGGGCGTCCAGTCTTTGCCCTGCCAGTCGATGCAGTGGCTGGGAGCCTCGCTCATGCCTTCCCACCAAACATCGCCGTCGTCGGTTAAAGCCACATTGGTGAAGATCACGTTCTTGTCCAAGCTGGCCATGCAGTTGGGGTTGGTCAAGGTGTTGGTGCCCGGGGCTACGCCAAAGTAGCCGGCCTCGGGGTTGATGGCGCGCAGTCTGCCGTCCGTGCCGGGCTTGATCCAGGCGATGTCGTCACCAATGGTGGTGACCTTCCAGCCCGGCATGCCCGCGGGTGGAATCAGCATGGCGAAGTTGGTCTTGCCGCAAGCGCTGGGGAAGGCGGCCGCCACATGGTATTTTTTTCCTTCAGGGTTGGTCACGCCCAAGATCAGCATGTGCTCGGCCAACCAACCTTGGTCTCTTCCCATGTTCGAGGCAATGCGCAGCGCAAAGCATTTCTTGCCAAGGAGCGCGTTGCCGCCATAGCCCGAGCCATAAGACCAAATTTCGCGGGTTTCGGGGTAGTGAACGATGTACTTGGTTGTGTTGCAAGGCCAGCTCACATCATTGTCCCCAGCCTTCAAGGGTGCGCCCACCGTGTGCACACAAGGCACAAACTCGCCGTCGGTTCCCAGCACCTCATACACCGCTTTGCCCATGCGGGTCATGATCTTCATATTCACTGCCACATAGGCGCTGTCGGAGAGCTCGATGCCAATGTGGGCAATCGGGCTGCCCAGCGGGCCCATGGAGAAAGGCACCACATACAGGGTGCGACCTGCCATGCAGCCGTCAAACAAGGGTTGCAGGGTTTGGCGCATCTCGTCCGGCGACATCCAGTTATTAGTAGGACCGGCGTTTTCTTTGTGTTCGGAACAAATGAAGGTGCGGTCTTCCACACGGGCCACGTCCGAGGGGTCAGAGCAGGCTAAAAACGAGTTGGGGCGCTTGGCAGGGTTGAGTTGTTTGAAGGTGCCGGACTTAACCAGTAATTGGCAAAGCTGTTGGTACTCAGCATCGCTGCCGTCGCACCAGTGCACGGCGACGGGTTTGCACAAGGCCACCATCTCGGCAACCCAAGCAATGAGCTTGCGATTTTTCACAAAAAACGGGGGTGACAACCCTATTCCCTGAGGGGCGGGTGCATTCATGGGGAGCTCCTGACTTCAATTGGTTAAGGTCAATGCCCTGTTTGAGAGCCAAGACAAGGCATTCACCTCAAGCCAATAAAAAAGCGCCGTGGAATAGGCGCTGTCAGGTGGGTGGTTAAGCGGCCGAATCAGGCCATGAAGACCGCAATAAAGGCCAACAAGAAAATCAAAATACCGCCACCAATAGGCAGCACGATGGGCATGAGGGGAACAATGGCCTCAACAGCGTCTTGTTCTTCGCCAGCTTGGTTGTGCGCATCAGACATAGAGTAACTCCAATAAAGAGATGTGGATTCTAACCACGGGAAGCTTCTAGAATCCTGACCATGCGTCACCCTTATTACACCCGAGCCCAAGCCCTGCCCGACATCCTTGCCAAGCGAATTGCCATTCTGGACGGCGCCATGGGCACCATGATCCAGCGTTTCAAGCTCTCTGAGGCCCAGTACCGCGGTGAGGGTTACAGCGGCGAAGGCAGCCAAGGCCAGCGTTTCGCCGACTTTCACCGCGACGTCAAAGGCAACAACGAGCTGCTCAGCCTCACCCGCCCGGACATCATCCAAGACATCCATGAGGGCTATTTGGCTGCCGGTGCCGATTTGATCGAGACCAACACCTTTGGTGCGACCACCATCGCCCAAGCCGACTACGACATGGCCGACTTGGCGGTGGAAATGAACCGTGCCTCCGCCCGCATTGCCCGCGCCGCTTGCGACAAGTTTTCTACCCCCAACAAGCCGCGTTATGCGGTGGGCGCTTTGGGCCCCACCCCCAAAACCGCCAGCATCAGCCCCGATGTGAACGACCCGGGCGCGCGCAACGTCAACTTCGAAGAGCTGCGAGCGGCCTATTACGAGCAAGTGCAAGCCCTGGTGGAAGGCGGCGTTGATGTGTTGTTGGTCGAGACCATCTTCGACACCTTGAACGCCAAAGCGGCGCTGTTTGCCATTGACGAATACTTTGACGCCAGTGGTGAGCGCCTGCCGCTCATCATCAGCGGCACCGTCACCGACGCCTCGGGGCGCATCCTGAGCGGCCAAACCGTCACCGCGTTTTGGCACAGCGTGCGCCACGCCCAACCTTTGGCGGTGGGGCTGAACTGCGCCTTGGGCGCGGCCCTCATGCGCCCCTATATCCAAGAGTTAGCGCGGGTGGCGGGCGACACCTTCATCAGCTGCTACCCCAACGCCGGCCTGCCCAACCCCATGAGCGAAACTGGTTTTGATGAAACGCCTGATGTGACCAGCCGCTTGCTGCACGAATTTGCCGCCGAGGGTTTGGTCAACATCGTGGGCGGCTGCTGCGGCACCACGCCCGAGCACATCGCCGCCATTGGCGACGCGGTGTCGCCACTCCAACCGCGAGGGGTGCATGCTTGGGGTGGGTACAAGCAGGCGGCGTGATACCCGCTAAAATCTGATCATCTCAAGGAGCGTTGCAGCTTCGCACGAAGCCAGGCTTGAGATGATTCTTCGCAACGACGCTCACCTGCTTTGCATCTATCAGGTGAGCCCATGACGACCCTACACACCGCTGTTCCCCCCATGAAGCTCTCGGGCTTAGAGCCCGTTCGCATTGGCGTGACTGCCAGCGATGACGGCACTGGCGCGCAGCCCCAAGCCTCGTTTGTGAACATCGGCGAGCGCACCAATGTCACCGGTTCCAAGGCCTTTGCCCGCATGATTTTGAATGGCGAGTACGAGCAGGCATTGGCGGTGGCGCGTCATCAAGTGGAAAACGGCGCACAAATCATCGACATCAACATGGACGAGGCCATGCTCGACAGCTTGGCGGCCATGGTGCGGTTTTTGAACCTGATCGCATCCGAGCCCGACATCGCCCGTGTGCCCATCATGATCGACAGCTCGAAGTGGTCGGTCATCGAAGCGGGCCTGCGTTGCATCCAAGGCAAGGGCATCGTCAACTCCATCAGCATGAAAGAGGGTTTGGACGAATTCAAGCGCCAAGCCAAGCTGATCAAACGCTATGGTGCGGCCGTTGTGGTGATGGCCTTTGACGAAAAAGGTCAGGCCGACACCTACCAACGCAAGGTGGAAATTTGCGAACGCGCTTACCGCGTGCTGGTGGACGAAGTGGGCTTTGCGCCCGAAGACATCATCTTTGACCCAAATATTTTTGCCATCGCCACCGGCATTGAAGAGCACGACAACTACGCGGTGGACTTCATCAACGCCACCCGTTGGATCAAACAGAACCTGCCCGGCGCGAAAGTGAGCGGCGGCGTGTCGAATGTGAGTTTTTCTTTCCGCGGCAACGACCCGGTGCGCGAAGCCATCCACACCGTGTTTCTGTACCACGCCATCCAAGCGGGCATGGACATGGGCATCGTCAACGCGGGCATGGTCGGGGTGTACGACGACCTCGAGCCCACGCTGCGCGAGCGTGTGGAAGACGTGGTGTTGAACAGAACGCCCAAATACAAAGATGGCGAACAACACCTAACCCCCGGCGAGCGTTTGATCGAAGTGGCCGAAAGCGCCAAAGGCGCGGCCAAGGACGACAGCGCCAAACGCGCTTGGCGTGGCACACCTGATGCGCCGGTGAGCGTGTCGCACAAACTCAGCCACGCGCTGGTGCATGGCATCACCGACTTCATCAACGAAGACACCGAAGCCGCCTACCAAGAGGTGCTGGCCCGTGGCGGCAGGCCGCTGCATGTGATCGAAGGCCCGCTGATGGACGGCATGAATGTGGTCGGCGATTTGTTTGGCCAAGGCAAGATGTTTTTGCCGCAGGTGGTGAAAAGCGCTCGCGTGATGAAGCAGGCCGTGGCGCATCTCATCCCCTACATCGAAGAAGAAAAACGCCTGCAAGAAGCGGCTGGCGAGGACGTGAAAACCAAGGGCAAGATTGTGATTGCCACGGTCAAAGGCGATGTGCATGACATTGGCAAAAACATCGTTACCGTCGTGCTTCAGTGCAACAACTTTGACGTCGTGAACATGGGCGTGATGGTGCCTTGCCACGAAATCTTGGCCCGCGCCAAGGTGGAAGGTGCGGACATCATCGGCTTGTCGGGCCTCATCACCCCCAGCTTGGAAGAAATGCAGTACGTGGCCGCCGAGATGCAAAAGGACGACCACTTCCGCTTGCGCAAAATCCCGCTGCTGATTGGGGGCGCCACCTGCAGCCGTGTGCACACCGCGGTGAAAATCGCGCCGCATTACGAAGGCCCCGTGGTTTATGTGCCCGACGCCTCACGCAGCGTGGGCGTGGCGCAAGGTTTGCTGAGTGACCAAGCGGCGCAGTACATCGACGAGCTGAATGCAGACTACGCCAAGGTGCGTGAACAACACGCCAACAAAAAACAAACGCCCTTGCTGCCGCTCGCCAAAGCACGTGCCAACGCCGCGCTCATTGATTGGGCGGCGTTTCAGCCCACCCTACCGAAGTTCATCGGCAAGCGCGTGTTCAAAAACTTTGACTTAGGGGAACTGGAACCCTTCATCGACTGGGGCCCGTTCTTCCAAACCTGGGATTTGGCCGGCCCCTTCCCCGCCATCTTGAAAGACGAGGTGGTGGGCACCGAAGCGCAGCGGGTGTTCAGCGACGGCAAGCGCATGCTCAAGCGCTTGATTGAAGGCCGCTGGTTGCAAGCGCATGCGGTGGTGGGTTTGTACCCTGCCAACAGCGTGGGTGACGACATCGTGCTGTGGACCGACGAGAGCCGCAGCCAGCGTGCGCTCACCTGGCACGGCCTGCGCCAGCAAACTGAAAAGCCGGTGCATGACGGCGTGCAAAACCCCAACCGTTGTTTGTCTGACTTTGTCGCACCTTTGAACCATGCGCAAGGCCAGGCCAGCGGGCTGCAAGACCACGTGGGCCTGTTCGCGGTGACCACCGGTGTGGGCGTGGACGCGAAAGAAAAATATTTCATTGACGACCACGACGACTACAGCGCCATCATGCTCAAAGCATTGGCCGACCGCTTGGCCGAGGCTTTTGCCGAGTGCATGCATGCCCGGGTGCGCCGCGACCTGTGGGGCTATGCCGCCGCAGAGCAGCTAAGCAACGAAGAGCTGATCAAAGAAAAATACCAAGGCATTCGCCCTGCACCCGGTTACCCCGCCTGCCCCGACCACAGCGTGAAAAAGCAAATGTTCGACTTGCTGCAATGCCAAGACATTGGCATGACGCTGACTGAGAGCATGGCCATGACACCGGCCGCGAGTGTGAGCGGTTTTTACCTGGCCCACCCCGAGGCTTGTTATTTCAACGTGGGCCGCATTGGCGACGACCAAGTGCAAGATTTGGCGCTGCGTCAAGGCGTGGACGACAAAGACCTGCTGCGTTTGCTTGCGCCCAACCTCTAAGCCACGCGCAAAATAAGCCCGCCTAAGCGGGCTTCCCGTTTCACCCTGAAACGAAACCTTCGCGGTGGTAGGCAGTCTCGCCGTGGCTGGAGATATCCAAGCCTTCGCGCTCTTCTTCTTCCGTGACGCGCAAACCCACCACGATGTCGACCAGTTTGTAGGCAATCACAGACACCACGCCGGACCACACAATGGTGGTGATGACGGCTTGCAATTGAATCCACACTTGGCCACCGATGCTGAAGTCGGGGTTGACGGCATTGGCCACATAGTCATAGACGCCTGTGCCGCCCAATGAGGGAGCGGCAAACACGCCGGTCAACAAGGCGCCGACGATACCGCCCACGCCATGCACACCGAACACGTCCAAGGTGTCATCCGCGCCCAACAGGCGTTTCAAGCCATTCACGCCCCACAGACACAGCAAACCTGCAACCAAGCCGATGACGATGGCGCCCATGGGGCCGACAAATCCGCAAGCAGGGGTGATGGCCACCAAACCGGCCACTGCACCCGAAGCTGCACCCAGCATCGATGCTTTGCCTTTGGCAATTGCTTCACCTGCAATCCATGCCAAGGTGGCAGCAGCAGTCGCCACCAAGGTGTTGACAAAAGCCAGCGCAGTCAAACCATTGGCTTCCAAGTTCGAGCCTGCATTGAAACCGAACCAACCCACCCACAACAGCGCTGCACCGACCATGGTCAATGTCAGGCTGTGAGGCGCCATGGATTCTTTGCCGTAGCCAATTCGCTTGCCAACCATGAAGGCACCCACCAAGCCAGCCACCGCGGCATTGATGTGCACCACGGTGCCGCCTGCGAAGTCGAGTGCGCCTTTGGCCCACAACCAGCCCGCAGCAGCAGTGACTTTCTCAAGAGATGCGGCATCGCTGATGGCGTCGGGGCCGTCCCAGTACCACACCATGTGGGCCACAGGCAGGTAGCTGAAGGTGAACCACAGCGTACAGAACAACAACACAGCCGAGAACTTGATGCGCTCGGCAAATGCACCGACGATCAAGGCACAGGTGATAGCTGCAAATGTGGCTTGGAAGGCCGCGAATGTGAACTCAGGAATGACCACGCCTTTGCTGAAAGTTGCAGCCACAGAATCTACCGTGATGCCCTTGAAGAACAGCTTGTCAAACGAGCCAAAGAACGGGTTGCCAGCGGTAAATGCCACGGTGTAGCCGTACAACACCCACAGTACATAGATGAGTGAGGTAACCACAAACACCTGCATCAGCACCGACAACATGTTTTTAGAGCGAACCAAGCCGCCGTAGAACAGTGCCAAGCCAGGGATGGTCATGAGAATGACCAACACAGTAGCGATGGTCATCCACGCGGTGTCTCCTTTGTTGGGAACCAAGGCGGGGGCCGCAGCAGGTGCTTCCGTTTCGGCAGCAGCAGCAGGTGCAGGCGCAGCAGCTTCGGTTTTCTCTGCAGCGGGTGCAACAGGAGCGGCGGCTTCAGCGGCAGGCTTGGCGGGTGCGTCTTCGGCCAGGCTCACACCGTGGGCAAAGACCAGACTCAGCCCCAAGGCTAAGGCGGCAATGAATTTTTTCATGATGGTTGTCCTTATCGAAAACATTAGATGGCGGCTTTGCCGGTCTCGCCGGTGCGGATACGCACGACTTGTTCAAGCGGTGTCACGAAAATCTTGCCGTCACCGATCTTGCCGGTGCGGGCAGCGGTTTCGATGGCTTCAATAGCGCGGTCAACCAATTCAGCGCCCACGGCAGCTTCGATCTTCACTTTGGGCAAAAAATCGACCACGTATTCAGCGCCACGGTACAGCTCGGTATGGCCTTTTTGGCGACCAAAGCCTTTGACCTCGGTCACGGTGATGCCTTGCACGCCGATAGCTGACAAGGCTTCACGAACCTCGTCGAGCTTGAACGGTTTGATGATGGCCGTAATCAATTTCATGTTTTCTCCTGTTCAGTGGAACTGCGAAATATCTGCAGTGGAACTTGTACTTAGCAGGCTTTATGCCAAGCACACTTGAAGCTGTTTGCGCTTGTGGATGACCCATAAAACACGCAAATAGCACCCGATTGGTGCGGCCAAGGTGCTTGAAGCGCACGTTTGTGGGGCGCGCACCAAAATAAGGAGATGAGCATGGGGTTTGCAGCGGTGCACAGCCGCGCGGTTTGGGGGCTGCAGTCTCCACGCGTCACCGTGGAGGTGCATTTGGCCAATGGCTTGCCCAGCTTTGGCTTGGTGGGCTTGGCCGAAACCGAGGTGCGAGAAGCGCGGGAGCGGGTGCGCTCGGCCATCCTTAACAGCGGGTTGGCGTTTCCCAGCAACCAGCGCATCACTGTCAACTTGGCGCCTGCCGATTTGCCCAAAGAGTCTGGGCGCTTTGACTTGCCCATTGCGGTTGGCATCTTGGCCGCAAGCGGTGCTTTGCCCCCAGAGGCACTGGTTGGTTACGAGTTTGCAGGGGAATTGTCCTTATCCGGCGAATTAAGGCCTGTGCGCGGCGCATTGGCGATGGCGCAAGCCTTGCACCAAGAGGGGTCGACAGCAGCCTTGGTTTTGCCCGCTGGTAGCGCCCAAGAGGCCGCCTTGGTGCCAGGCACGCGGGTATACAGCGTCAAGCAACTCCAAGACGTTTTGCAAGCATTGTCCTCAGCCACGCAAGCCGATGCAGCTTGGCAGCCCTTACGGGTGCAAACCCAGTTGCCACAGGAAAGTCTCGTAGCAACAGGCGACTTACAAGACATCAAAGGCCATGCCGGAGTCAAGCGCGCCTTGGAAGTAGCCGCAGCGGGGGGTCACAGTTTGTTGTTGGTGGGGCCGCCTGGGGTGGGTAAGTCCATGTTGGCGCAACGTTTAGCCGGACTATTGCCCCCCCTGCGCCTAGAGCAAGCCTTGCAAACGGCAGCGATTCACAGCATCTACGGACCTGTGTGTTTGGCGCAGTGGGGCCAACGCCCGTATCGCCATCCGCACCACAGTGCGAGCTTGGCGGCCTTGGTGGGAGGCGGTGCGCCGCCTCGCCCAGGAGAAATATCCTTAGCCCACCATGGCGTTCTTTTTTTAGATGAACTCCCTGAATTTTCACGCGCTGCTCTTGAAGCTTTGCGCGAGCCCTTAGAGACTGGCATCATCAACTTGGCGCGGGCCAAGCACCATGTGGAGTACCCCGCCGCGTTTCAGATGGTGGCGGCCATGAACCCGTGTCCCTGTGGCTATTTGGGTATGCAAAAACCCAGTTGTCGCTGCAGTCCCTTACAGGTCGCTCGCTACCAAGGGCGCATCAGCGGCCCCTTGTGGGACCGCATCGATATGCAGGTCTCGGTCAACGCCTTGTCGGCAGAAGTTTTGTTACATGCCCCGCTGGGCGAGCGCACAAGCGTGGTGAAAGCGCGCTGTGTTGCTGCCCATGTACGTGCATGGCTGCGTCAGGGGTGCCGCAACAAAGACTTGTCGCAAGCGCAGTTGCAAGCCTTGTTGCTTAGCCCTGAGGCGTCAAGTTTGTTAGCTCACACTGCTGAGCAACGTGCTTGGTCAGCCAGAGCCACGCACAGGGTGTTGCGCTTGGCGCAAACGATTGCCGATTTAGCGCAAGCACTGGAAATCGGCCAAATGCACATGGCCGAAGCCTTGCAATACCGATCCTTTTTGGCTTAGCCGACTTAAAAAGGGATGTCGTCGTCCATGTCGTCAAAGCCGGACTTGGCCGGTGCTGACGCACGGGGGGCGCTTGCCGCTGGCGCTGCGCTGCGGGCTGGAGCGCGAGAGCCGCTATCTTCCGAGGGGCTGCCCATGCCTTCTCTGCCGCCCAATAACTGCAACTCGGTGGCGATGATATCCACCGTGTTTTTTTCCACGCCGGTGGTTTTGTCGGTGTAGGTGCCGTACTTCAATCGGCCTTCGACGTAAATGGGCCGACCTTTTTTGACGTATTCACCCGCTATTTCAGCGAGACGGTCGTAAAAAGTGATTCGGTGCCACTGGGTATCTTCAATGGTTTCGCCGCTGTTTTTGTCCTTGCGTTTGGTGCTGGTGGCGATGGAGACATTGGCCACGGCTTGACCGCTGGGGAGGTAGCGCACCTCGGGGTCGCGGCCGCAGTTGCCCATCAAAATAACTTTGTTAACGCTTGCCATGGGTGGTCCTCTTAAGTGCTGTGAAATGGAATAAGTTGATTATGCGGCCCGCCACCGCGCTGGTCAGTGAACAGATGCCACGCCGCTTGGTGATTTATTGACAAAGCGTGTGCCCCAAGCGACCCCCAACCACACCAGCATCAGCGCAGCACTGGTCAGGAAAACGCCGGATGCGCCCACGCTTTTGAGCAGCAAGCCGCCCAACGCGCCGCCTGCAAAAATGCCCAGCGACTGCAAGGTGTTGTACACCCCCAAAGCCGCACCGCGAGAACCTGTGGGCGCCAAGCGCGACGCCAAACTGGGTTGGCTGGCTTCTAAAACATTGAAGCCGCAGAAAAACAAAAACAACAAGATGGCCAGCATCCACAAAGGGGGAGACGACGTGGCCAACCAACCCCAGCCCGCTTGCACCGCCATCACCAAGAGAATGCAGCCCAAAAAGAGGGGGCGCAGCTGGCCGCGCCGTTCCATGGGGAACAGGGTCACACCCATCACCACAAAAGACAGCAAGACTGCGGGCAAATACACCCAGCCGTGGTCTGCACTGGCCACTCCGGCTTGGATCAGCAAGGCAGGAATGGCCACCCAAGACGCCAGTTGCACCGCATACAAGGCAAACACCCCAAAGTTCAGGCGAATCAGGTCGGGATGCACCAGCAAGCCCCACAGACTGTGCTTGGTTTGACCCGCCACGGGAAGCGCTGGCTCGGGCGGTGTCCACCAACGCACAATCGCCACGCCGCACACGGCCAGCAGCAGGGTGACACCAAAAATTGCGCTCAACCCCCCCCAAGCAGACAGCAAGGGGCCCAACACCAACGACAGCGCAAACATCAAGCCGATGCTGGCGCCCACCAAGGCCGTGCCTTTGGTGCGCACCGCGTCCCGAGTTTGGTCGGCCAGCAGTGCCGTGACTGCGGCAGAAATCGCCCCGCCGCCTTGCAGTGCGCGACCCAAAGCCAAACCGCCGACGCTCGTGGCCATGGCGCCCACGATGCTGCCCAGCGCCAGCAAGGCCAGCCCAAGGTAAATCACCCTTTTGCGGCCAAAGCGGTCGGCGGCCATGCCAAAAGGAATTTGCAGCACGGCCTGTACCAAGCCGTAAACGCCCATGGCCATGCCGATGGCGGACAGGTCGTCGCCGCCCTCGTAATGGCGGGCCTCCAACATGAACACCGGCATCACCATGAACAGGCCCAACATGCGCAGGGCGTAAATGCTGGCCAAGGAAAACGCCGAGCGCCGCTCGTCGGGCGTCATGCGGGATTCGTCAGGGGGCGTCAGGGTCACGGTGAGCACATTCAAAGCTGTAGCCATCGATTGTCTATCATGCGCCATGGCCAAAGACAAAACCCATTACAGCTGCACCGAGTGCGGCGGCATCAGCCCAAAGTGGCTGGGCAAATGTCCGCATTGCGAGGCGTGGAACACCTTGGTGGAAGCCGTGTCCACCGATGGCGCGGTGAAAAACCGCTTCGCGCCCCGTGCCGGCTTGGCACCGGCCTCGGCTGTCACTGCGCTGTCCGACATCGAAGCGCAAGACGTGGACCGCACACCCACCGGCCAAGACGAACTTGACCGCGTCTTGGGCGGGGGCATGGTCGAAGGCGGTGTGGTGCTGATCGGCGGCGACCCGGGCATTGGCAAATCCACCTTGTTGTTGCAGGCCTTGGATGGTTTGCAGCGCAGTGGTCAAAACACCTTGTACGTCACCGGCGAAGAGTCCGGCGCACAAGTCGCACTGCGGGCGCGCCGCTTGGGGCTGGACAACAGCCGCGTGCAAGTGCTGGCCGAAACCCAGCTCGAAAAAATCATGGCCACGCTGCAAGCGCAGTCGCCGCACATTGCCGTCATCGACTCCATCCAAACCGTCTATTCAGACCAACTCACCAGTGCGCCAGGTTCTGTCGCTCAAGTGCGTGAATGCGCCGCCCACCTCACCCGCTTGGCCAAGGCCAGTGGCATCGCCATCGTCTTGGTGGGCCATGTCACCAAAGAGGGCGCGTTGGCGGGTCCGCGGGTGCTGGAGCACATGGTCGACACGGTGCTGTACTTTGAAGGCGACACGCACAGCAGTTTTCGGCTGGTGCGGGCCATCAAAAACCGTTTTGGCGCGGTGAACGAGATTGGCGTTTTCGCCATGACCGAAAAAGGTTTGAAAGGCGTCAGCAACCCCAGCGCCATTTTTCTCAGCCAACACGCCGAGCCAGTTCCCGGAAGTTGCGTCATGGTCACCTTGGAAGGCACACGCCCTTTGTTGGTGGAAATCCAAGCGCTGGTCGACAGCGGTGGGCCCAGCCCCCGCCGCTTGAGTGTGGGTTTGGACCGCGACCGACTGGCCATGCTGCTGGCGGTGTTGCACCGCCACGCCGGTGTGGCCTGCATGGACCAAGACGTGTTTGTCAACGCGGTAGGTGGGGTGCGCATCAGCGAGCCCGCTGCCGATTTGGCGGTGCTGTTGGCCATCACGTCTAGCTTGCGCGGCAAGCCCCTGCCCAAGGGCTTCATCGCTTTTGGCGAGGTGGGTTTAGCGGGCGAAGTCCGCCCCGCCCCGCGCGGCCAAGAGCGCTTAAAAGAAGCCGCCAAGCTGGGCTTCAGCGTGGCCGTCATCCCAAAAGCCAATGCCCCCAAAAAACCCATCGAGGGCATGACCGTGCACGCGGTCGAGCGGGTGGAAGAGGCCATGGCGGTGGTGCGCGGCTAGCCATTTAGGTCAAAATCAGCGCCATGAATTGGCGAAACATAGCGGTGGTGATGGGCTTGGCAGTCTTGCTTTTTGGCTCGTTTCGCGCCTTTGGTTGGTGGGGCTTCTCGCTGGTCTCTAGCGGCATTGTGTTTTGGTTGCTGCAACTCTCTACCCATTTGATGCAAACCATGGAGCGAGCTGCTGACCAACCCGTTGGGGCAGTTGCTAACGCGGTCATGTTCCACGCCCAGTTACACGATGGTCTGCGCTTGCTCAATGTCATAGGGCTGGCTGCCAGCCTTGGCCAACGCATCGCCAACGAAGACAAAAAAAACGATATTTTCGAGTGGCGAGACGCGGGTGGCGACAGAGTGCGGTGCCACTTTCACGAGGGGCGTTTACAGCAATGGTCCTTGTCGCGTGCAAACGCCGATCCCGCGGCGCAGGATGCAACGTAAAATACTTACCCTTAGACTAGCAGACCCCGAATAAAGGATACCCATGAGCGCCCTGCCCCCCTCGATGCACGACCGTGATGGCAAGATTTGGATGGACGGCGAGTTGGTCGATTGGCGCGACGCCAAAATCCACGTCCTCTCCCACACCTTGCACTACGGTTGCGGCGCTTTCGAGGGCGTGCGGGCTTATGACACCGCCCAAGGCACAGCCATCTTCCGCCTTCAAGAGCACACAGAGCGCTTGTTCAACAGTGCCAAGATCTTGCGCATGAAAATTCCTTTCACCCCCGAGCAGGTGAGCGAAGCCCAGCGCACAGTGGTGCGCGAAAACAAGCTCAAAAGCGGCTATATACGGCCCCTGACATGGATCGGCTCGCAAAAACTCGGCGTGTCACCCAAGGGCAACCAAATTCACCTGATGGTCGCGGCTTGGACCTGGGGCGCCTACCTTGGCGAAGACGGCATGAAGCGCGGTATCCGCGTGAAAACCAGCAGCTATACCCGCCACCATGTCAACATCACCATGACGCAGGCCAAGGCGGTGAGCAACTACACCAACTCTATCCTTGCCAACATGGAGGCGCTGGACGACGGCTACGATGAAGCCTTGTTGTTGGATGCATCAGGCTTTGTGTCTGAAGGCGCGGGTGAAAACCTCTTCATCATCAAGGGTGGCGTGATCTACACACCCGACTTGTCGGCAGGCGCCTTGAACGGCATCACCCGGAACACGGTATTTCACATCGCCAAAGATTTGGGCCTAGAGATCGTGCAAAAGCGCATCACCCGCGACGAGGTTTACATCTCAGACGAAGCGTTTTTTACCGGCACCGCCGCCGAGGTCACGCCCGTTCGTGAGTTAGACCGCATCGAAATTGGGGCCGGTAGCCGCGGACCCATCACAGAAAAAATCCAAAGCGCGTTCTTTGACATCGTCAATGGCCGTAACCCCAAGTACGCGCATTGGTTGACCAAGGTTTGACATGAAAACCATCGAGTTGCTAGCCAAAGAACTCAACAGCCACGGCGGCGTGTTTTGCCCCAGCCCCTTGGCCGACATGAAACTGTGGAACAGCCATCCCAAAGTGTTTTTGGATGTGGCGCGTACCGGTCAAGCCAAATGCCCCTATTGCAGCACCGAGTACCGCCTCAAAGCGGGTGAGCACGTAGCTGCCCATTAATTGGGATCTGACCCCCATTAACGATGACAGCCAGCTTGGTGATTGCGCCTCAGTGGATAGGCGACGCGGTGATGACAGAGCCTTTGTTGCGTGTGCTGGCCCAGCGCGGCGAAACCTTGAGCGTGGCTGCCATGCCTTGGGTGGCACCCATCTACCGCGCCATGCCACAAGTGGCAGAGGTGATCGAGTTGCCTTTCCCCCGCGGTGGCTTGCACTGGGCGGCGCGGCGTAACTTAGCCCAGCAGTGGCGAGGCCGATTTGAGCAAGCCTACGTAGGCCCGAATTCTTGGAAAAGCGCTTTGCTGCCATGGATGGCAGGCATTCCTGTGCGGGTGGGCTACCACGGCGAAACCCGCTTTGGCTTGCTCAACCAGCGCATCCCTAACCCCGACAAAGACCAGCGCGGAGCGATGGTGGAGCATTACTTGGCGCTGGCGCAAGCAGATAGCGATAGCGCCCTGCAGCCCAAGCTGGACTTGTCTTTGGACCTGCTCAAAACCACCTTGTTGAACTTTGACTTAAAGCTGGGCGCTTACGCGGTGTTCGCCCCCGGGGCGGAATACGGCCCCGCCAAGCGCTGGCCAGCGGCCTATTTCGCAGAGATGGGCTTGCGCACGGGCTTGCCGGTGGTGTTGCTGGGCTCGGCCAAAGAGGCCGCACTGTGTGATGACATTGCCAAGCGCATCAACCAAGAACGGCCCAAAAATGCGCGTAACTTGGCGGGTAAGACCGACCTTAGCCAAGCCATGGCCTTGATTGCGTCCTCACAAGCCATGCTCAGCAACGACTCAGGCCTGATGCACGTGGCGGCCGCCATGGGTGTGCCGCTGGTGGCTGTGTTTGGCTCATCCAGCCCAATCCACACGCCACCTTTAAGTGACAAAGCGGTGGTCTTGTGGTTGAAAAACGAGGCCATTTACCAACCTCCTTTGGACTGTGCGCCTTGCTTTGAGCGCAGCTGTCCTTTGGGGCATCTTCGCTGCTTGAATGATTTGACACCTGAGCGGGTCGAGCAGGCTTGGCGAGAAGTCGTCAGTGGCTGAGTTTGATGTGTTGGGCGACGGAGTTAGGCGGTGGAACAGGCAGCCCTTGGGCTTGTAAATCTTGCAAATGCAAATCGATGGCTTCCTGAATCAGCAAAGAGACCTCCTCATGGCTTCTGGCCGCTGCCACGCAGCCAGGCAAATCAGGCACATAGGCGCCGAAGCTGTTCCCTGTTTTTTCGAATACCACGCGGTATTTCATAAAAACCTCACTTTTTCAATTGAGCTTGCTTAAGCACACTGTGAAGTGTGGCGGGAGGCAACTCGACACTCGACTTGCCAGCAATGGTGACCGTACCCGTTTTGATGGGGTGATGATACTGACGGTGACTGCCTTTTTGTCTAACCAAATACCATCCATCTTCACGAAGGATTTTAAGCAACTCATGAACTTTAAGGGGCATCTGGACATGCTAGGTTGGCCCTCTTTTTTTGTATGTGGTGCAAGCATCAGCCAAGGGGTGATCTATGCACCAAAGCCTAGCTTGACTTTCGAAGCCCCAAACCCACCACCACACTCACCACCAGCAAGGCGCCGCCTACTTGCACCCAAGCCACTTGTTGGTCTAACACCGCCCAGCCCAGCCCCAAAGCAAACACTGGCTCCACATTCATGATGGCCGAGTTGGCCGCCACGCCGAGTTTGGGTAAGACGGTGAACATGATGGTGAAAGCCGTGCCGTAAAAAAAAGTGAGCAGCCCTAAGCCTTGCCAGCCAAGCGTGGTTTGTGGCCAGTGCGGGCCACCACTAAAACCAATCACCGCTAAGGCCACGCTGCCGGCCAGCAGCAAGCTGAAGAAGGTGCGCAGCCGCCCGTCCATACCCACAGTTTCATGTTGGGTGCCCACCAAAGCCAAGCCGAAACTGCAAGCCGCGGCCAAAGCAAAACCCACACCCTCGCCGATTTGCACCCATTGGGCTTGTGCCCCCAAGCCTGAAGCCGCACCCAGCACGTCCAGCGCAATGGCCAAACCGAGCAAGATCAAAGGCATGGACAACAACACGCTGCGTTGCGGTGTGCGCTTGTAAATCAGCTTGTCCCACAAGGCCGTCCACAGCGGGTAGGTGTTGAACGCGAGCAAGGCCAAGGCCACCGGCAAGCGCGCCACGGCGGCATACAGGCATTGGCTTTGCAGGCCGATCATCAAGCCCACAAACAGCAAGCCGCGGCCTTGTTGGCGGTTAAAGCGCCAAGAAACATGGGCCACCACCAGCAAAAAAGCCACGACCGAGGCGGTGACCAGGCTGCGCGTGGCCACCGCTGTGGCCACATCCAAGCCGCTGTCAAAGGCGACTCGGGCGGCGATATGGTTGGACGCCATCATCAAGGCGATCAAAAGCAGGGTGAAAAAAGCCTGCCGGCTCAGGGCGCGGGAAGAGGTCATGGGCTAGAGCATAAGCGGGTTGGCTATGATGGCGGGTTACCCTTGATAAAGCCAAACCTGCCGTGAATTCCCCCTCTGAAGCGCATTATTTAGGTCACCACTTAGGCGGCCCTAGTGCTTTTGGCCGCATCAGCGTTCGCGGTGCCCGCACCCATAACCTGAAAAACATCGATGTTGATATACCGCGCAACCAGTTGGTGGTCATTACCGGTTTGTCGGGCTCTGGAAAATCCAGTTTGGCCTTTGACACCTTGTATGCCGAAGGACAGCGCCGCTATGTGGAAAGTTTGTCGGCCTATGCGCGGCAGTTTTTGCAGCGCATGGACAAGCCCGATGTCGACCTGATCGAGGGTCTTTCTCCAGCGATTGCCATCGAGCAAAAAGCCACCAGCCATAACCCGCGCTCGACTGTCGGCACCGTCACCGAAATCCACGACTACCTGCGCTTGTTGTTTGCAAGGGCAGGTACACCGCATTGCCCAGAGCACGGTGTTTCGCTGCAGTCTTCGAGCGTGGCGCAAATGGTCGACGCGGTCTTGGCGATGCCCGAAGAGCGCCGCATCATGCTCATGGCGCCAGTGGCGCGTGAGCGCAAGGGAGAGTTTGCCGAGGTGTTCACCCAAATGCAGGCGCAGGGATTTGTGAGGTTTCGTATCGATGGCCAGGTGGTGGAGTTGGCTGACTTGCCGACCTTAGAGAAAAAAGAAAAGCACGATATCGATGTGGTGGTGGACCGCTTGAAAGTGCGCTCCGATATGGCCACACGGTTGGCCGAAAGCTTCGAGACCGCTTTGCGCTTGGCCGATGGCCGTGCGGTGGTGTTGGACATGGACAGCGGCGCGGAGCACGCTTTCAATGCCCGCTTTGCCTGCCCGCACTGCAATTACGCAATCGGCGAACTCGAACCTCGACTGTTCTCGTTCAACTCACCCTTGGGTGCTTGCCCCGCCTGCGAAGGCTTGGGTGAGCAAACCTTTTTTGATCCCGCGCGTATCGTGGCGTTTCCAAGCTTGAGTTTGGAGAGCGGCGCTATCAAAGGGTGGGACAAGCGCAATGCCTATTACTTCGCCATGCTGCAAAGCTTGGCCAAGCATTACGGGTTCGATCTTGAAACCCCGTTTGAAAACCTCTCCGAGCAAGTGCAACAAGTGGTGTTGTTTGGCTCTGGAGAGGAAGAAATCAAGTTCAGCTATGTGCTGGAATCGGGCGCGAAAGCGGGTCGCAAAACCACCAAGCTGCATGCCTTTGAAGGCATCGTGCCCAATATGACCCGCCGTTACCACGACACCGACTCGGCACTGGTGCGCGAAGAGTTGTCGCGCTACCGTGGGCACCGCCCTTGTCTTGAATGCCAAGGCACACGCTTGCGCATTGAAGCCCGCAATGTTCGTTTGGGTGAAGGCTTAGAAGCGCGTACTTTGCATGATGTGAGCCACATCACCTTGGCCGAGTGCCAAGCGTATTTTCAAAACCTGAAACTGCAAGGCAACAAGGCTGATATTGGCGAGAAGGTGATCCGTGAAATTGCCAACCGCCTGAAGTTTTTGAACGATGTGGGCCTGACCTACCTGAGCCTCTCGCGCAGCGCCGACACGCTGTCGGGTGGTGAGGCGCAGCGCATCCGTTTGGCCTCGCAAATTGGCTCAGGTCTCACGGGTGTGATGTATGTATTGGACGAACCCAGCATTGGTTTGCACCAGCGCGACAACGACCGCCTGATTGACACCTTGAAACACCTGCGCGACATTGGCAACAGCGTTTTGGTGGTGGAACACGACGAGGACATGATCCGTGCTGCTGACCATTGCATCGACATGGGGCCAGGCGCGGGAGTGCATGGAGGCCGGGTGATGGCGCAAGGCACGGCGGCAGAAATTGAAGCCAACCCCGCGTCGTTGACCGGCCGCTATATGTCGGGCGCTTTGAAGATTGCGGTGCCCGCCCAACGCCGCCCTTGGAAAATTCAGCACAGTCGCAGCGTGACTGCATCGGCCCCTGCGACCAATGTGTTTGGCAGTCTCCCCCCCACCGTGGTGCACAGCGCGGCCAAGCAATCGTTGACCGTGGTGGGAGCCAGCGGCCACAACCTGCAAAACGTCACGGCTGAATTCCCTGTTGGCTTACTCACCTGCGTCACCGGCGTTTCCGGCTCGGGCAAATCCACATTGGTGAACGACACCTTGTATGCGGCCGCGGCCAAGCAAATCCACCGCGCCCATGATGAGCCGGCGGCCCATGAGGATATCCTCGGGCTGTACAACTTTGACAAAGTCATCAGCGTCGACCAGTCGCCGATTAGTCGCACACCGCGCTCCAACCCTGCTACCTACACAGGCTTGTTCACGCCACTTCGAGAATTGCTGTCAGAGGTGCCGATGGCGCGAGAGCGTGGTTATGGCGCAGGACGTTTTTCCTTCAATGTGGCGGGGGGTCGTTGCGAGGCCTGCCAAGGCGACGGTATGGTGAAAGTGGAAATGCACTTTTTGCCCGATGTTTACGTGTCTTGCGATGTCTGCTTGGGTCAGCGCTACAACCGTGAGACCTTGGAGGTGCTTTACAAGGGCCACAACATCGCACAAATTTTGAACATGACGGTGGAAGACGCCTTGGCATTTTTGGGGGCAGTGCCAGCTCTTGCTCGCAAGTTACAAACCTTGATGGATGTGGGCTTGGGCTATATCCGTTTAGGTCAAGCAGCCACCACCCTCAGTGGTGGCGAGGCGCAGCGAGTGAAACTGGCGCTGGAGTTGTCCCGCCGTGACACCGGTCGCACGCTTTATATTTTGGACGAACCCACCACAGGCTTGCATTTCGCAGACATCGATTTGCTGCTCAAAGTGTTGCAACAACTGGTAGAAGCCGGCAACACCATGGTGGTGATCGAGCACAATCTTGACGTGATCAAAACCGCCGATTGGGTCATCGACATGGGGCCTGAAGGCGGCAGCGGCGGCGGTCAAGTGGTGGCGGTTGGTACCCCCGAAGAACTGACCGCCAACCCGCTCAGCATGACTGGGCGGTACTTGAAACGCCTAGTGGGTGCTGTTGGCTTGCGCTAGGGCAAGCGCCAGGTCATCAAAAATCTTCATTGCCACTGGCGTGGGAATCAAAAACTTGGTGCGCCGGTTACCCGCGTCATGGGCTAAATCGATCATGCCCGCCTCAAGCAAATCATTGATTTTTCGATGATTTTTGGCCGGGGACCCTATACGGCGCATTTGCATGGCTTGCGATACGTTGAGTGGAGCCCCATTTTCATTGGCTACTGTTAAAGCCATCAATAATGATTTGTCATCGTTGTCTGGCAAAGCCTCGTAGAACGTTTCTTCAATCTTGTTCGCGCTTGCCAAAAAGCGCACAAGACACTTCCTGTTTTTCATGTCATATCACTTTTGTCAGAAGTGGTGAACATACTGTAATTCAGGCTTTAGCGTATTAACCTGTCGTAGACATACAATTTTTATGATAAATATTTTTTTTAATATTATATTTGTTGAAAATATTTTAATTCTAAATTTTATAGAATTTGGAGCTTCAAAGCTTGCCTTAAATCCAAGGCCGCAGAACGGGCAGCATGCACAAAATCTTCCCCTTTTGAGGCGTACAGCACCGCACGGGATGCATTAACGATGATGGGGCCAGTGGGTGTCAAGCCGGCCTTGACCGTGGCCTTGGCGTCGCCGCCTTGGGTGCCCACCCCCGGGATCAACAAGGGCAGGGAAGGCGCGATCTGGCGCACACGGGCAATCTCTTCGGGGTAGGTGGCGCCCACCACTAAGCCCAGCTGGCCGTTGAGGTTCCAAGGGCCTTGGGCGAGTTCGGCGATATGCTCGAATAAGCGTGGCTCACCCGCCAAGCCCGCCAAGCGTTGGTTTTGAAGGTCGTCGCCCCCTGGGTTGGAGGTCCTGCATAGCAAAAACGCGCCTTTGCCGTGGTATTTCAAATAGGGTGCCACTGAGTCAAAGCCCATGAAGGGGGAGAGCGTCACAGCGTCTGCGCCATAGCGCTCGAAGGCTTCGATGGCGTACTGTTCTGCGGTGCTGCCGATGTCGCCGCGTTTGGCGTCCAAAACAATGGGCACATGCGGCGCTGTGCGTCGCATGTGCGCGATCAATCGCTCCAACTGCGCTTCAGCGCGGTGCGCCGCAAAGTAGGCGATCTGGGGCTTGAAGGCGCACACCAGATCGTGGGTGGCGTCGACGATGTGGGCGCAAAAATCAAAGATATGCGAGGCATCTTGCCCTAAATGGGCAGGGAATTTGCTGGGTTCGGGGTCCAATCCCACGCACAGCAAAGACTGGTTCGTGGCTTGGGTGGCGGCGAGTTGTTCCAAAAAAGTCATGGCCCATTGTAGAAAGGGCGCAGCCAGTAGCATTGCCGCATGCCTAGACTCTCTCGCCAACACCTGCTGATGCTGGTTTTCCTCACTTTGGTGTGGGGCAGCAACTGGCCCGTTATGAAAATGGGCGTCAGCGGCTACCCACCCCTGACCTTTCGCACTTGGTGCCTGCTGTTGGGTTGGCCGGTCCTTGGCTTGGTGCTGTGGCGCATGAAAGTGCCTTTTCATGTGCCCAAAGCGCAGTGGCGCGAGTTGTTCACGCTGTCTTTTTTCAATATGTTCATGTGGTACGGCTTGGTCATCGTGGCCTTGGCTTCGCTTTCCAGTGGCCGCGCCGCCATCTTGGGCTACACCATGCCGATTTTTTCAGCGCTGTGGGGCGTGCTCTTTTTTCATACGCCATTGCGACTGCGTGGCTGGCTGGGTGTGGCCAGTGCTGCCATGGCAGCGCTGTTGCTGCTGTGGCACGAGGTGAGCGTGCTCAGTGGGCACCCCTTGGGTGTGCTGCTGATCTTGTTGGCGGCCGCATCGTGGGGCTATGGCACACAACGTATGCGCCACACCACGGCGACGGTCGCCACCCTCACCTTGGCGTTTTGGATGACGGGCTTGACCACCGCAGTGATGTGCGTGTTGTCGTGGCTCTTTGAGCCCTACCCTTGGGTCATGCCCAGCGAGCGGGTGTGGTGGGCGATTGCCTACAACGCGATTGGCGTGTTTGGTTTTGCCCAACCAGCTTGGCTGATCTTGGCGCGCAATTTGCCGCCGCTGGCTTCCACCTTGAGTGTGATGTTCATCCCCGTGCTGGGCGCTTTCAGCGGTGCGTGGTGGTTGGGTGAGCAGCTGCATTGGCAAGACCTGGCGGCAGTCTTGCTGATTGTGTTGGCGATTGCCTCGGTGCTATGGCCGGCGAGAGAGGCTGTGCGCCAGGCATAAATCAGCCCATGCCTTGGCCTTGTCTAGCGGGGTGCGCAGCAAAGACTGTGGGTGGTAAGTCACCACCAGCGGTGTGTTGGCAAAGCGATGCACCTGACCGCGCAGTTTGCCCAAGGGTTGCGTGGCGAGTTCTGCAGAGGTGGCCGACAACACGCTTTGCACCGCCCAGCGGCCCATGGCAACAATGACTTGCGGTTGCAGCAGCGCCACTTGGCGCTCAAGGTAAACGCGGCATTGCGACAGCTCCTCCGCAAGGGGGTTGCGTTCGTCAGGTACACGGCATTTAAGCACCGGCACAACCATTGCGGTCAATTGGCCGCTGGTGGCAAGGCGTGACATGCCCAAAGCCAGCAGCATGGCGTCAAATAATTCACCCTCGGCGTTGACAAACAGTTCGCCTCTGCGCTCCTCTTCTTCGCTGGGCGGGTCGGTGATGATGAGCCAATCGGTGGGGGAAGATGCAAGCAAGGGAACACTGTTGCTGAACATGCTGCGTTGGCGTGTTTCACACAGGCTGCAGGCTTGGCACAGGCTGGCGGCATTTTGCAACGCTGCCCAGCCCATATCGGCCAAACCCTCAGGTAAAGCTTTCAGCGCAACCGCGGTTGTCGCGGGTGAGGAGGGTGCTGCGGGCGGGGTTGCGGATTGAGGCACTTGCTCCACCGCAGCGTTGGGCTGCCACACGCGAACCCCCATAGCGGCCAGCATGGCGTGTTGTCGGGCATCCAAAGACAGCGTCATGCCAAAGCCTTCACCATTGCAAGCCCATGACCACCGCGTCTTCGCGTTGGTTAGAAGACAAGGGGTAATAATTTTTGCGCTCACCCTGCAGGTCAAAACCATGGGCTTGGTACAAAGCAATGCCGGCATGGTTGCTGGCGCGTACCTCAAGCCATATGGCGTGAACGCCGCGCTCGCGTGACCAGTCGATCAATGTGCGCAACATATGGCTGCCCCAGCCACGTCGCTGAAACCCAGGGGCCACGGTGATATTGAGTAAATGCAATTCATCAGCACCACGCATGGCCACCAAATAGCCCAGCAGATGTTGGTCTTGAAACCATACCGGCATGTGGTAACCCGAGGCGATGGAGTCGACAAAATTGCCTTGTGTCCAAGGGTGTGAGTAAGCGCTTTGTTCCACATTCAACACCAGTGGCAGGTGTTGAGGTGTCATTTGCACGGGGTAGACGTTGTCAAAGTCGGGCGTGGTGGAAAAGGGCATTTTCAAGCGCATGGTGGAGCCACAGTTTAGGCGCTGCGAGAAACGTTTGCAGCTGAGCGCTCGGCGCTGGTGAGCGCCACCTTGTCGCGCACATACAGCGGCAAGGCCTCGGCAGGGCTCACGGCTTCACCCCGTGCGTAGGCTTGGGCGGCCACAGTTAGCAAAGCCTCGGCTTGCGGCCAAGCTTCCATGGCCACGCCGCCTTGGCTTAAGGCTGATGCGAAGGCATCTTGGTAAGTCGCGTGAGCGTTGCTGGCCAGCACAAAACCCTGTTCCTGCCACGCTTCGGGCAAGACCAAGGCCTCGGGTTGGCTTAAGTAAGGCGCCTGCAGACAGTGCCAGCCATCTGGGCCGTGCGCGTAAGCCGCCACATACACCTGACCCATGCGGGCATCCAGTACACACAAGACCCTTGGTGAGTGCACCCGAACGGCTTCGCCCAGCAGCAGCAGTGTGTCGATGGGTAACAGCGGCAAGGCGGCTCCCAAAGCCAAGCCTTGCGCCACCGCACATGCGGTGCGCAAGCCGGTGAAGGCGCCCGGGCCTCGGCCAAAAGCAATCGCATCCAGCTCTTTTAGGCTCAGTTGCGCTTTATCCAGCAAGCCCATGATGGCGGGTATCAAGGCGGCGGAGGCCTGCGCACCACCCGCACCCTCATGCGTCCAGCGCTGGTCGCCATCAGAAAGCGCCAAAGACATGCGTTCGGTGCTGCAATCGATGGCAAGAACTTTCACCGCATCACCTTTGATCGACTTTTTGAACGCCAAACAAAATGCCGCAGGTCACCAGCAGCAAACCAGCGATCAGGGGCCAGTCCAGCGGCTCACCCAGCCACCAGACAGCGCCCAATGCAGACAGGCCAGGCACCAATGACGTGATCATGGTCGAGCGAACCGGCCCGTAGTAGCGAATCATTTGGGTGAAGGTGATGCCCGAAATCACGACCGACCCGCCGCCTTGAAAGGCCGCTTGGAACAAGACCTCGCTGATCGGTGCACTGAGCAAATGGGTTTCCAGCACACCGCTGACGCACAGCAGCGCATAAGCCGGGACAAAACTGAAAAAAGCAAAACAGGTGATGGCAATGATGGCGGGGATGGCTTGCAAACCATAGCGGCGACTCAGCACGCTGTAGGTGGACCAGCAAAACGCCGCCCCCATGAACAACAAGTCGCCCATCCAGACCTCGCCGCCGTCGAGCGCATGAAGCAAGCTGTTGCCGCCGACCAGCAGCCCGCCGCCGGTGATACAGGCCAGGCCCAGCAAGCGGTTGCGGTGCAAACGCTCACCCAACAAGGGAATCGCCAATAAGCTGGCCCACAAAGCCAAAGTGCCTGGCATCAGCACAGACCCATGCGCAGCAGGCGCAAAAAAGAAACCGCTGTAAGCCATCACTGCATAAAGTAGGCCGCCAAACACCCCGCAGCGCACTGTGATGGACCAAGGTAAAGGGGAAAAACCGAAAAATGAACTCGCGCCTACTTGCGTCTTGCGCATTCCTCGCACCCACACATAGCCCCAAGGCAGCAAGACCACGCTGGCACCCACGATGCGCATACAGGCGATATCAAGCGACAGCAAATGGCCTTGAGCAGAAGCGCGGGCGATGACGATGAAGGCGGTCCAGATGAGCACCGTGATGACCGCTGCAAGTGCGCCTAGGGTGCGCGGGGGCAGCTGGCGCAGGCGATGAAGGAGAAAAGGCATCTGAGCATTATCTGTGCTGACTATCGTTTGCGGTTTCATAATCAGACCATGCGTATATTTATGTCAATGTTGTTGGTATTGGGTCTAGGGTGTGAATGCGCGCCTGTGCTGGCGGCTGAAGCCCTGCCACCTAAAGTTGATCAAGCCTTACGCCAAGCCGCCATCCCCCGCGAGGCTTTAAGCGTGGTGGTCATACCCTTGGGTGCGGGCACATCCAAAACAGCGCGACTTTTGCACCAAGCCGATGTGCAGCGTAACCCCGCGTCTTTGATGAAGCTGGTCACCACCAGCGCGGCGCTGGACCTCTTAGGGCCTGCCTACACCTGGCGAACGCCGGTGGCTATCGATGGCGTGGTGCGCGACGGCGTGCTGCAAGGCAATGTGTATTTCCGTGGCCAAGGCGACCCGAAAATCGGGGTCGAGCAAGTCTGGCTGATCCTGCGCCGCTTGCAAGGCATGGGCATTCAAAAAATCCAAGGCGATATCGTTTTAGACCGCAGTGCGTTTGAAGTGCCGCCCCAAGACCCCGGTGGATTTGATGGCGAGCCGCTGCGTCCCTACAACGCCTCGCCAGACGCGCTGCTGTTGGGCTACAAATCATTTTTGCTGCACTTTGTGCCCGATGCAGCCAACAAAGTGGCGCGGGTGCATGTCGAGCCGCCGTTGGCAGGGGTACAGGTTCAAGCCAGCGTGCCGCTCTCCAATGCCGATTGCAGTGACTACCGCGCCAGCGTTAAAGCCGATTTTCAAAACCCCTTGCGCATCGGTTTTGCAGGCGCCTACCCAATGGCCTGCTCAGACAAAGTGTGGCCGGTGGCGTATGCCGACCCGCCACAGTTCGCGGCCCGCGCCATCCACGGCATGTGGTTGCAGCTGGGCGGTCAACTCAGCGGCACGTTGCGCGAAGGCGCTATGCCTGCCCACCTCAAGCCTGTGTGGTCGCATGAATCGCCTAGCTTGGCCGAGGTGGTGCGTGACATCAACAAGTTCAGCAACAACGTGATGGCCGATCAATTGTTTTTAACGATGGGCTTGCAGCAGCGGGGTCTAGGCAATGCGGCCAACAGCAAAACTGTTATCGATGCGTGGTGGCGTGAGCGGTTTGGTCAAGAGCCACCATTCATGGACAAAGGCTCAGGCCTTAGCCGTGAAGCGCGTATCACGCCGCAAGCGATGGCGGCTTTGTTGCAATGGGTGTGGCTGCAGCCCTTTATGCCGGAATTGATGGCCTCGTTGCCGCTCACCAGCGTGGACGGCACCTTAAAGCGCAGCAAAAGCATTGCGTCGGCGCATTTGAAAACCGGCAGTTTGCGCGACGTGATGGGCGTGGCCGGTTATGTCGACGCAGCGCAAGGCCAGCGCTATGTGCTGGTGGCCATGGTTAACCACCAAAATGCTCACCAAGCGCGGCCCGTGATGGATGCTCTCATCGACTGGACCGCTGGCAAGTGAGAATTAATCGGGCTCAGATCCCAATTAAATTCAGCGAGCACTCGGCGGGTGCTGGCTTGGCGGTGTTTGCCGCCAGTCTGTGGGGCGTCTCAGGGGCTTGCGCGCAGTATGTTTTTGAGCAAAAAGGCATCAGCATCGACTGGCTGGTGACGGTGCGTTTGTTGATCGCCGGTGTCTTGTTGCTGGCTTATGCCAGTCTGCGCAACCCTTCCCAAGTGCTTGCCATTTGGCAAACAACATATTCAGTCAAGCAATTGCTGGCCTTTGGTGTGCTGGGTATGTTGGGCGTGCAGTACACCTATTTCGCAGTGATTGAGCATTCCAACGCCGCAGTAGGCACGGTGCTGCAATATCTGGGGCCCACAGTGATTGCGGTTTACCTGACCGTTGCGCACAAGCGCTGGCCAACGCGGCATGAACTCGCCGCCATCGTGCTGGCCTTGGTGGGAACTGTGTTGTTGGTCACGCACGGCGAAATAGGCGTGTTACAAATCAGCCTCGAGGGCTTGCTGTGGGGTTTGTCCTCGGCGCTGGCATTGGCTTTTTACACCGTGCAACCCCTGTCTTTGCTCAAGCGCCACGATTCAGCTGTGGTGGTCGGTTGGGGCATGTTGATCGGTGGTTTGGCCTTTGTCGGCTGGAGCCAGCCTTGGCATATTTCTGGCACTTGGGACAGCGGCACTTACTTGGCCGTGCTGTTCATCGTGGTGCTTGGCACCTTGGTGCCGTTTTATTGCTATTTGCTGGCCGTCAAAACCATTGGGCCACAGCGCACGAGTTTATTGGCCTGCGCCGAGCCGCTCTCTGCTGCTTTGGTGTCGGTGTTGTGGCTGAACGTTGCCTTTGGCTGGCTTGATGTGTTGGGCTCGCTGTGTATTGTGCTTACCATTTATGTCTTGGCCCGCGAAAAACACTCGGAACAATCGGGGTCAGATCCCAAATAATTTGGCAATGACTTCAAGTCGAAGCACGTTCTAGCCTGTCTCGAATTCCGTCCCATGCTTCGCCCAAGGGCGGGGTTTCCACCCAAATCTCTTGAACCCCAAGTTCATCAATGGCGCGCAGTTGCGCAAACAAATCGTGGGCGCAAGCAGCAGCATCGGTGGGCATGGACAAGCAGCGCACACCCGAAGGGATCGCCAAATCACTGCGCGCCCATACTGCCAGGGAATCACCTGCAGTTGGCAAACGAAATGCCATCTGTTCAGCACTCAGGAGCAGCAAACGTGCGCGAGGCGCATAGTGCGAGGCCAAGGTGCCAGGGGAGGCGGGGCTTGTCTCAGGCCCTGGGTCTGCCAAATGCGAAGCTGCACTCAGCACCTGCACACCACAAGCTGCGCTGAGTTGCGATTGGCTCAACATGCCGGGTCGCAGCAGCACGGGAGACCCACGGCTGCAATCAACGATGGTCGACTCAATACCAATATCGCAGGCGCCACCATCAAGCACCAGCAAATCTGGAAAAGCCTCACGCACATGTGCAGCGGTAGTGGGGCTGACACGGCCAAATAAATTGGCGCTGGGTGCGGCAACACCTTGAACACCCAAATCCAGCGCCGCTTGCAACAGCGCAAGCGCCATCGGGTGCGAGGGGCAGCGAAGCGCAATCGTTGCATGGCCACCGGCGGCGCTGTCAGCTAAGCCAGCCAAGCGGGGGAGGATGAGGGTGAGTGGGCCAGGCCAAAAAGCTGCCATCAAACGGCTTGCAAAAACCGGCACACTGCTGGCAAAAAAAGCCACTTGCGCTGCGTCTGACACATGCACGATGAGCGGATGATCAGCGGGGCGGCCCTTGGCACTGAAGATGGCTGCCACAGCCTTGGGGTTCAAAGCGTCAGCTGCCAAGCCATACACGGTTTCCGTTGGCAAGCCGATCAACTCGCCCCGCGACAAGGCAAGCGCAGCTTGCCTCACCTGGTCTGACAAATTACTCACCACGCAGCAATGCCCAGCAAAGCCGCAGTCTGTAGGGCAAGCGCTTTTGCGGCGGCTGGCGTGGCGGCGGTGATGGTGAGGTGACCCATCTTGCGACCCATACGGGCCTCGGTTTTGCCATACAGGTGTAAATGCACACCCTGCAAAGCCAGCACCTGCGACCAAGGAGGATCGATGGCCTCTGCGCCGCTGGCAAACCACAGGTCGCCCAACAAATTCAGCATGACGCTGGCGCTGTGCAAGCGTGGCGCCACCAGTGGCAAACCCGCCATGCAACGCACTTGCAACTCGAACTGCGACACATCGCAACTGTCGATGCTGTGGTGGCCGCTGTTGTGGGGACGCGGCGCAATTTCGTTGACCACCAAGGGGCCCAGAGCATCTCGATCGAGGCCGTCTTGAAGCACGAAAAACTCCACACACAAAACACCCACATAGTTCAAGCCGCGAGCCACCTCATAGGCAGCCTGTAAAGCTTGTTGTTCGGTGGCGGCAGGCAATGCTTGTTCAAACACCTCGGTGACCGCCAAGATGCCGTCACGGTGCAAATTGATTTGTAGCGGCAAATGCACCATGTGTCCATTAAAGCTACGTGCTAGCACCACAGAACACTCGGCGGCCAAGGGTAAGCGCTTTTCCAAAATACAGACTGTTGGACCATTGCATTGCAGTTGCTGCCAAGCCGCGGCCAACTCGGCTAAGGTTGCTACGCGCACCTGTCCTTTGCCGTCGTAGCCCATGCGGGTGGTTTTCAAAATGCCTGGCAGCAGGGCGGCGTTCACTTGGTTGAGATCGTCAAGGCTTTGCAAAACCGCGTGCGGTGCCACCGGTACGCCGCATTTCACAAAGTGCGCCTTTTCTAGGGCGCGGTCTTGCGCCACCGCCACCGGCTCGGCGCTGGGCGCACAAGGCAGCGTTAAACCGAGTTGACGCAAAGCCTCAGCAGGCACGTTTTCAAATTCGGTGGTGATGGCTTGGCACTGCGCCGCCATGTTGGCCAGCCCCGTGGGGTCGAGGTAGTCGGCACATACATGCACATGGCTGATCAAACCGGCGGGACTGTGCGGGTCGGGGTCGAGGACTGCAGTGCGAAAGCCCATGGCTTGAGCGGTGTGGCTCCACATTCGACCCAATTGACCGCCGCCCAACACGCCCAAGGTGGCGCTAGGCAACAAGGGCTTCACGCGGCGGGGGGCACGGTCATGGCGCGTGCGGCCGCGGTTTGTTGGGATCGAAAAGCGTCTAAGGCGCTTTGCAAGGCGGGGTTGCCATGGGCCAGCATGGCCACCGCAAACAAAGCCGCATTGGCCGCACCCGCGGCACCGATCGCAAAAGTAGCCACTGGCACGCCTTTGGGCATTTGCACAATGCTGTGCAGAGAGTCGACGCCTTGCAAATGTTTGCTGGGGACCGGCACACCCAACACAGGCACCGTGGTTTTGGCGGCCAACATGCCAGGCAAGTGGGCGGCACCGCCCGCTCCGGCGATGATGACGCGCAGTCCTCGCGCTTGTGCGCTTTGGGCGTAGGCAAACATATCGTCGGGCATGCGGTGGGCAGACACGACTTTGGCTTCAAAGGTGATACCAAAGTCTTGCAAGATTTGCGAGGCGTGTTGCATGGTGTCCCAGTCGGAGCTGGAGCCCATGAGTACACCTACGAGAACAGGGTTCATAAGATGGGGGCAGAGTGAACTGCGGGTAAGCTTGGCGTTTAAGAGAAAATAGATTTTATTCCCCTTGGAACCCGCCCCATGATTGATGTGACCGTTGCAAATTTTGAAGAGGAAGTCATTGCTGCTTCCACACAAGTGCCTGTGTTGGTAGACTTTTGGGCGCCGTGGTGCGGCCCATGCAAGTCACTTGGCCCTGTGCTGGAAAAATTGGAGGTCGACTACGGTGGTCGTTTTAAGCTGGTCAAGATCAATTCCGATGACGAGCAACCGCTTTCCCAAGCCTTTGGTATTCGCAGCATTCCCACCTGTGTGTTGATGATCGGCGGCAAGCCAGCAGACGGCTTTATGGGCGCGTTACCCGAGGGCAAGGTGCGCGAGTTTTTGGACAAACACCTGCCAAGTGAGGGAGAGTTGATTGCCGAGGAAGACTTGAGCGAAGCCGAGGCCTTGCTGGCGCAAGGCGACACGGGCTCAGCTTTGGCTCAGTTGCAAGAGGCCTTGGCCATCAACCCCGCCAATGACGATGCACGTTATGACTATGTGAAATTGCTCATGGCCATGGGCGAGTTGGACCAAGCCCAAGCCGCCTTGGCACCTGCCTTGGCTCAAATTCCCCTGCAACTGCGATTTGATGCCCTGCAACACTGGGGTGAGGCGCTGCATTTCGCCAATACCGACGAGCGTGCCCACTGGACCTTGCAGCAGTTCGACGACTTGATCGCACAAAACAAACGCGACTTCGATACCCGCTTGGCCAAAGCGCGTTTGCTGATGGCCGCCGCTGAGTGGACTGCGGCTATGGACGAGTTGCTGGAAATTGTCATGCGCGACAAAGCTTGGAGTGAAGAAGCCGCACGCAAAAACATCGTGGCTATTTTGGAGTTGCTGACACCACCTAAGGCCAAGGGCGAAGCCGCCGTGCCTGGCAAATCAGCCGGTGGCATCGAACTGACGGGCAAAGCTGCTGCCCAGCAAGACCCTCAGGCCGAGTTGATCTCCAAGTACCGCCGGCGTTTGAGCATGGCTTTGAACTAGTCCGACTCATTTTCTTGCCCAAAGTTTGAAGGGCACAAATGCAGCAGCGTTTGAAAAATCCTTGTCCGCTGACAGCAGCGTTAAATCATGGCGGCCGCACAGTTGAATCAGCAATGCGTCGATGGTGCCGATCTGAACGCCTGAGCGACGACAGACATTGCGCACCTCGGC